>NZ_JBVQPO010000003.1:0-457252 GCF_055710065.1 Ensifer sp. VA4 | reverse complement strand
GCGACCGCGGTCGGCAGCGCGAACGGCAGGTCGACCATGGCGTCGACCACCCGCTTGCCGGGGAAACGATAGCGCACCAGCACCCAGGCGAGGATGACGCCGAAGATCAGGTTGATCACCGCGGCGACGAACGCCGTGCCGAAGGAGATCTTCAGCGCGTTGAGCGTGCGCGGATCGAGCGTCAGCGCCACGAACTCGGACCAGCCGAGCCCGCTGGCCCGGACCACCAGCCCCGACAGCGGAATCAACACGATCAGCACCAGCCAGCTCAGCGTGATCCCGAGCGACAGCCCAAACCCGGGCAAGACACTCGGCTCGCGAAACCGCCAGGGCGCAGTCTTCGTCGTATCCGTCAATGGCACTACCTTTGCAAAGCTCACGAGACGTAATGAACCGCATTTCCTGCCAATGGCCCGGCGCGGCGCGAAGCAAGACGCGCAGCCCGTTTGACCGGCTGCGCGTCCGAGGTTGTTCTTATTGGCCCGGCTTGTAGAGCTGATCGAAGACGCCGCCATCGCCAAAGAATTTCGGCTGGGCTTCCTTCCAGCCGCCGAAATCTTCGATGGTGACGAGCTTCAATTCGCCGAAGCGAGCGATATCAGCCGGGTCGGCCGCCGCCGGCTTGAACGGCCGGTAGTAGTGCTTGGCGGCGATCTTCTGGCCGGCATCGCTGTAGAGGTAGCCGAGATAGGCTTCCGCCACCTTGCGCGTGCCCTTGGCGTCGACATTGCCGTCGACGAGCGCCACCGGCGGTTCGGCCTTGATCGAGATCGACGGCGTAACGATCTCGAACTTGTCGGGCCCGAGCTCCTCGAGCGACAGATAGGCTTCGTTTTCCCAGGCGAGCAGGACGTCGCCGAGGCCGCGCTGCACGAAGGTCGTCGTCGCTCCGCGCGCACCGGTGTCGAGCACCGGAACGTGCTTGAAGAGTTCCGTCACATATTCCTGCGCCTTGGCGTCGTCACCGCCATTGGCGGCTCTGCCGTAGGCCCAAGCGGCCAAGAAGTTCCAACGTGCCCCGCCCGAAGTCTTCGGATTCGGCGTGATCACCTGGATGTCCGGTTTCACCAGATCGTTCCAGTCCTTGACGCCCTTGGGATTGCCCTTGCGCACCAGGAAGACGATCGTCGACGTGTAAGGCGCGCTGTTGTTTTCGAATTTCGACTTCCAGTCGGCCGGGATCTTGCCGGTTCCCTTGGCGATCGCGTCGATATCGGCTTCGAGCGCCAGCGTGACGACATCGGCCTGCAGGCCATCGATGACCGAGCGCGCCTGCTTGCCCGAGCCGCCATGCGACGTCTGGATCGTCACCGTTTCGCCGGTATCGGCCTTCCACTTCTCGGCAAAGGCAGCGTTGAAGTCCTTATAGAGTTCACGTGTCGGGTCATAGGACACGTTCAGGATCGTTGTGTCGGCAAACGCAACACTCGCAGCTCCCAGCTGCAGGCCTCCGAGCACAATTGCCAGTCCCACTATTCCGGTAATTCGTCCAAAGACCATCTCGACCTCCATTGGTTACCAGATAAAACTATCAATTTAATCGACTGCTACAACGCAAACCGATGATGCTGGAGGCGGCTATCGGGAAATGTCCTATCGTTCTCGCGGCTTTTTCAGGAACGGTTTGCCTGCAACCGTCCCATCGGGCCGCACCGGTCCGCCGGGACCATTAAATGGAGGGAGCGACGCCTATGTCCAGTGGACGCGCGTCGATTCTCCCTGCTGCTGCTGCTTGGCCGAAAGGTCCCTCAAGGACCCGTCAGCTCTGCATTTCAGGGCGAATGCGGGTACTCCCGGAGAGCACAGGCTTCTGCAGAAGGCAGGTCGCTACGTCTCTACAGCACGCGGCCGCGGGCGACGATTGGCCAGGTGTCCTTCAGCGTGCCGCCCTCGACGATATGGACGGCGTCGACCATGTTGGTCACGACGCAGGCGTGGTTGGGTACGATGCGGAGCTGGTCGCCGACCTTAAGGTTGATCGGGCCATCGGTGACGAGGCGGCCATGTTCTTCCGAGAGTTGGTCGATGCGGATGTCATCACGGCCGAGCACGTGACCGTAACCGGCAAGCCCGAGCAGGTCCGAGGTCAGCACCTTGCTGCCGGCATCAATGATCGCCCGGCTTTCGGAAGGCACCGAGACGACGGTCGCAAGCACCGTCAGGGCGCAATCGTCCCAGCCGGCAACGCCGCGCGAAACCAGCGAGCGATCGTTGTAGATGTATGTGCCCGGTCGATATTCACAGGCAACAGGGGCGCCGGCGGCGTGCATCATGCTCGGGGTGCCGCCCGAGGTGATGGCGGGCACGGCGATGTCGTCGGCTTCGATCAGTCGCTTCGCCTCACTCATGAAGGCCTGGACCTTCGCCTCGCCGTCGACCGGCGGATAGGTCATCAGGCCGCCGAAGACCAGCCCCGGCGCATCCGCGATCCGGCGGGCCAGCCTCGCGGCTTCTGCCGGCGTGCCAACGCCACAGCGATCGGCACCGGTGTTGCATTCGACAAGCACGCGAAGCGGCTTGTCCTTGCCCGCGAAAAAGCCCGCAAGCCCGTCGATGACAGTCTCATTGTCGGCGACGACGGCAAGCGCGACGCGGCCATTGAGCCGTTCCAGCCGAGCCATCTTGGCCTCGCCGAGAATGTTGTAGGTGATCAGCACGTCCTTGATCCGGTCGCTGCCCTCGACCATCGCTTCCGCCTCGGTGACCTTCTGGCAGGTGATGCCGACTGCGCCGGCCTCGAGCTGCAGTTCGGCCATCTGCGGCAGCTTGTGCGTCTTGATATGCGGACGCACGCGAATGCCATGCTCGTCGGCGTAGGCCTGGAAGCGCTCGATGTTGCGCTTGGCAACCTCGAGATCGACGAGAACGGCCGGCGTTTCGATCGGCAAGGGCATCACGGTCACTTCCTCTTCTCGCGCGGGACAATCTGTGATGAACGATTCTCACAAGAAGGAAAAGGCGTTGTCAAAGCAATCCGGGCCGTCGCCCGTAGCCAACCTCAGGCCTTCGCCAGCGACCGGCCGCTGTCGGGATCGAAGAGATGAAGGGCATCCGCCTCGACGGCGAAGGCGCGCTCTTCGCCCGAAAGAACCGAGCTGCGCGGCGGCAGGCACGCGGTGATGCGCTGCTCGCCGATCCGCGCCGTCGTCACGAGCTCGGGGCCGGTCAGTTCGACCACCTCGACACGGGCCTTGAACTGCGGCGCGGTCTCGCCGGCGGCGGCAAGCCGCAGCGCTTCCGGCCGAAGGCCGACCTTGACGCGCTGGCCATCCGAGACAACGCCCCGGAAGCGGGCCGGCAGGGTGATTGCCTGCCCGTCGCCGGCGATCTGCAACTCACCTCGCGCAACGGTCGCATCAAGGATGTTCATCGGCGGCGAGCCGACGAAGCCGGCGACATAGAGCGTCGCCGGCCGGTCGTAGATCTCTTCCGGCGTTCCGAGTTGCTCGATCCGCCCGTCGCGCATCACCGCGATCCGGGTCGCGAGCGTCATCGCCTCGATCTGGTCGTGGGTGACGTAGACGACCGTGGTCTTCAGCATCTGGTGCAGGCGCTTGAGCTCGGTGCGCATCTCCATGCGCAGCTTTGCGTCGAGGTTGGAGAGCGGTTCGTCGAAGAGGAAGACCTGCGGCTTGCGGACAAGCGCGCGGCCGATGGCGACGCGCTGGCGCTGACCGCCGGAAAGCTGGCTCGGCTTGCGGTCGAGCAGGTTCTCGATCTGCAGGAGCTTCGCCGTTTCCGCCACCGCCTTCTCGCGCTCGGCGGCCGGAACCTTGCGCATCTCCAGCCCGAAGCCGATGTTCCGCGCGACGCTCATGTTCGGGTAGAGCGCGTAGGACTGGAACACCATGGCGATGTCGCGGTCCTTGGGGTGGGCGCCGAGGATGGAGCGATCGCCGATCCGGATGTCGCCGCCGCTCGGCTCAGCAAGTCCGGCGATGATGTTGAGCAGGGTCGACTTGCCGCAGCCGGACGAACCGAGCAGCACCAGGAACTCGCCGCTCTCCAAGTCGATGTCGATGCCCTTCAGCGTCTCGATCTCGCCATAGCGCTTGTGAATGTTCTGAATGGCGAGAGCGCTCATGCGCCGGTCTCCTGAAGGTAGGACGAAAGCGGTTTGCCGTAGCTGCGCGGCAGGGTGGAAATCGCCTCGGAGGCGATGGCGACGCCGGTGCGAAGACAGGCTTCCAAAGGCATCTCGGCGGCAAGTGCCGCCAGGAACCCGGCATTGAAGACGTCGCCGGCGCCGATCGTATCGACCACGGAGACTGCGGGTGCGGCGGCCGACGAAAGACGGCCTTCCGCATCGATGGCGATCGCGCCATGGGGGCCGCGTTTGACGACGACGATCGCGCCTTCGGGCATGTATTTCCGGAGTTCGTGTGTTGCGGCGGTCGGGTCGGCAACGCCCGTCAGCGTCGTCGTCTCGACCTCGTTGAACAGCGCCAGCCGGCAACGCTTCAGCCAGCCGACGGTTGCCGTGCAGTTTGTCTGCGTCCAGCCGTCGAGCGGCCAGCCGGTGTCGAGGGCAACGGCTATGTCGTGCGCGTCTGTCCAGTCGAAGAAACGGTCATAGTCCGCGGTTAGCGCATCGGTGAGGAAGGCACCCGAAAGCAGCGCGTAGCCGCCGCGCAGCTTCTCGCCGTCAAGCATCGCTCGAACCTTCTTAAAACTCAAAAGCGGAAGATGTCCGCGCGTCGTGAAGAAGGTGCGCTCGCCATCGGGATGGGTGATGCCGACGGAGAGCGTGGTCCCGACATTTTCGACCGGCCAGGACTTGGATCGCTCGGGAAAAGCCTCCTTCAGCCAGGTTCCGAACTGGTCGTTGCCGACATTGGCGGCGATCACATAGTCGACGCCGAGCGAATTCCAGGCGAGCGCACTGTTGCCGGCGCAGCCGCCGACGCGCAGTTCGTCGTGATCGACGATGATTTCGGTGCCAGCCTTCGGCCAGGGGGCCGCCGGCCCGAGGATGAGGTCGACATTGGCGTTGCCGACCACGGCAAGAGGACGCATCGGCTATTCGCTCCGGGTGATCTTGGTCGAGCGCACGGGAGTGCCGGCATTCTCGACGCGGGCCGCCGCAAAGGCGATCATGAAGGACTGGGCGACCGGCAGCATGGCGAAAATCGCCGCCATGCCGGCGGCCGGTGCAAAGGAAACGGTGGTGACGCCTTCGATCGGCGCTTGGCCGGAGGCGTCGAAGACGATGACCGGCGAGCCGGCCCCGGCGGCGGAAACAGCCATGGCTTCGACGAGACCGGCGGTCGGATCGTTCGCCCGGAAGAGCACGACGCCAACCGACGGGCCGAGCATTTCCATCGGTCCGTGGCGGAGCTGGCCGCCTTCGAGCGAGAAGCAGGGCAGTCGCGAAAGCTCGGTCAGACCGAGGCCGATCGCTTCCGCGAGGCCCTGCAACCGGCGGCCCGACGTGACGACGGATCGGACGCCGCTCAACGCAGCAAGCGCTGCCGCCGCATCGGGCGATTGCGGATGTTCCAGTGCCTGAAGCGCTGCGGCCGGGTCGTCGCCAAGGGCAGCGAGAACGGCAAGATGCAGGGCGAAGCTGATCGACAGGCTGCGGGTGGCGGCAAAGGCTCTTTCCGTGCCTCCAACGCCGATGAGCGATGGTGCGTTCTTCGCGAGGAAGGAGCCACCTTCCAAGGTGAGGCCGAAGGTGTCCGGCGTTGCGCCATTGGTTTCGCTGAACCAGCGCAGCACTTCGGCGCTTTCGCCCGACTGCGAGGTCACCAGGATTGTCTTGTTCTCGATTGGAAGCGGCTGGCCGAGCTGTTCCGAGAGCGGCAGGGCAACGGCGTCGATGCCATGGGCGCGGTAGAGCGGCTCGACGGCGCGGCCGACGGCATGCGAACCGCCCATGCCGAGCAGCAGCAGCTTGCCCGTCGCCTCTAGCGAGGCGGCAATCTTCGTTGCAAGGGTGGTTGCCTGGTGGAAGGAGGCGATCGCATCCGAGGCCTGACGCGCCATTTCACGATCGATTGCGACGAGCCCGGCCGGGCGTTGCGTGGTGGTCATAGCCGTCATCCTTTGACGCCGCCGCTGGTCAGCCCGGAAATCAGGGCTCGCTGCATGAGGAGGCCGATCAGCACCGGGGGCAGGGCGGCGAGCACCCCGGCGGTTGCGATCAGTCCGTAGTCGGAGACACGGCCGCCGGCGAGATCGGCAATGGCGACCGTGAGCGTCTTGGCGCGCAGATCGGAGGTGAAGAGCAGCGCATAGAAGAATTCGTCCCAGGCGAGCAGGAAGGCGAAGAGCGCGGAAGTCGCCATGACCGGTGCCGCGAGCGGCAGGGTGATGAGCCGCAGGATCTGGTCGAGGCGGGCGCCATCGATCATCGCCGCGCTCTCGATCTCCCTGGGAATGGAATCGAAGCCGGATTTCAACAGCCAGGTGGTGAAGGGGGCCAAAATGGTGAGGTAGACAAGCGCCAGGCCGAACACGGAGTTCAAAAGGCCGAGATAGGCAAGACCCATGTAGAGCGGTACGGCCAGCGCCACCGGCGGCAGCATATAGGTGGCGATCACGCCATAGAGCGACCAGGAAACACTGGGCGTGCGAGATACCGCCCAGGCGGACGGTATGGCGACAGCGATCGCCGCCAGCGTCGCCATGCCGGCGACCTTGATGCTGTTGAACAGCGAAGCGGTAAAGGCGGCGCCGGCGCTGTTTTCCAGCGTCGACAACAGCAGGCGGTAGCGCGACAGGTCAATTTCGTCCGGCCACCAGTTGAGCGGCCTTGCGGAGAGATCGGCAGCCGAAGAGATGCTCATGACGAAGAGCCAGAGAATGGGGGCGAGGATGACCGCTGCCAGCAAGAGCGCCGAGGCGTAGACGAAGGTGGTGAACAGGTGGCTCTGGCGTTCCATTACGATGCTCCTGCGGCCTTGCGCACCAGTGCCGCATAGGCGACGGCCAGCACGGTCACGAGCAGCGTGACGATCAGTGCCAGCGAGGCGCCCGATCCGGCGCGCTGGAAGGAGAAGGCCTCCTGATAGACGAGGATCGACAGCGTGCGCGTGCTGTTGGCGGGGCCGCCGCGCGTCATCACCCAGATGATGTCGAACACTTTGAAGGCCTCGATCGTGCGCAGCACGAGGGCGACGAGCAGAGGCCCCGCCAGATAGGGCAGGATGACATAGCGGAAGCGATTGAAGGGGCCGGCGCCATCGACGAGCGAGGCGGCGGTGATATCGCGCGGCACGGCCTGGAGGGCCGCGAGTGCGATCAGGGCCACCAGCGGAAAGTTCTTCCAACAGTCGGCGATGATCAGCGCCGTCAGCGCGGAGCCGGGCTCGCCGAGCCAGGAGCGGTAGCTGTCGATCAGGCCGATCTGCGTCAAGGCGGCGTTGAGCGCGCCATACTCGGGATTATAGATCAGCCGCCAGAGTGTGGCGTTGACCACCGTCGGCAGCGCCCAGGGCAGGATCATCAGCGCCCGCAGTGCGGTGCGACCACGAAACTGTTGATTGAGCAGAAGGGCCGCCAGCACGCCGAGCACCATCTCGGCGGTGACCGAGACGACGGCGAACCAGGCCGTCGTCACGAAGGCGCGCTGGAAGTTCGAGCCGCCGAGCATCTTGGCATAGTTGTCGAAGCCGACGAATGTGCCTTCAGTGCCGACGAGTTTGGCGTCGGTGAAGGACAGCCTGACCGTATCGACCAACGGCCAGCCGATGACCGCAATCATGACCACCAGCAGTGGCAGCATGAGCAGCCATGCGCGCGTCGTTATCCAGGTGCCGGACATGGGGTGGAAACCTTCTCGGGCCCAGGGAGCCCCGTCATGCTATCGCACATTGCCTCGGATCGTAACCGACCCAAGCGAATGATGCGCCAAATCAAAGTGTTAAGGTCCTTGGACGCAAGCGTTAAACCGCCGAAGCGTCGCTTCCCGCGGTCCCCGGGCGGTTATCCGCCCGGGGCTTGGGAGGACGGCTCAAAGGCCGCTGTTTTCGGCCGCCGTCTTCAAGGCGTCCTCAGGTGAAGCCTGGCCGAGCAGCGCTTCCTGGATCGCCTGCTGAAGGGCAGTCGAAAGTTCCTGGTACTTTGGTGTCGTCGGGCGCGGATACATGGCCGCCAGGCCGCGCTTGGCGGCACCGATCAGTTCTTCCTGACCCTTGGTGACGCTCGCATCCTCGTAGGAAGAGGCCCAGATCGGCAGGCTGAGCTTGGCATAGGCATTCTGCGTCTGTTGCGAGGTCATGTGGACGATGTATTTCCAGGCCTCGTCCGGGTGCTTGCTGGTCGAGGTGACGCCGAGGCCCATCGAACCGTTGACGGCGGAAACCTCGCTCTTGCCGGCAACACCCGGCGCCGGCACGACGCCGACCTTGCCGGCAACCTTGCTTTCATTCGGATCGTTGGCAAGGTTGTACATGTAGGTCCAGTTCAGCGCGAAAGCGGCTTCGCCGTTCTGGAACACCTTGCGCACGTCCTCCTCCAGGAATTCCTTGGAGTTCGGATTGGTGAGGCCCGAAGAATAGCTCGTCACCATGTAGTTGAGCGCGTCGAGGCCGCCGCCCGACGTAAAGGCCGGCTTGCCGCCGTCGATGAACTTGCCGCCATAGGCGCTGACGAGGGTCGTGTAGTCGCAGATCGCGGCTTCGGCCTGCGACCAGCTCCAGGCGATCGGGGTTGCGAGCAGGCCCTTGTCCTTGATCACCTTCGCCTGTTCGGCAAGTTCGTCCCAGGT
Source organism: Ensifer sp. VA4 (assembly GCF_055710065.1). NCBI lineage: Bacteria > Pseudomonadati > Pseudomonadota > Alphaproteobacteria > Hyphomicrobiales > Rhizobiaceae > Ensifer > Ensifer sp. VA4. The sequence goes on along the minus strand of NZ_JBVQPO010000003.1, from coordinate 448,539 downwards.
CTTCGGCGGCGCCTTGATGCCGGCCTTCTCCAGGATCTCCTTGTTGTAGAACAGGTATTTGGTGTCGAGGATCCAGGGCATGCCGTAGCGCTTGCCGTCATATTCGACGGTCGTCCACGCGCCGGGCAGCACGCCGGATTTCATCTCGTCGGTGATGCGGTCGGTGACGTCGACGAGCACCTTGTTGGTGGCGTATTCGGCCGGCCAGATCACATCGAAGAGCACGACGTCGTAGCCGCCGCCAGACCCCTGCGCCAGCACGGTCTTGTCGTGCAGCCCCTCATAGGGCACGAATTCGAGGTTCACCTTCACATCCGGATTGGCCTTGGTGAAGCCCTCCGTCATGGCGCGTACGTCCGCTTCGCTATAGGCAGCCTGGGCCATGAACAGCGCATTCAGCGTCGTTTCCGCATGCGCATGGCCGGCGAAGGAAACGCCGGCGAGGGTCGCGCAAAGCAGCGCGGTTCTTATCGATTTCAACATGATTACCTCCAGTAACTTGAGCGTTTCAGCTTCCTTCGACGCCTCTCTATGGTGCGCCGTATGCGAGAAGTCCGTCCGTTTCCGAGCGGCCGTCGACATATCCATCGGAGCGCCCGCAGCGGCCTTTGCCGCTGCCTTCGTTCCCCCGGAGCTCATTTCGGCTCCTATTAAGTCAATTGTCTTGACTTATTTTTTGTTCAATATTCTAACAGTGTCAAGAGGGGTTTGTGGTGGATGAATGATATGCGCCTAATCCGGGCGAAGAGCGGCACCAATCAGGAGGGAACCAGTGCGCACAACCGGCGTGTGATGATCGACGCCCTGCGCTTGAACGGTCAACTGTCCCGGGCCGAGCTTGCCCGCGCGACGGCGCTCACGAAGCAGACGGTCTCCAACATCATCGAGGACCTGGAGCGTGACGGGCTGGTCGAATCGCTTGAGGCGGTGCGCAACGGCCGCGGACAACCCTCGACACCCTATCGCCTGGTGCCGGAGGGTGCCTTTGCGATCGGACTGCAGATCGACCGGCATGTGACGCGGACCATCGCGGTCGATCTCGTCGGCCGCGTGCTTGCCCGCGGCGAGGCCAACCTGCCCGCCGGAGGACCGGCGACCGGGGTCCGGACGATCCTGGAACTGATCGAGAAGACCCGGCGCGATCTCACGGCGATCGCTCCGCAATCGGAAGACCGGCTCGTCGGCCTCGGGGCGGCAATGCCCGGTCCCTTCGGTATCGAAGCCGATGACGACGATACCTGGATGATGGCGGCCTGGCAGAATTTTCCGTTGCTCGAAACGCTTGCTGCCGGCACGGGACTCGATGTCGGCTTGCAGAACGATGCCGCAGCGGCTGCCACTGCCGAACGCATGGTTGGAGCTGCGCACGGCGTGGACCATGCCATCTGCATCTATCTCGGCTATGGCCTTGGCGCCGGGCTGATCCTCAACGGCGAGCTCTACCGCGGCGCCAATGGCAATGCCGGCGAGATCGGCATGATCCTCAGCCTGCCGCGGGGTGCGTCGCTGGACGAGCGTACGCCGCTCGAACACCGCGCCTCGATCGCTTCGCTCTGCAGGCTGCTCGACCTCGACCCCGCCGATCCCGAGCTATACGCCCATATCGATGCGGTTGCCGCCGGCTCGGACGAGCGGGTGCGGCGCTGGCTCGACGCGGCCGTCTTCGAACTGCGCGCCGCCGTGCAGGCGCTCGAAACGATCTTCGATCCGCAGACGGTGATCCTGTGCGGCGGGCTTCCACCGGGGCTCGCGCGTCTGCTCGTCGAGGCGATGATGCCGTTGCTGCCTTCGATCGCCGACCGGCGCGACCGCAGCCTCCCGCGATTGCAGATCGGTTTCACCGATCCCTGGGCGGTGGCGATCGGTGCCGCGGCAGAGCCGATCAGCCGCACTTTCGATCCGCGCTTCTCAGCAATCCTCAAGACCCGGGTCAGCGCCGCCCTATGACCACGGGTTTGCGGGCGATCAGGTTCGCGGCTCGTCCAGACGCGCCAGGTCCGCAAATTCGGAGGCGAGAAGGTCGAGCAGCGCGCGAACGGAAGGCAATAGGCCCGGCGCGACGGGAACGCGGCGTGGATGCTGCCGGCCTTTGGCCCCCAGTCCGGCAGCACATCGACCAGCGTGCCATCCTTCAGGTCCTGCCGGACCAATTTTGCTCGATCGGGACATTTCGACGGTCTGCCTGCCGGATGGCGCCGGAGCGTTGCGGGTGATTGCCGGGAGTTATGCCGGAGCGCATGGATCCGCCCGCAACTTCACGCCCGATCGCTGGGACCTGCGCCTGAAACGGCAAGCTTCGCTGGCTCTCGATCTCCCGGAGGGCCATTCGGCTGGCCTGGCGGTCCCGCGCGGCAATGTCCTCGTCAATCGCGGCTATCTCTTCGGGGAGGCAATTTGTTCTCTTCGGTCGTGACGGCGGCGGCGTTACACTGGACGTCAGCTCGGATGTGACGGCGCTCGTCCTTAGCGGCGAGCCGATCAACGAACCGGTCGCCATGGACGACCCCTTCATCATGAACACCGAGCAGGAAATCAGGCAGGCGATGACGGACTTTCAGTCCGGCCGCTTGGCAAGATCGCGAGCGCCTAGCGTCGGCTTAGCCTGCCAGGCGCCCGTGTCCCGGACCGACGCTCGGGCGGTCCTGCGGCGGGGACGATCCGCCGATCATCTCGGGCACTCGAAGGAAGGAAGACGACCATGACCAGTGAAGCAATTCGTGATCCTTCAAAGGATCATCTGCTGACCCCTGCCAATTCGACCTTCATCATCATTGACTACCAACCGGTCCAGGTGAACTCGATCGCTTCGATGGACCGGCAACTGCTGATCAACAACATCTGTGGCGCAGCCAAAGCCGCTGTCGTCTACGGGCTGCCGATCGTCCATTCGACGGTCAACGTGAAGACCGGGCTGAACAAGCCGCCGATCCCGCAAGTCAACCGGGTCTTGAAGGAGGTCCCGACCTACGACCGCACCTCGATCAATTCCTGGGAAGACGTCGAGTTCCGGCAAGCCGTGGAGAAGACCGGACGCAAGAAGTTGATCATGACAGCGCTCTGGACCGAAGCATGCCTGACATTTCCGGCGCTCGACGCGCTGAAGGCTGGCTACGAGGTCTATGTCCCGGTCGACGCGGTCGGCGGCACGTCCGTCGCCGCCCATGAGGCCGCATTGCGCCGGATCGAACAGGCGGGCGGCCAGATGATCAGCGTGCCACAGCTCTTCTGCGAACTGCAGCGTGACTGGCAGCGCAAGGAAACGGCGACCGCCTTCATGAATCTCTTCATCGAGACCGGCGGTACCGCCGGCATCCAGTTCTCTTACGACAAATCCGAATAACGAAAACCGCGGGCGCGGCTGACCGCCGCGCCCCAATCCAAACGCCGAAGCGTTCGTGTTCGGCGAACCCGAATGCGTGCCTGCGTTCCAACGCGGAGCAAGACCACGACACCTACAGACACCCACGGCGTTGTGTGCTTCGCTTTATCGATCAGCGCCGGTCGAGTTCCAGGATGGTCTGGAACAGAACCTCCGCGCCGCGGGCGCACTCTTCGGGCGCGGTATATTCCGCCTCGTTGTGCGAAAGACCGTCCTTGGAGGGCACAAAGATCATTGCGGTCGGCGTAATCGTCGCGATATGCGCCGCATCATGCCCGGCGCCGGATATGACGTCCGTGGCCGAATAGCTGAGTGCGTCTGCGCTGTGGCGCACGGCATCCACGATCGACGGATCGAAGACGACCGGCGCCTTCGACCAGACGCACTTCAGCTCGGCGTTAGCGCCCGCCTTGCGAACGGCATCCTGCAAAGCGGTTTCCATCCGGTCGAGGCCAGCCTCGGAGGGATGGCGCATGTCGATCTGGAGTCGAACGGAACCCGGCACGACGTTGCGCGAATTGGGGCCGACCTCGACGAAGCCGACGGTTCCGACGCCGGGGGGATTCTCTCGGGCGATGTCGCGCACGGCAAGCACGATTTCGGCGGCGGCAACGAGCGCATCGTCGCGCTGCGCCATCGGCGTGCTGCCCGCATGTGCCTCGGTTCCGGTGATGACGACATCAAACCAGCGCAGGCCCTGGATGCCAGTGACGACACCGATCTCGGTTGCGGACGCTTCGAGCAGCGGTCCCTGCTCGATATGGAGCTCGACATAGGCGGCTAAGGCGGTCGCTTCGAGCGTTCCTCTTCCGCGATAGCCGATCGCATCGAGGGCCGCGCCCACCGTGACGCCTTCGCGGTCGCTGAGGGCATGGGCTGCATCAAGCGAAAGCGCGTCGGCGAAGACGCCCGAACCCATCATCGCCGGCGAGAAGCGCGAGCCTTCCTCGTTCGTCCAGTTGACCACCGTCAGCGGACGGCGGAGCCGCGTGGAGGTTTCCTTGAGGGTGCGCAGGATCTCGACCCCAGCCAGCACGCCAAGGATGCCGTCGAACCGGCCGCCTTGCGGCTGGGTATCGAGATGGCTGCCGACGGCGATCGCCGGCAGCGCCATGTCCTCGCCCGGATAGGTCGCGAAGATGTTGCCGATGCCGTCGACTTCGACCGAGCAGCCGAGCGCCCGGCACTCGCCGACGAACCAGTCGCGGACCTGGCGATCCTCCTCGGTCAGCGTCAGGCGGGTGACCCCGCCCTTGTCGGTGCCGCCGAAACGGGCCGTCGTGACGATGTCGTTCCACAGCCTGTCGCCGTTTGTTGCCGGTGTGTTGATGCGCTTGGGCTGAGTGCGCAAGGCTTCGGCGCTCATTTCGGCTGCTCCGGAGCGTCCTTGTCGAACCGGTAGCGGAAGTCGCAATGGGTTGCGCCCTGCATCACCGTCTGGGTGCGTTCAAGCGTGATGCGTGGGTCGTAGCCGGTGCAGAAGACGCCGTCACGGTTGCAGGAAAGCAGGTGCCCGATATGGCCGAGCCCCATCTCGCGATAGGTCTCGGCGTAGCGACAGCGCTTCACATTGTAGTGGAACTCTTCGTCCGTCGCTTTCGTGACTTCGATCGTCAGTGCATCATCCTGGGTCCAGAGGTCCTGCAACTCCTGGAACGTGCGCAGATTGGTGCCGCCGGGTGTCTTTGCCGCAAAGGTCCGGCCGGCTTCGATCGCGGCCTTTGTGATCGCCTTGTCGAGGATTGCCTGCGCGCGCGCCTCGCCGATTTCCTCACGCATCGCCTCGTAGATCGGCGCGATGATGCCGGCCTCGATCCGGCGGCGTGCGAGAATACCGATTTCGCCGTCCATCGCCGCCCGCGACGTGGTTTCGGTGTTTTCTTTGTCCGTCTTTTCCATGGAATGCCTCCCTGTCTGCCACAGGGCAGAACAACGGGGGGAGGATACTACGGCGGTGATGCCTTTGTGTTGCAATTCTGTGCCGGAAGCGACTGATATGGTGCAAATATTTTGCGCGGATTTGCGCTTATGCCGGAATCAATCTCGCCGCCACCGGCGCCGAACGAGTAGGAGTCGCGTGATGTCCGTTCGTGACCGGCGAAACACAGATTTATGCGATCGGCTCTTGGACTGCAGGCAAGGTTCGAATTTACCGACGTAATCTCCGCGGGAAGGCGCCAGCGGGTAAGTACGCAACGGTTACGAAGGCGCGCGGACGCGTGTAACGGGGGCGCCGCATGGGGCTTCAGCGGCTCTTGCGCAAGGTGCTGTCGAACAGCGGGTTGAGCTCGGGCAATTCATCAGCCGCTTCGTCGTCGGAGAACTCTTCCAGCCAACGTCGCCGGGCCGACTTCAGTCCGCTTCGCAGACGGGTGAAATCGGAGCGCTCGTGTCCTGATTGCGCGATGCCGTAGCGGCTCTGCCGATGGCGAGCGAAGGCGCTTTGCGTCTTCGGATCGGCAAACCGATCCACCCATTTCGCAAGCGGCACGTTGCCGGTCTTGCGCGACCACTTATCGAGCGCCGATTCCAGCCGTGTCCTGTCATGGTCGCGGCAGGCATCGAGAACGTGTCGGAAGGCCGTCTCCTCTGAGTGCGCTTTGCGCAAGAGCGCCGCGCCGATCCAGGTTTCCAGCCGGCCGGCCAGATTGGCGGCAAGCTGGACCAGTAAGGCAAAAGCGAGGACGGCGGCCGCGGCAGCGGCCCACCACAGCCAGTCGATTGGTGCCTCGACGGGTGGCGGCGGGGGCGGCGCAAGGGCAATTTCCGTTGCCGGCGCTGCACCGACCACCACCTTCGCCCCGTCGACCTCGGCCGTTTCGGTCTTCCCGGTCGCGGGGCTGAACCATTCCAGTGTAATCGCCGCCAGCGAGAAGGTTCCCGGCGCGGCAAAGACATAGGTTGCGGCGTCCTTGCGCAGTCCGGCGGCAATATCGCCGCGCGGCGTGCGCTCCTCCGAGAGCACCGGATCGTGCCGATAAATCTTGACGCCCTCGGGCGCTTCGAAGGTCGGCTCGGGGATCATCATCGGCGCCAGGCCGGTCGCGCGGGTGGTGACTGTGCGCACCAGTGCGTCGCCTGCATGCAGGCCGGCGGCGTCCCGGTCGAATGTCTGCGTGATCGTTATTTTCCCGGCGGTGACACCGGGCGTACCGGCCGCCCCTCCGGGAACCGCAGCAACGGTAAATTTGAGCCGTGGTACCGCCACCCTGCCTTGTGTCGTCTGGCCGGGCAGGGCGGCATAGCCGAAGGGGATCACGATCGTCGGCAGGGCATAGTTGCCCGCTGCCTGAGGCGTGATCACAAAGGTCTTGCGGATGCCGGAGAAGGCCTCACCATCAACAGTCTCGTTGAGGTTCATGCCGCGGTCGTCGGGCATGGTGACCACCGCACCCGGAAGGTCGAACAAGGGGAACTGCGGCGGCGCCAGGAAATAGTTCGGCACGAAGACGTCGACGTCGATCTCTATCTGCTGCCCGGCATAGATCGTCCCCTCGGTTGCGAGCGTGGCGCGCGCGAAGGGGTTCGCGGCAAGTGCGTTGCCCACAAGCCAGAACGACAGGCCAACGAGCCAGACGAGCAGCCGAGGCAAATTGGACGAGGCGCTCACGGTGTCGCCTCCTTCGCCTCGATCGCAAATTTGCGTGCGAGCAGCGCAGCGGGCGAGACCTGGATGTTGCGCATCCACATGTCGGCCGTCTGCGGCTCACCCTGGATCGTCGCGTCCGTGCCCTTCTTGCCCTTGTCGTCAAACTGCACCTGATCGGGGTCGATGCCCGCCTGTTCCTGTTGCTCGTCCTGTTCCTGCTTGTCCTTGGCGACCTTGAAGTTTTCGGCAGCCGCCAGGTTCTGTTTCGCGTCGGGCCAGTCGGGGCGGCGTTTCAATGCCTGCTTATAGGCAGCGATCGCCTCTTCCGCCTTGCCGAGGTGCATGAGAGCGTTGCCCTGGTTGTAGTAGCTTTCGGCCGTATCGGTCTCGGCGAAGGCGTCGATCGCATCCTGGAAACGCCCGGCACGATAGAGCGCCGCCCCGCGCCAGTCGGGATTGGCGAACTTTTCGGTCGCGCCCGGGAAGTCGCCTTGCTCGAAGGCGCGACGGCCCTGCTGGTCCGGCGTCAGCCAGAGATCGAGGAATCGGTTATCGGCGGCCTGCGCCCGTTCGTTGCCCATGAACAGGGCGACGGCGAACAGGTAGACTGCCCAGCGCACGGTCCAGCCGCGCCGGAACCAGAACAGGCCGAAGACGGCGATCGGGATCGTCAGCCACCAGCCGGCATCGTGCCAGCGCGTCAGCCCCTCCGCGGTCTTTGCGGCGAAGTTGGTCTGGATGCGCCGGACGATCCAGCGCACGTCGGCATCGTCAGGCGTCACGGTCGCGACCTCGGCCTTGGACGCGGACTGCAGCGCCTTGAGGGCGTCGACATCGAGCTTGGAGCGAACATGACTGCCGGTCGCGTCGGTCAGGAACCCGCCGTCGGCGGTCTTCACCGGGCCACCTTCGGCCGTACCGATACCGAGCACCATCAGGGCATTGCGCCCCTGATATCGGCTGAACGCCTGGAAATCGGCGCGCTCGACCCCGTCGGTCATGAACAGGATCGTGCCGGGCACCGTTTCATAGGCCAGAGCCTTCTCGACTTCCTGCAGGGCCTTTGCCGTATCCTTGCCGTCGACCGGCATGATCTGAGGTGAGAGGGCGGCGAGATAGGTTTTGACCAGCGCTGTATCATCGCTCAGCGGCAGCACCATATGGGCGGAGCCGGCATAGGCGAAGAGCGCGGTGCGCGAACCCTTTCTGAGGCTGAGAATATCCAGGACCTTGAGCTTGGCGCGTTCGAGCCGCGTCGGGGAGATGTCGGTCGCGTTCATGGTCGGGTTGAGGTCGATGGCGATCGCCAGCGGCGCGGTGTCCTCGACGAAGGGCGGGCGCTCGCGCTGCCAGGTCGGACCGGCGACGGCGATGGCCGCAACGACGATCAACGCCGCCGTGACGTGCACGGGCTGGAAGCGCCGCTTGCCGCCTTTTTCGACCAGAAGGTGGTCGAGCAGATGCGGCGCGATCATGCCCTGCCATTGCGAGCGGACATCACCGCGCCGGCTGACGAGGTAGACGAGCAGAGGGGCGGCGACCAGCGCCAGCAGCCAGAACGGCCTCAGGAAGTGGAAATCCGAGATCATGGCGCTGCCTCCTGCCGTCGGCGGCGCTCGGTAAGCGAAGAGAGGAGCCACATGATGGTGTGGTAAGCGAGGACGATCAGAAGGGCTGCGCCAAGCGGGTAGTGGAACAGTTCGATGCGCGGCCGCCAGGATAGCGTCTTCTGATTGGCCGGCGTCAGCTGGTCGAGCAGTTCGTAGATGTTCTGCAGGCTTGCCTGGTCCTGGCCGAAGAAATAGCGGCCCTTCGTCGTCTCGGCGATGCCCTGGAGGGTTGCCGTATCGAGCTTCTGTTCGCCTTCCGCATTGGGGTCACCGATGCCGACGGTGTGGATCACCACTTGCCTGTCGGCGGCGATGCTGGCGGCCTTGTCGGGCGGCATCTTGCTGGCGGTGTCGTTGCCGTCGGTCAGGAGGATCATCACCTTGTCCGGCGCGGTACTGGCGTCGAACATCTTGATCGCGAGGCCGATCGCGTCGCCGACGGCGGTGCGCGGGCCGGCCATGCCGGGCAGGCTGTCGGACAGGATCAGCTTGACGGTCTCGTGGTCGAGCGTGAACGGCACCAGCGGATAGGGCGCATCGCCGAAGGCGATCAGGCCGAGGCGATCGTTCGGCCGGCGGTCGATGAAGCCGGCGACCACCTTGTGAACCGCCTCTGCCCGGGTCTGCAGTTCGCCGGAGGGAGCGCGAAAGTCCCGCGTGTCCATTGACTGCGAAAGATCGATCGCCAGCATCAGGTCGCGCTGGGGCTCGGTCTTCTCGATCGGCGGCTCGACATATTGCGGCCGCGCGAGCGCCAGCACGATCAGGGTCCAGCAGATCGGCGCAATCACCTTCTGGCCGAGATTGGTTCTCGGAACGACCGAACCTTCGGTCGGACCGAGATTTGCAGCGGCGGTAATGTCCTTGAAGAAAGGTATTCTGACGGCGGCCGACTGCTCGCGGTACGGCGGAAGCATCCACCAGACGAGGAAGGGCAGCGGCAGGAGGATCAGAACCCAGGCATGGTCAAGCACGTACATGGTGCGCCTCGATCCAGTGACGTGCCGCAGCGGCATAGGTCCGCGCTTCCGGCTCCGGAACCGCGCAAAGCGCCGCGCTGCCGCGATATTCGGCCTCTTCGAAAAAGCGCGCCGAGGCGATCGGAAACACGGGGCCGCCGGAATGGGCATCGAGGAAACCCGTCCAGCCCGTGCCGTGGAGCCCGGCTATCGTTTCGCGCGGCCAGAGTACCAAGGCGGTGCGCTTCAGGAGGACGGGCAGGGCGACAAGCGCTTCGCCGCGGGTGGTGGGGGCGGTCAGCCGTCCTTCGATTTCCTTGAGGTCAGCGAGCGCTTCGCGGCGGTAGCGATTGGTCTCCCAGCGCCGGTACCAGCGCCAGCAGGCGAAGGCGATCAGCAGGAGCACGACGCAACCGAGCACCGCCCAGGCCACGGTCTGCGGCATCATCGAGACGGGCTGAGGCATGGCGATGTCCGCGAGACCTCGAAGGCTTGCCTCGAGCAACGGATCTTTCGCAGGGGCGGCCGTCGCCATCGCTATCGCCTCCGCTGCCGGTTGGCGAGTTGGCCGAGCATGGTGCGCAGTTGCGGCGCCACTTCCTCGGCCGCCGAAATCGGCAACATCGGCAAGCCGAGTTCCTCCTGCCAGGCGCGCAGCGCCCGCCCGCGCTTTCTGGCGAAGCCGTCGATGGCCTCGCGAACATTGCCGTGGCCGAATTGCACTTCGGCCTGAAGCAGCCCGCCGCTGAAGACGATATCGCCCTTGCGGGGCAGCTCGAGCAGGAACGGATCGTAGATGAGAACGGAGATCACATCATTGTGGGCCGAGAGCTTCAGGAGCATGTCGCGGGTCTCGAGGCTGTAGCCGTCGAAATCACTGATGACGATGATCAGGTGATCGTGCCGCGCAATGTTGGCGACCGTGGAGAGAACCACGTCGAGCTGTTCCTCGCCATGCGGCGCCTGCGAACCCGCCTTCAGCGCCATGTTGTAGCGCACGATGCTGTCGGCCAGGCGGATCACCGCTTCCCGGCTGCGATAGGGGCGCACCTCGGTAACCTCTTCGTCGCCGAAGACGACGCCGCCGACACGATCGCCGAGCGCCAGCACGCGCCAGGCCGAGAGCGCGGCGACTTCGGCAGCCGCGACCGACTTCATCGCGCGGCGGCTGCCGAAGAACATGTTGATGCGTTGGTCGACGAGGATCAGCGCCGGCCGGTCCTTCTCCTCGTCATAGACACGGACGACCGGCTTGCCGGTGCGGGCCGTCACCCGCCAGTCGATGGCACGGATGTCATCGCCGGGGAGATAGTTGCGCAGTTCTTCGAAGGAGAGCCCGCGGCCGCGCATGCGCGATTCATGACGTCCGGCAAGCAGGCGCCGCACCGGCGCCTTGCGCAGGAAAGTCAGGTCGCGGGCCATCGCTTCAAGGCCGACGAGCGTGTCGACCGACGTATAGACGCCGGTCGTATCGACCTGGCGGGGCTTTACGATGCCGCGGGAACGGGCGAGAGCCGGCAGGGATATGGCCATCGGCAGACCTCCATCCTCAGGCGACCGCGACGAGTTCGACGATACGGTCGATCACCTGGTTGGCGGTGGTGCCGCCGGCATGCGCCTCGTAGGAGAGCACCAGCCGGTGGCGAAAGACGTCATGTACGGTTGCCTGCACGTCGTCGGGCGTCACGAAGTCGCGGCCGTTCAGCCAGGCGTGCGCCCGCGAAACCTTGTCGAGGCCGATGACGCCGCGCGGGCTGACGCCGACCTGGACCCATTTGGCGAGATCCTTGTCGACCTTGTCGGGGTAGCGGGTCGCCATGACGAGCGCGACGATGTAGTTCTCGATCGCTTCGGAAACGGTGATCGCCGATATCTCCTGGCGCGCGGTAAACACCGCATCCTGGGCGAGTTTTTCCGTCGCGTGATTGTTGGGTTTCGTGTGGATTTCCTCGGACCGCACGAGCCGCATGATTTCGGCTTCCGACGCAGCGTTCGGGTAATCCACCTGGACATGCATGAGGAAGCGGTCGAGCTGTGCTTCGGGCAGGGGATAGGTACCTTCCTGCTCGATCGGGTTCTGGGTCGCCATCACCAGGAACAGGTCCGGCAGGGCGTGACGCTTGCCACCGATGGTGACCTGGCGCTCCTCCATCGCTTCGAGCAGCGCCGATTGCACCTTCGCCGGCGCACGGTTCACCTCGTCGGCGAGGATGAGATTGGCGAAGATCGGGCCTTCCTGAAAGCGAAACTCGCCTTTGCCGCCATCGGAAAAGTAGATCTCCGACCCAGTGATGTCGGCGGGCAGAAGGTCGGGCGTGAACTGGATGCGCGAAAGCTCCGCGTCGAGGTTCTTCGCCATGCTCTTGATGGCGCGCGTCTTGGCGAGCCCCGGCAGGCCCTCGACGAGCAAGTGGCCGTTGCTGAGCAAGCCCAGCAGCAACCGCTCGATCATGCCTTGCTGGCCGACGATCGCTTCGCCGATGCGTTTGCCGAGTTGCTCGATGTCGTCGCGTGCACCCATGAATTCCTGCTCCCTCTGCCTTTCCGGCAGCATCAGTCATCATGAAATTTCGGCAGAGCTTATTGTTAAATCAGGCCAATTGGAAAGGATGTAACAGTAACAAAGACTAGGCAGGAAGCGCATTTGCCCGATTTCGACCGTGGCGCGCGAGGTTTTGCTTGCCGTCGTAACGGTTACGTACTTTGGGTCGAAGGGAAATGGCGTTAGCTTGTAGCGACTTGGTGATCGAAACCGCCGCTCCGGGGATATGGAACCGCATGCCCGTGTCGCAGAAAATACTGCTTCTCAACGAAACGCCGGCGGCGATCAGTGCGCGTGAGCCGATCTGGATCGAAGGCGGCACCTTCGTCATGGGCTCGGACAAGCACTATCCGGAGGAGGCGCCGGCGCATCCGGTTAAGGTCGACGGATTCTGGATCGACGTGGCGCCGGTGACCAACCGCCAGTTTGCCGCCTTCGTCGAGGCGACGGGCTACGTGACCGAGGCGGAAAAGGCGCCGGATCCCAAGGATTATCCGGGCGCCCTGCCGGAGATGATGCGTGCCGGGTCGGTGATCTTCGATCCGCCGAAGAGGATTTCCGGCAGCAGTCCGTCGCAATGGTGGAACTTCAAGTTCGGCGCCGATTGGCGGCGGCCCTATGGGCGGCAGAGCAATATCCGCGGCAAGCTCGATCATCCGGTCGTCCAGGTCTCTTATCTCGATGCCAAGGCCTATGCGGAATGGGCGGGCAAGGATTTGCCGACGGAGGCGGAATGGGAGTTCGCCGCAAAGGGCGGGCTCGAGGGCGCTGAATTTGCCTGGGGCGACGACCTGGTACCGGAGGGTCGCTTCATGGCGAACACCTGGCACGGCATGTTCCCGACGGAAAATCTCAGGCCCGATGGCTTCGAGCGGACCTCGCCGGTCGCAAGCTTCCCGCCGAACGGCTACGGCCTCTACGACATGATTGGCAATGTCTGGGAATGGTCGAGCGATTTCTGGTCGACCCACCACCCGGCGCCGGCGCAAAAGAGCTGCTGTATCCCTTCCAATCCGCGCGGCGGCGACAGGGAAGCGAGTTTCGATCCGAGACAACCGACGATCCACATCGCCCGCCGGGTGGTGAAAGGTGGCTCGCATCTCTGCGCACCCAATTATTGCCGCCGCTACCGGCCGGCGGCGCGCCATGCGCATGAGGAAAACGCGGCGACCACCCATATCGGTTTTCGCTGCATTCGGCGGCCCTAACCTTTCCAGAGGATTCAAATCGTTCCTGCAAGGAGGATGCGGTATGACGGCAATTGCGATGCGATCCAATGCCAGGCCAAGCCGGTGCCGCTCGCGGTTCGCCGCTCTCCTGTTTCTGCTTTCGACCGCCTTGGCCGCGCCGGCTGCCGTCGTCGCGGCCGATGCGCCCGCCGACAATCTTCCGTCCTGGAACGATGGTGAGGCGAAGACGGCCATCGTCGATTTCGTCACGCGGGTGACCAGCGAGAACGGCGCCGACTTCGTGGCGCCGGAGGAACGTATCGCCGTCTTCGACAATGACGGCACGCTCTGGACCGAGCAGCCGAGCTATTTCCAGGGCCTGTTCGCCGCAGACCGCGTCAAGGTCATGGCGCCGGAGCATCCGGAATGGAAGGACAAGGAGCCGTTCGCATCGCTGCTGAAGGGCGACATGGCGGGTGTCGCCGCCGCCGGCGAGAAAGGCCTCGTCGAACTCTTGATGGAGACCCATGCCGGCATGACGACGGATGCGTTTACCAAGACGGTCAAGGATTGGTTCGCGACGGCCAGGCACCCGCGTTTCAACCGTCCCTATAACGAGATCACCTATCTGCCGATGCGTGAGCTGCTCGATTATCTAAGGGCCAATGGCTTCAAGACCTATATCGTCTCCGGCGGCGGCATCGAGTTCATGCGGCCGATGACCGAACAGATGTATGGCATCCCGCCCGAACAGGTCATCGGCAGCAGCATCGTGACGAAATATGCACTCGATGGCGATACGCCGGTGCTGACGCGCGAACCCAAGATCGACTTCATCGACGATGGCCCGGGCAAGCCCGTCGGCATCAACACGTTCATCGGCCGACGGCCGATCTTTGCTGCCGGCAATTCCGACGGCGACTACGAAATGCTGCGCTGGGCGACGGCCGGCGCAGGCCCACGCTTCGGCCTGATCGTGCACCATACGGATGGAGAGCGCGAATGGGCCTATGATCGGCAATCGCCCGTCGGCAAGCTGGACAAGGCGCTGACGGAAGCCGAACAGAGAAACTGGCTGCTGGTCGACATGAAAGAGGACTGGCGCCAGATCTATGCTTTCGAGAAGTAGGGAGCAGTCAGCCCCCTGGGCGGTGGCGCCCCGGGGTCAATCGACCCGCCTACGACAGCCGGTGGGTTCCAGCCCTCTCGGCCGCGCTCCGGCAACGGTGACCTATGGTTCGAGAAAGGCGTCCAAACCGATCTGTCGTCGACAGGGATAGCCTTGGCGATGCCGGGGCCCGCGAGGGGTAAGGCTCGCCGTATCGAGGGACGAATTCGGACGCTCACCGCGTCGGCGTCAAGACTATCGGGGCAATGTTACTGTTACGTACTTCCGAAACGGAGCGGCTGTCGTCACGCTGACCTTCGAGGGAGAGGGCTGCTCCCGTCGCCAGCCTTGGTTGAGGGCGTCGGCAGACCGATGTGTCGTCTCGGTGCCGGGAAAATGGTCCTGAGAAATGGCGCGCCAGCATGTCGGGCTGGCGACAAGGTCATCGACTGTCGATCAGGCGGGTAACAAACAATGCCCAACGCGGCCCTACAGCGCGGACTTTTGAAGCTAATGCTGAAGCTCCCGGCGCTGCGCGGCCAACTGCAGCTCCTGATCGCCAAGAACGTGTCTCTTTCCAACCTCTGCGAGGCCTACGAAGAAGCAAGTTCCATGCTCGACCGGCAACGCAGGCTCGATCCGCTGGATCATTCCATGATCTCGGAGTATGAATTGATCTGTCGCGAGATTGAAGAAGAGGTAATTTCTATCTGTATCATCGATTCAGGCCGCGAACCTAGTCCGGTGTGATTAGCAAATAGCCTCCTTGGATTCATAGATTTCATGTAAATCCAGTATAAACTTCGTGGGATATTTTGGCGGTTCTTATCCCGCTCTGACATAGCTCGTTTCCTTCGCAAAAATGCTTTGTGATGGCGCAATATTCTTCTTTTCGTCATCGCGGCTCTCGTCTAGAGTTCGTCTCGCGTTTGCACTCTCTTTGGGGTTGTGGGCAGTTGGGAGCGTATTATGGAAGCCAGAAATACGGGTCTAGCAGCTCATTGTGCCGTTGATGAATGTGACGCACGTGCTGCACTTGATCGTATTCTTGCGGATAGCCAATTTCACGCGACTGAACGCCACCGGAAGCTCCTGCGCTACCTGGTCGACGAGTTCTTCGCTGGCCGCTCGGGGCAGGTCAAAGCCTATACTATCGCGATCGACGTTTTCGGCCGACCGGCCTCCTTCGATCCGGCAACCGATCCGATCGTGCGTGTCGAAGCCTCGCGGCTGCGCGCGGCGCTGACACAATATTATGAGACCGTCGGCGAAAAGGAGAGGCTTCGCATTGAGCTCCCAAAGGGAAACTACGTCCCGCATTTCGTGATGAGCGGCTTGGCGCAGGGCCCTTCGGAAATCGCAGCGGATCCCACTGAATCGGGGAACGAGCAGCAAGAACCGGCCGACGTCGCTTCGGCCCCTGTTCGACGGTCGCGTCGTCCGCTCGGCGTGATTGCGGCCGCTGCCGCAGGACTCGCAGCCATGGCTGGAACCTTCTATCTCTCCGTCGCTGAACGCCTTCCATGGCAACCGGTGCTTTCCGCCAAGCCCACGATCGTCATCGACGCTCCAGCGGGCAGCGGAACCGGTGGCGAAGAGCAGAGGAAGGCAGGCGACTACCTGATCCACGCCTTGTCCCAGTTCTCCACTGTCCGCACTTTGGCGCGGGCGCCGGCGCCGGGCGTCGATGTCGCATCGGTTACCGGCTGGGTCGCGTCAGCACCGCAGGTGAAGCTGCAGGGGAGCAAGGAATACCGGCTCTCGGTCGCGTACAGTGCCGACGTCAAGGAGCATCAGGTCTCGTGGCAGGTTGTCGATGCGCAAAGCAATGAGGCGCTGAGAGCGGGTACCGCGAAAGCCGATATAGACAACGGTGATGCACAAGCAGTTCAGGAAAAACTGTTGGCTCGGCTCGCCCGCTCGCTCGCCGGCGAGGAAGGCGTCATCGTCAGCCTGGAGGCGGCGCGGCAGCTCGTGACGCCGTCGATCGGCTACGGTTGCGTGCTGCTTGCCGACGTCGCGGTGGCCCGGCTCGACCCGGAAGGCTTGGCTTCGGCACATGCCTGCCTGGAGCAATCGATGACCTACCAGGCGGCGGATCCCGACGTGCTCGCGAGCCTCGCCATGGTGCTGGTGGCGACCGGCGAGGCGAGCGCCTCGCCGACGGTGGCGGCACGGGCGGTGAAGCTCGCGGACAAGGCCGTGGCTCTTGCACCGCAATCGAGCCAGAGCTACATCGCGCAGATGCAGGCGCGCTTCGTCACCGGCGACACGGAGGCCGCGTTCTTGTCCGGTCGCCGTGCCGCTGCGCTCAATCCGCTCGATGACGTCATAGCCGCCCGGCTCGGCCTGCTGCTCTTTGTCAGTGGGCAATATTCGGAGGGCGTGAGCCTCGCGCGGGTGGCGGAGGTGGGCTGCGAGTATCTGCATCGCGACGCGGCGCTCACACTGGCGCTCGAAGACTATCGGAACGGCAAATACCGCGAAGCGCTGAGACGTGCGCGCCAACTCGCCAATCCCGCCGACACCGCCGTCAACCTCCTGCGGATCGCAGCGGCAGGTCAACTCGGCCGAACGAGAGAGGCCACCAGCGCCCTTGACGGCTTACGCTGGCACAAGGTTGGCTCGACGCGGTCGATTGAAAGCGAACTCACCGCGCGCGGTTATGCGCCCGAGTTGATCGCGCTTCTCGACGATGGTCTTGGCAAGGCCGGCGTCCGTCTCGCCGGCCTGCACTGATCACTTGCGAGGCGTGGCTTTCAGTTCTCGGCGGCCACCCGCACGATCAGCTTGCCGAAGTTGCGGCCTTCGAGCAGCCCGATGAAGGCATTGGGAGCGTTCTCGATGCCATCGACGATGTCCTCTTTGTAGCGAACCTCGCCGCGCGCAATCCAGTCTGCCATCTCCTGGTAGAAGGCTGGTCGCTGACCGGCGAATTCACGCTGGATGAAGCCCCTGATCAGCAGGCTCCTGCTCAGAACTTCACGCATGACGCCCGGCAGCCTGTCGCCGCCCGCTTGCGGACCACCGGTCTGGTTGTAGTGCGCGATCAAGCCGCAGACGGGGACGCGGGCAAAGTCGTTCAGCAGCGGAAAGACCGCGTCCCAGACATGGCCGCCGACATTCTCGAAATAGACGTCGATGCCGTTGGGGCACGCGGTGGCAAGCTGCTCGGCGAAATCGGGAGCGCGGTGATCGATCACCGCATCGAAGCCGAGCGTGTCGCGAACGAAAGCGCACTTGTCCGCTCCGCCCGCTATACCGACCGCGCGCGCTCCCTTGATGCGTGCGATCTGGCCGACCGCCGAGCCGACGGCGCCACTTGCCGCAGCCACGACGACCGTCTCGCCCGGTTTCGGCTGGCCGATCGTCAGCAGTCCCGCATAGGCGGTGAAGCCGGGCATGCCGAGAATGCCAAGCGCGGTCGACAGGGGTGCCGCGGACGGATCGAGCTTGCGCAGGTCCGCACCGCGCGAGAGCGCATAGCTCTGCCAGCCGGAGTGGGAGAGCACGAAGTCGCCGTCGGTGAAGTCCGGGTGACGTGAGCGTACGACGCGGGCAACGGTGCCGCCTTCCATGACCGCGCCGATCTCCACGGGTTTGGCGTAGGATTTGCCGGCGTTCATGCGGCCACGCATGTAGGGATCGAGCGAGAGGTAGAGGATCTTCAGCAGGACCTCGCTTTCGGCCGGCTCGGGGATTGCCGCTTCGACGATGCGGAAATCGCTTGGCGTCGGTCGGCCCGATGGCCGGGCGGCAAGCAGGATCTGGGTATTCGTGCTCATCATCTCTCCTATTGCATGTCCCCTTGAATCGACCTCGATTTAAGGACGAAGACATGCAGAAAAGCCTTCGTGCGTCTGACGCTCGGCGCTGTTGGGGGCGTTCGGGTAGCGTTTCACGGACGCCGCGACCGGCGGGCAGTTGTGGCACGAAAGCGATCGTCGGCCTATCGGGCATTTCTCGCCCGCCAAAAGAAACCTCCGCAGCCCGACCGCAAGGGCCCGGGCTGCGGAGGATGGCACGGAAACGTGTCGTCAGGCCGCGTCGATCGCCTGGCGGATATCGGCGATGATGTCGTCGGCATGTTCGATGCCGATCGACAGCCGGACGTAACCCGGCGTTACGCCGGTCTTCAGCTGGTCCTCCTCCGAAAGCTGCGAGTGCGTCGTCGTTGCCGGATGGATGGCAAGTGAACGCGCATCACCGATATTGGCGACATGGTAGAGCAGTTTCAGTCCGTCGATGAAGCGGCGTCCGGCCTCGCGTCCGCCCTTCAGCTCGAAGCCGACCAGAGCCCCATAGTGCCCGTTTTGGAGATATTTCTCGGCGCGGGCCTTCACTTCGCCTTCCTGGAGTTTCGGGAAGACCACGCGCCCGACCTTCGGATGGGTGAGGAGGAACTCGGCGACCTTGATCGCATTCTCGTTGTGCTGGCGGATTCTGAGCGGCAGCGTCTCCAGCCCCTGGATGAACTGGAAGGCGTTCAACGGACTAATGGCGGCGCCGAGGTCGCGCAGCAGTACCGCCCGGGCGCGCAGGATATAGGGATGGAAGGCGATCGCGGCGGCCTTTTCGAGCCAGGTCTTGCCCTGATAGCTCGGGTCCGGCTCGTGCAGGTTCGGATGCCGCGCCTCATGCTCATGCCAAGGGAAGCGGCCGCTGTCGATGATCGCGCCGCCGATCGAGGTGCCGTGACCGCCGATATATTTGGTCGTCGAATAGACGACGACGGCCGCGCCGTGGTCGAACGGGCGGATGGTCAGCGGCGCCGCGGTGTTGTCGACGATCAGCGGAATGCCGAAGCGCTGGCCGACTTCGGCCACTTCGCCGATCGGGAAGACTTCGAGCTTCGGGTTTGGCAGGGACTCGGCGTAGTAGGCGCGCGTCCTGTCGTCCGTTGCCCGGGCAAAGGCCTCGGGATCGGCGGCATCGACGAAGCGCACTTCTATGCCGAAGCTCTTCAGCGTTGCGGCAAAGAGCGCCCAGGTGCCGCCATAGAGGCCGGCGGCGCTGACGATGTTGTCACCGGCGCGTGCAAGGTTCAGCAATGCGAAAGCTGATGCCGCCTGGCCGGAGCCGAGCGACAGTGCTGCGGCGCCGCCTTCGATTTCCGCCAGGCGCTGCTCGAAGGCGTCCTGGGTCGGGTTCGAGACACGGGTGTAGAGATGCCCCGGGGCCTCGAGCGCAAAGAGCTTGTCGGCCCCATCCGTGCCGGGCAACTGATAGGAGGTCGTCTGGTAGATCGGTACGGCGACGGCGCCGCTTGCCGGGTCGAAACGGTAGCTGCCTCCGTGGAGCGCCAGGGTTTCCGGATGCAGTCGCCCGCCGGTCTCCCGCAGCCCGGTCGGTGCCTTGATCTCGATTGCGGGTTCTTCCGGCCTTTGATGGATCGTCATGCCATTTCTCCTCGGTTCTCAGGTTGATCAGGCGGGTACGGCGGCCTTCTGCTCCAGGAGGTCGGCGTGGTGCGCGGCCGCGACATCCGGATGCGAGCGCAGCCGGGATTTGAGCACATTGCGGCCCACCTCGTGGAAGAGCGGGTTCTGCGGATCCTGGGTCACGCCGCGGACTTGCGCCGCCAGCTCCGGCGGCAGGTCGAGCACCGGAATGGTCGAGGCGAGGTTGGCGCCGAGGAAAAAGGCGACGGAAAGCCGGTCGCCGCCCGCCGGCGGCGTGACCACCCGGTGGATGTTGGCGAGCAGGTAGCCGTTCGACGCCAGTTCGAGCAGTTCGCCGACATTGATGACGAATGTGCCGCGCTTCGGCGGCGCGTCGATCCAGCCGCCCTTGCCATCATCGACCTGCAAGCCGCCGACCACGTCCTGCAGCAGGATGGTGACGAAGCCGCCGTCCTTGTGGGCGCCCACCCCCTGGTCGCTCTCGGTCTTGTCGCGGCCGGGGTAGCGGATGATCTTCAGAAGCTGGTTGGGGCCGTCGCGATAGATCGGCCCGAAGACATCGGGCTTCTGGCCGAGCGCCTCGGAGAAGATCTCGATCAGACGAATGCCGAGCCCGGTGACGGCTTCGATATAGCCGAGGACTGCCGGCTTCAACTCGGGCAATGCATCGGGGAACTGATTGGGGCCGACCAGCCGCTTCCACGGCGCGTCCTGTGCCGTGACCTCAAGGCTTTGACGCTCGGGGCCGAAATCGACCTGCTCGCGCCAGTCCTGGGTGCCGCGGGTATATTCGAGGCCGGCGCGGTTATAGCCGCGGAAGTGCGGCGACTTGCGCATTTCGATCGCCAGCTTGTCATCCTCAGGCAGTGCGAAGAAGCGCCGCGAAAGCGAGAGGATGCCGTCGATCTCGTCTTGCGGAATGCCGTGTCCTTCGAGGTAGAAGAAGCCCACCGAGCGGGCAACGCTGCGCAATTCGTCGAGCGCCGTTGCCCGCTCGGGTTGGCCCGCCGCAAAGCGCGAAAGGTCGAGGACAGGCAGGGTTGGGTTGGTCTGGCTCAAGCTGGTCTCCATTGTTGCGTGGCCCGTGCCGCTGGCCGGCGAAACCCCGCGCATTGAGCGGAGCGGGCGGCGGCTGCACCGAAGGGGCAGGTGGGAAGGGGGAGTCCGGCAGCCGCGGTTGGTCGCAAGAGATTGCGCTGCGACAAGTCACCGGTCGTGAAGTGGAGTTGGCTCATGGCATCCCCGTTTGTGTCTGGCAGTTCAAGCCTACCCGGTAATGCTCTTTATTCAATAAAATCTATGGAAATTCTGGACTAAATTGTCGGCGATCAGCGAAGCAAACATTCGGACGGGGCGACCTTCCAGGAAAAATCCGTCCAGCCCCTGCATTTGCCTCCGGCGAGCGCTATCTCGCACTGAGCTTCAAATGTTTGATGACAGGTGCCGGCGGCAGATCGGCGGAAGACGAAACTGCGGTGCCCCGCAGGCCGCACGACGACGCATCGTCGGAGATGAAATCGCAGGCGGCAAATGAAAAGCCCTGTCGTGCACGTCTGCAGACAGGGCTTTTTAGCGATTTGGTTTTCAGATCATTCCATCGTTCCCGGCAACGGCGGATGATCTTTCACGTTTGCACAATTCTGGACGCTGAACGCCCAGAACTCGCCGGCCTCAGCAGCGACCGAGGCTTGGTCGCGTCATCAGCTCGTTGGTGAGATGCGCCCTCTTGTCACCGTATTCCCCAGCCTCCTTGAGCAGCGATGCGAGCGCCAGCTCGAGGCAATATTGCACACCTTCGACATTGAGGGTCTTGGCGGAATCTCGCGCATAGGTGACAAGGCGAGCCAATGCCAGCAGCTCCTTTTCCTTGTCTTCCGGTTCCACCGGTACAGCAAATGAAGATAGCATCATTTTCCCCAGCTCCCTATGGATCGATAGATCCAGTTCAGCGTGGTCAATCATAGCGTGACTGCGCCGCAGTGCGCGTGACATGAGCGTGACACACGTTGTATGGGAAAACCGCGCGCTTAAGATGAAGCGTCAGGTTGACCGAACAACCTCTTCCACATGCTGGTAGAATTGAATTCCCAATCTCGCGCCACAACCGTCCGTTGGTCGGGCGCGTTGTGCAGTGCGTCTAGCAAATGCAGCGCATCAATGCGTTTCTGGTCGATGAATTCTGCGGCAAGCAGCTCAGCGCGGCGGGTGCGGTTGGTGCCGGCAGGAAGTGCCGCGCGCTCGACGATCGTCGTCCAGGTGCGATCCTTGTAGAAGACGGCGGCTGCCGCGGCGCCGAGCGCCGCCACCTCATCCGCCGGAAGCAACTGACGCTCCCGTAGGCGTCCAAGGGTCATGTCGACGTTGACGAGTGGCAAGGTCAGCGGCAGGTATCCGAGTTCGGCCGGGCCATGGATCAGGGCGACATCGGCATCGTCCACACGCCTGCCTTCAACATACTGTCGGCAGATCTCACCGATGCCCACCATGCCGAAGGGAGCGCATTCGGCAGCGCGAAGCGCCCCCATGCTGGCGGCGCCGAATACCTGAACGCCTTGCGTCAGCGCATACAGAATCTCCTTGTGCCAAACCGGGGCGACGTGTTCGAAATTGCCATCGATCAGGCCGATGGCCGTCGCGCCACGTTCGGTCGCGCGCAGAATGTCGCCCTGAGCGGCGGGCGGCAGGACGGTGATGGCGGCGGCTGCCAGGCGGTGCGCGTCCGGCAGGCTCGGCCCGACGAAGGCGATCTTCATCCGACCTCCAGCGCGCGCGCCAGCGCCCGTTCGCCGAAACGGCGCTTGCGCAACCCGTCGGGGTTCTCGAGGTCCGGAACGAGAACCTTGACGACGGAGAACGGCATGTCTCCTTCTTCGACGAGCGGTACGACCACAGCCGAGCGGATACGCGCCTCCTCGAGCCGTTGCATTGCGAAGCGCAGCAGTCCCTGCGGTGCACCTGCTGCGTTTGTCGGCATCGGGGCTTTCCTTTGCGGGGCCGCCTCGAACAGGCGCTGCGTCTCGCGAGAGAGGGGGCGGGTAAAGGTTTCGGGAAAAACGTCGTCGCGGGCGCCGCTGATATAGGTGAGGCGCGACTGGGCTGCCTCGGTCACGGCGCGGATGGCGGCTCTGCGCGCTACCGGGTGAGCTCCATGTCCGATCGTCACGTCATGGTACCGGGCTTGCCGTGCACTCGAGATGCCGGCATCTGCAAGGGTTGCTGCGTAGCAGGGGATAGCGACGTCACTGGTCACGTCGAAGAGGCGCAATTGCAGGCCGCAGGCCATGATTTGACGAAGCATCGCGTCGAGGATCGGATCCTCGAACGACGCAGGATCGATGCAACTTCCGAGCTTGGCGCCGAGCGGCAACAGGCGCCAGAGCGTTTCGGCGTCGCGCTCGATCCGCTCAAGCAGTCCGTGCAGAATGGCTTCCGTCCGGGTGTTGCCGGAGGCGAGGCCATCCGAGGATTGCCAGTATCGACAGCCTTCGATGGTCCGGTCGAGCGTGGTCGCCTGAAGCGGCACCCAGGTGGTGGCTCCGTCTGAGAGATCGAAGCCGCGAAGCCAGGCGATCGTCTCATCGTCGCCGAGATCCGGCTGGCCGCTGGCGATCAATCCCGGAAGCGTCAACGCCCGATCGCCGCTTTCACATAATGCCTGTCGGGTCGCCATGCTGGCCGGCACCGATGGAGCGCAGGCAACGGCGCGTTCGAGCGCCTCCATGGCGGCCGAAACCTTGGCGTCATCGTCGGTGACGCCCTTGCCCTGATTGATGACGATCGACCGCGCGTTCGGAGAAATGGCGCTCCAGACGGGAATTCCGACCTTGTCGAGCCCGGTCAGGCGCGCAAGCCTGCTGACGCCGAATTTCGGCAAAAGCGGTTCGATGCGCCGGAGGGTCTCTTCCGGTGGGCAGGCGCGATCGCTGTATGAAAGCACGCCGGGCGTCGAACGGCTGAAACAATCGTCCGACGCCCGGTCAATTCCGCTGACTTGCGCCACCTGTCGGCGTCAGCCGTCCATGAACCCGCCGGATACCGAGTCGGACGAGGCCGCCAGGACGGCGAGGTTGACGCCCTTGTGTACCGTTGCGCCACCGTTGACGCGCAGGTCATTGGCCGCTGCCAAAGGCCCCTGTGTCGGCGCCGGAATCTGTGTCACCGTTCCCGCATCCAGATCGGCCATCCAGAGCCGATCGTCACCCGCCACGCCAATTACCACCACTTTCGCCATTTGCCCCTCCTGGCTTTCGCTGAACGAAGATCTCAGAAGCCTGCCTTGCGCAGACCTTCGCAATAGTGGACTCGTTGCCACTCTTCCCTGAAGGGAACGATGGCCATCCATTTGTCGAGATTAAAATCCGGGTGTACGTCGAACGTCTTGCGGACGAATTGGCGGGCCTTCTTCTTGTTGCCGAGCATGCCCCAACTTGCCGCCGACAGCCGGTCGGCGGGCGTCGGATCGCGCATGCGCTCGATGTAGGCGATGGCCTGTTCGTATTGGCCAAGCGAATAGCTGGCGCCGGCGGCGGTCCAGAAATACTCGTCCGGCGCGATCGGGTTAAGGTCGAGCGCGGCTTGGATCTTGCGAAGGCCGCCCTCCGGCCGCGACGCCTGCACCAGCGTGTCGGCGTAGCTCGCGATGACGTTGGCGTGCTGCGGGCTCAGCGCCTCCGCCTTGTCATGGTATTCCATGCTCTCATCGAACTGTCTCAGATAGAGCTTGACGACGCCGAGCTCGCGGTAGCCGGTTGCCAGCGTGTCGTCGGCCACCACTGCATCGCGTGCGTGCCGTTCCGCAAGCGCCAGCAATTCGCTGTCGCCGCGCGCCGTCAACAGCCATTCGAAGAAGTAGCTGCGCGCCAGACCGCTCATTGCTGGCGCAAAGTCGGAATTTTCGTACAGCGATTCACGGAAGCTCTTGCGCGCGCGCCGCAGCTCCGGAAGGTTGAGTTGCTTGAGGTAGCGCTGGCCCAGCAGGAAGCTGCGATAGGAACCAACATTGGTCTCGTAGGTCTTCCGGTGCGTCTCGTTGCGCTCTACCTGGCTGGCGATGGCATAGGCGATCTGCCGGGCAATCTCCCGCCGCGAGGTCATCAGCCCTTCGCCGTCGAGATTGAAGCGGTCGGCCCAGATCACTTCGTCATTGGCAAAGAAGATCAGCTGCGTGAACAGGGTGAGCCGGCTGCCTTCGTCCGTCAGGCGCGTGTCGAGGATGTAGCTGATGGCGTGCTTCTGGTAGGTGTTTGCCTTGTCGGCCTGGAGGCTGATCTGCGCCGCCGTGTAGGGGGCGATGACCGAGACCGAACGAAGGCCGCAAAGGCCGATGGTGACGTCCTCGATCAAGGCGCTCGCAAACTGCGTGCCGGGACTGTCGATCGCTCCGTTGCTCGGCGGCAGCAGCACGACGCGTGGCGGACGCAGGTCCGCGGCCGCCTCGGAGACCGGCGTGAAGATCGGCGAAGCGGGTCGCCATTCCGCGACGGCCGGAATGGCCGGCGCATTGCTGTGTGCGATTGCCCTCGCTTCGAGGTGATTGCCTTCGAGCTGAAACACCTCAGTTAGGATCTTGCGCACATCCTCGTCGAGCGGATTGCGCTCGAGAAGCCGCGCTGCAGCCGCCTTGACCAGTTTGCGATGGGTCTTCGTCGCTTCCGGCGCGGCTGCGATCAGGCTTTCGCGCAGGAGCGTCATGTGTTCGCCGCGCTGCCGTTCGATCCAGCCGTGCAACGATTGCCCCTGCGATTTCAGGTCCTTGAGGAAATCTTCCTGGAACGTCGTTGCCGCCAGTTCGAAGCGGGTGAGCGCATCGCCCGGGTCTCGATTGATTTCGTCCAGGTCGCTCTGCAGCCGATCGACGTCGAGCGCGACCGACGATTGGGAGAAACTCAGGAAATGGCAGCCGAGTTCGTCCTGTCGCGCGCTGATCCGGGAGATTGTCTTGCGCAGATTGACGAAGGCCTGGCTGGGGACGACTTCGTCCCACAACAGCTTCGCGATGTCGTTTCTCGATTGTTCGCGATATCCGCCGACGATCAGATGGCAAAGGATGAGCAGACCCTTCTCCGGAAAGGCCACTTCGCGCCCGTTCTTGTCGACGAGACGCAAGCGCCCGAGGGTCTGCAGTCTGAATGTCATCCGCTCATTCCTGTCGGGCGCAAACGCTTATCCGTGCAGATCCTGAGCGTGGCTCGTTCCTGCGCGGCTGCTTTCCGTCTCGGGCGTCTGGGCCACGGCGGCGACGAGCGAGATGATCTTCTTGCGCAGCACCGGATCGCTGATCTTCAGGAAAGCGCGGTTGAGGGCGATGCCTTCCTTCGACGAAACGAAAGAGGAGATCTCGCTCGGTTCGCGGGTCGTGTCGCCGGCGCCGGTGCGAGCAGAGGCGTCGTCGCCTTCCTGGAAGAAGAAGCTCGGATGCACGCCGAGGATATCGGCGATCGCCTGAAGACGGCTGGCGCCGATGCGGTTGGTGCCTTTTTCGTATTTCTGAACCTGCTGGAATGTGATCCCGAGGCCGTCGGCCAGCTTTTCCTGGCTCAACCCGGCCATCAACCGACGCATCCTGACGCGGGAACCGACAAAGACATCAATCTGGCTGGGGGCTTTTGTGTTCACTTGCATGTCCTCCGCACGTAGGAATGGTCGAAATCATACATATGAGTTTGCTTGAATAAATCTCCTGATGCAATCACTACGGGCTAAAACGCCGAGATTTGCGGCGCCGTCCCGGTTTTCCAAGGGATGAGCCGGCCGGTGCTGCCGTGATCGGCACGCAAGCGCGCCAATTGTGATGGTCCATATGCGACAGATTGCCCTGATTGCGCCGAAATGCGAAGCGCGCCCGCGCGAATCGATCTCGTCTTACGCGGCCGCCCGAGGGGCCTGTGGCCGAGACTTACCGTCCCTTTCAGCAGCCGGTTACAGTCGCCGTTACTGTTACGTACTTGCGCTGTTCCCGCTGCCGAGGATGCTGCGATGATCCCGGTCCCATGTCCGCTCCCCACCCGCCATCTACGCGAGGGGCGACGGCGCGGTGCCGGTTCTGATCGCTGCCAGATGCCGGAGAACCAAATGCGCAGATTGACCTTGACCTTGACCCTGTTCGCGATTGCTTCCGTTCCGGCCGAGGCCGGTCCCGCAACGACGAGCGCGTCCGTCAATTTCCGGGAAGGGCCGGGAACCGGCTTCGACAGTCTCGGCACGATTGCGGCAGGCGCGCAAGTCGACGTCAAGGAATGCGACGATGGCGGCACATGGTGCGCGGTGAGCTTCGATGGCCAGAACGGCTTCGTCAGCGGCAAATATCTGAACGATGCCGATCTCAAGGGGCTCGGCTGGCCGCGC
This sequence comes from Ensifer sp. VA4, assembly GCF_055710065.1. Lineage (NCBI taxonomy): Bacteria > Pseudomonadati > Pseudomonadota > Alphaproteobacteria > Hyphomicrobiales > Rhizobiaceae > Ensifer > Ensifer sp. VA4. Next base: position 421,437 of record NZ_JBVQPO010000003.1, on the reverse strand, counting down.
GCCTTTAAGACCGACAGCGGCGCGACCATCACGCTCTATCAGCCGCAGATCAACGCGTGGAAGGACTTCACCGACCTCGATGCGCTGATCGCTGCCGAATACAAGCGGTCCGACGACGCCAAGCCGATTTACGGTGTCATCGGGGTGACCGGCAAGACCGATGCCGACAGCGCGTCCGGCCAGGTCGTCGTTTCGGATATCAAGATGACGGAGATCAATTTCTCAGTCCTCGATCGGAAGGAACTGGCGGATCTCGCTCTCGAGGTCGGCAAGCTGATGCCGGTCGGAACCATCACGGTTTCCGAGGACAAGTTGACGGCGAGCCTCGCCGACTACGAGCGGCTCGGCAATGTCGAGGGGCTGAAGGCCGATCCACCGCCGATCTTCGTCAGCAACGAGCCGGCGGTGCTGGTGCAGACCGACGGCAAAGCGGTGTTCGCGCCGGTCAAGGGCGTCGAGGGCCTGTCCTTCGCGGTCAATACCAATTGGGACCTGTTCAAGGTCGATGCGGACGGCAGCTATTACCTGCGCAACGACAAGGCGTGGCTGCAATCGAAGGATCTGGCCTCGGGGTGGCAACCTGCTTCATCGCTTCCGGACATTCTCGGCAAGCTGCCGGACGATGACAACTGGAAGGATGCCAAGGCGGCAATCCCGCCGCAGGCCGAGACGGACGCCGCGGCGAAGGTCATCTACTCGGACAAGCCGTCGGAACTGCTCGTCTTCGACGGTGAGCCGAAGCTCGAGCAGGTACCGGGCACCGGCCTCAAGGTTGCGACCAACAGCGAGAGCGACGTCTTCTACCGCGACGCAGATTCCAACTGGTATATCCTCGTGTCCGGTCGCTGGTTTGCGAGTTCTTCGCTCGATGGCCCGTGGACTTTCGCCACGCCCAAGCTTCCCGAAGATTTCCAGAACATCCCGCAGGACGCCGCCTATTACACGGTGCGCTCGTCCGTTCCCGGTACGTCCGAGAATGCCGAGGCGCGGCTGAAGGCAAGCATCCCCGAAAAGGCGCGTGTGGCGCTCGACGGGTCGGTCAAGGCGGACGTCACCTATAGTGGCGATCCGAAATTCGAAAAGATCGACGGCACCTCGCTCACCTACGCCGTGAACACGAACGAGAGCGTCATCAAGGTCGGTGACCAATACTTCGTGGTGAAGGACGGTATATGGTTCGTCGGCGACACGCCGACTGGACCGTTCAGCGTCGCCAAGGCGGTGCCCGACGAGATCTACAAGATCCCGCCGTCCTCGCCGGTCTACAACGTCACCTATGTGCGGATCTACGAAACTGAACCGGATGCCGTCTGGTTCGGCTATACGATGGGCTATCTCGGCGCCTATCTCGCCGGGGATACCTTCGTCTACGGCACTGGCTGGTACTATGACGATTATTGGGACTATGGCTGGGCCGGCGGCGGCTACTGGCCCTATTATCCCCGTCCCGTGACCTATGGCGTCGGTGCGTTCTACAACCCGGCCGTCGGGACCTTCGGCCGCTATGGCTATGCGTACGGTCCCTATCGCGGCATCGCCGCCGGTGCGGCCTACAATCCACGCACCGGCACCTATATGCGCGGTACCGTCGGCTACGGGCCGAACGGTGACCGGGGCTTCCTTGCCGCCTACAACCCGCGCACTGGCAACGCTGCGATCGCGCGCGGCGGGCACAATGTCTACGGGAGCTGGGGCACGGCGGCCGTCAAGCATGGTTCCGACTATGCGCGCATTTCCGGCGGCTCGACCGCGGACGGCGCCGGTATGCATTGGCGCACGTCGGACGGCAATCACGGCTTTGTCGCCGACGGCAAGGGCGGCGACGTCTATGCCGGGCGCGACGGAAACGTCTATCGCCGCGACGACGGACAATGGCAGAAGCACACTCCGGACGGCTGGCAGCCGGTCGACAAGCCTTCGATCCAGGACAGGGCCAAGGCGGGCGAACACTTTTCTGCCAGGCACCCGGACGCGGCCCAGAGCCTGAACCAGCAGATCGATTTCGGCCAGGGAGCGGGCGCGCGAACGCTGGACCGCGCGCCCGATCACCTGGCCATCGACAATATCGGGCGACAGCTCGGCAACCAGCGTTCCTTCGGGCGTCAGTCCTTCGATGAGCGGCCGCTGAACTTCCCGAGCAGCGCAGGCGGTGGCTTTGACCGTCCGGGTGGCTTCGGTGGCGGTGACTTCGAGAGAGGCGGCTTCCATGGCAGTGGCGGCTTCCAGGGAGGCGGTGGTTTCCACGGGGGCGGCGGGTTCCATGGCGGCGGCGGCTTCCGACGTCGTTGATCTGCGGCGAAAGGGCGTTGGCAGAACCGCCTATAGGTATGTTAGCATTTGAAAAGGTTGAGAATCGTGCCGGTCGGGGGACCGGCATGGTCAATGGGGGTGGTAAGAATGGGCTGTGTCGGGTCGTCGCATCGTTTTCTAGGGCCGATCATCGGCCTTCTCGTGTTCCTTTCGATTGTCTTCGGTCCCGTTTCCAAGGGATTTGCGCAGGAAGCGGCGCCCGCCGCGCCGCCTGCCAAGGTCCAGCAACTGATCCAGCTTCTCGACGATCCCGAAGTGAAGCAGTGGCTTTCGACGAAACAGACGCCTGCCGTCACTCCGGCTGCGACCGAGGCGCCGGCGACGGGGGTCGTCGCCCGGTGGACGGCTGAAATCAGGCGCCACCTGACAGGCATCACCAATGCCGTGCCGCGCGTTCTCCCGGAAATGCAAGCCGCACGGGATCGCCTGGCCGGAGACATGGAAAACCACGGCGCCGCTCCGATCCTCAAAGGCTTCTTCCTCATCCTGCTGATCGGCTACGGCGCCGAATATCTGCTGCGTTGGGTGTTAAAGCGCAGCCTGCAGGGTGCGGTCCTGACCGGGCCGGCCCGGACGATATTGACACGGGTCCTGCCGCTCATCGTTTTCGCGGCCGCCAGCATGTCGGTGCTTGCGATCGCCGATTGGCCTCGGCGGCTGGAGACGACGATCGCGCCGCTGCTTGGCGCCTGGATCGGCGCCCGCCTGCTGATGATCATCGCCTCGGCTGTGTTGACCGGCGGACCGGCAAGCGAGGAGAGTGCAGATGGACGGGTCGGCTACATGTCGCTGACGCCGGACGATGCCCGCTTCTGGTACCGGCACAGCCTGTGGCTGATCGGCGCTGCCGCGCTGGTCTGGGGTGTCGGCGATGCGATGCTGGCTCTTTCCATTCCCACTGACGTGCACGATCTCGTCGCCGCGGCTCTTGGCCTGGTGGTCTTGGCGCTCGGGATCTTGACGGTGGTGCGCCGGCCCACCGGTAACGTCGTCGGCTCGCGCCGCATCGTCGGAAATATCCTGCTGATCGCCTTCCTGGTCGTGCTGTGGATGCTGTGGGTCGCGGGGATGGACGTGCTGTTCTGGATCGGCCTCTACGTGATCGGCATACCGCCGTTGCTGCGCTTCACCAGTGCGTTTACCAAGACGATGCTGGTTGCGTCTGCCGAAGACGACACGCGTGTGATGCGCAATATCTTCGTCGAGCGCGGCGCGCGGCTGCTGGTCATCGCTCTGGCGGCCGGCTGGCTGGCGCTGGTCTTCAAGGTCAGTGCCACGGCGATGATGCATGACGACGCCTTCAATCGGGTGGTCCGCGGGGCGCTCGCCGGTATCGTCATTCTGCTGGCGGCAGACCTCATCTGGCAGCTCGTGAAGGGTTTCATCAATCTGCGCGTCAAGCAGGCCAATCACGCGACCGAGGACCCGGCCGAGCGCGCCCGCAACACCCGTCTGATGACGTTGCTACCGATCCTGCGCAACTTCCTCGCTGCCATCATCGCCGTCGTGGCGGTGCTCATGGTGCTGTCCGGCCTCGGAGTGGAAATCGGCCCGCTGATCGCCGGTGCCGGTGTCTTCGGCGTAGCCATCGGCTTCGGCTCGCAAACGCTCGTCAAGGACGTCATCAGCGGCATCTTCTACATGATGGATGACGCTTTCCGCATCGGGGAATATATCCAGAGCGGCAGCTACAAGGGCACGGTCGAATCCTTCAGCATTCGTTCCGTCAAGCTCCGGCATCACCGCGGCCCGGTCTTTACCGTGCCTTTCGGCTCGCTCGGCGCGGTGCAGAACATGAGCCGTGACTGGGTGATCGACAAGTTCCTGATCAACGTTTCGTTCGATGCCGATGTCGCCAAGGTGAAGAAGCTGGTGAAGGGCATCGGTGCCAAGCTGCTCGAAGATCCGGATATCGGGCCACTGATCCTGGAAACGGTCAAGATGAAGGGCGTCGAGAATTTTGGTGACTATGGGATGACCCTGAGCTTCGCCATGAAGACGAAGCCGGGCAGCCAGACCCAGGTCAGACGCCGGGCCCAGGTCATGATCAAGGAAGCCTTCAAGGAAAACGGCATCAACTTCGCCTCGCCGACGGTGCAGGTGGCCGGCGACGAGCAGCAGCATTCTGCTGCCGCCGCTGCCGCCACCCGCGATGCCATCGCCAAGAAGAATGCCGCCGCAGCCCTCGGGGAGGGAGGGCCGCCAGAGGAATAGGGGGTTCGTCGACAGGTTTTCCAGGGGCTGGGGAGGCCGACCATGAAGCGCGTTCTATTGGGGATGTTGCTGTTCGTGTTCTTCGCAGGCGGCAGCGCCTTGGCGCAATCGAGCGAGCAATTCGTCCGGTCGATGTTCGTTCCGCACAAGGACGATTTCGACGGGATGGAAAAGAGGCGGATTGTCCGCATCCTCGTGCCGTTCAGCAAGACGATCTACTTCATCGACCGCGGCCAGCAGCTCGGCACGGCGGTCGAATCAGGGATGGCTCTCGAAAAAGAGCTCAACAAAGGCCGCAAGAAGCAGGTCGACAAGATCCATGTCGGTTTCGTGCCCGTGCCCCGCGCGCGGTTGCTGTCGGCGCTTGAGGAGGGCCTTGGCGATGTCGTCATGGCCAATCTGACGATCATCGAGACGCGGCTTGCCAAGGTGGACTTTACCGCGCCGTTGTTCGAGGAGGCCAAGGAAGTGCTGGTTACCGGTCCTTCGGCACCGGCAATCGCCAGCCTCGACGACCTGAGCGGTCAGGAGATCCACGTGCGCCGCTCGAGCAGCTATTACGAACACCTGGTGGCGCTCAGCGCGAATTTCAAGAAGGTGGGCCGTGCGCCGATCGCGCTGAAGGACATCGACGAGAACCTTGAGGACGAAGACATCCTGGAGATGGTCAATGCCGGTCTGCTGTCGTGGACCGTCGTCGACGGGCACAAGGTGGGTATCTGGTCGAGGGTTTTGACCGACATTAAGGTGCGCGACGATATCGTCATTTCGGATCATGGACAGATTGCCTGGGCGATCCGCAAGAACAGCCCGAAATTCAAGGCCGTCCTGGACGGATTCGTTAAGGGGCATCGGATCGGCACGACCTTCGGCAACATCCTGAGAAACAAATACTACAAGAGCGACAAGATGCTGAAGCGCGCCTATGCGCCTGATGATGTCGAGCGCTTCAAGCAACTGGTGGAGATCTTCCGCAAGCACGGAGGCAACTATTCCTTCGATCATCTGATGCTGATGGCCCAGGGCTATCAGGAATCGCAACTCGACCAGTCCAGGCGCAGCCCGCGCGGCGCCGTTGGCATCATGCAATTGCTGCCATCGACCGCGGCCGACAAGTCGGTCGACATTCGCGGCATCGACAAGGACGAGAACCTGAACGTCGAGGCTGGATCGAAGTATCTGCGTTTCCTCATCGACACCTATATCAACGATCCGGCGGTCACGCCGCGAGACCAGCTGCTGTTCGCTTTCGCCGCCTACAATGCCGGGCCTGGGAACCTGCGCAAGTTCCGAACGAAGGCCAAGGAGATGGGACTCGATCCGAACGTTTGGTTCGGAAATGTCGAAAACGCCGCTGCCGCGATCGTGGGGCGCGAGACGGTTCAATATGTCAGCAACATCTATAAATACTATGTCGCCTACAGCCTGCTCGAGGCCCATGACGCCGACGCGGCCGCGGCAAAAGTTGAAAACAAGGCGGCACCCACCGCGCCATAGGTGCGGCGCACGCGTTCGCCGGAAGTGGAGGTTTCGAAATGGTCGCGGTGAAAAGCAATGCGCCCGTGAGGCGATCGGCAGCCCTTCTTTGCCTTTTCGCTCTGACGCTCGCCGGCTGCACGACGCCAGACATCGAGCCGATCCCGGGCAGCATCACCTATGGTGGCCAGCCCCGGACAAAACTGACGAAGGCGCCCGTGGGCAGCATCGTCCCGCACCGCTTCACGAGCGGCAACAGTTTCGTTCAGGAGACCTATGTCATTCAGCCGGATCGCACGCTGAAACTTATCCGGCGCGACTACTATGATTTGCCGTTTGATTGATGAACCTAAGGTGCGTGCCGGACTCGGTTGGTTGACAGTCTCGCGCGGAGGCACGATAGCTCGCTGCAGATGAAGATCGCCTTTTATGCACCGCTGAAATCCCCCGATCACCCGGTGCCGTCAGGTGACCGGCTGATGGCGCGCATGCTGATGGCGGCCCTTCGGATCGATGGGCACGAGGTTGCCATTGCATCCGACCTGCGCAGCTTCATGGCGACGCCATCCGATCACGATTTCCACGCGTTGGAGCTTGCGGCGGACACGGAGGCCGCGCGCCTTCGGGCACTCTGGCGCAGCGAGGGCGCGCCCGATCTCTGGTTCTGCTACCACCCCTATTACAAGGCGCCGGACCTTCTCGGGCCGGGGCTCGCAGACGAATTTTCCATTCCCTATGTGACGGCTGAAGCGTCCTATTCGATGCGGCGGAACGAGGGTATCCGGGCCATAGCCCAGCGGCATGTTCTTGCGGCCATCTCGCAGGCGGCCGTCAATATCTGCCTGACACACCGCGACCGCGACGGCCTTCTTGAAGCCGCGCCTTCCTGCCGCCACACGATGCTCGCGCCGTTCATCGATGCGGCGCCATTCATTGAAACCAAGCCGCGGGCCGATGCCGATTGCCGGATGGTCGTGGTCGCGATGATGCGCAGCGGCGACAAGATGGACAGCTACCGCATGCTGGCGCAGGCGCTGATGCGCCTTGCTGCCACCGCCTGGACCTTGACGATCGTCGGCGACGGGCCTTGCCGGGAGGCGGTCAAAGAAACCTTCACTTCCTTGCCTCCCGACCGATTGGTGTGGCTTGGCGAAAAGGATGCAGCCGAGCTTCCGCAAATTCTTGCAGGCGGTGACCTTTACGTGTGGCCCGGCTGCGGCGAGGCCTACGGGCTTGCCTATCTCGAAGCGCAGGCGGCCGGTCTGCCGGTCGTTGCCCAGCGAACGGCCGGTGTGCCCGAGGTCGTGAGGCACGGGGAGACCGGGTTGCTGACGCCGGACGGGGATATCGATGCCTATGCGGCGGCGATGCGCGACCTGATCGAGAACCCGGCACGCCGATGGCGATTGGGCGCAGCCGCCCGACGGTTCGTTCATGAGGAGCGTTCGTTTCCGGCAGCCGCTCGACGGCTTCGCTCGATTTTCGATGAATTCCTGGAGAGGCCGGCATGACCGAAGAAATCCATTGGCAGCGCTTTGCTGCGGAACTCGATCGCGTTGCGGCGTCGGGGCGGCAGGTGGACTTCTGGCTGCGGGACGACGACGCAGCCGAACCGACGGCGGCGCTCGATCGCCTGCTGTCGCTGATCGACCGACACGCATTTCCGGTGGTTCTGGCCGTTCCGCCGGCCCAGGCCGGCGATGCGCTCGCGCGCCGCCTCGACGGGCTCGAAGGTGCAAGCATTGCGGTGCACGGTTGGGCGCATCGCAATCACGCGCCGCCTGAGGAAAAGAAGCAGGAGCTCGGCGCACACCGGCCGCGCGCCACGGTGCTCCACGAACTCGAGCGCGGCTATAGCCGCCTGCAGGCGCTTTTCCCCGGTAGCTTCGTGCCGATGCTCGTTCCGCCGTGGAACCGGATCGATCCAGCCCTTCTCGACGGCTTGCCCGATGTCGGTTTCAAGGCGCTCTCGATCTTCGGTCCGGAAAAGCCGTCACCGTTCAAGCTCGTTAACACCCATGTCGACGTGATGGACTGGCGCGGGACACGCGGCTGCCGCGACCATGCCCTGATCGTCGCCGACATCCTCGCGAGGCTTCGGCAAGTATCCGGCGATGTCGATGAGAGAGCAGACCAGAAGGGCCGCATGATCGGCGTGTTGACGCATCACTTGGTTCACGACGAGGGAGTATGGGCGTTCCTCGAAAAGCTCTTCGCAGCGACCAGCAGACATCCTGCCTGTCGCTGGCTTGCCGGCGGCGACCTTACAGATCGATGAACTGCCCGTCGCGGGCGGCAAAGGCGCCGGCGAAGGTGGCTCGAATGTCACGCTCCATGGCGGCAAGCGCCTCGTCGGTGCGGGACGGATCATGATGGAACATGGCGAGCTGCTTGACCCCGGCGGCCATCGCCAGCCGGGCGCCATGCATGCCGGTCGAGTGTCCATAGCCCTGAAAATGATCCATCTCGCTCTCGAGATAGGTGCAGTCGTAGACCATCAGGTCGCAGCCGGCGATCAGTTCGAGAACGGCGGGATCCAGAATGCCGGGCTCGTGCTCGGTGTCGTAGACGAGAGCGACGGCGCGGCCGTTCCATTCGACGCGGTAGCCGACACAGCCGCCGGGATGATTGAGACTTGTCGTGCGGATCGTGATCCCTTCGCGCGGTGTCAGTACGTCGCCGGGCTTGAAATCCATGCCGTCGAGGCTTGCCTGACAGATATCCGGGTCCACCGGGAACCATGGCGGGCGCATGAAGTCACGGATCATTTCCCTGGTGGTCATGCTGCCGTGCAGGTGGCCCGACCAGAAGCGAACCGAATTCTGACACTTGTAGATCGGCTTGAAATAGGGAAGGCCGATGATGTGGTCATAGTGGCTGTGGGTGAAGAAAAGGTCGAACCGGTCGACGCCCTCGGCGATCAGCGAGTAACCGGCTTCGCGCAGCCCAGACCCCGCATCGAAGAGCAAAACATCCTTGCCGCATCGAACTTCGATGCAGGATGTATTTCCCCCATAGGCGACGTATTGTTGGCCGGATACCGGCAAACTTCCTCTTACGCCCCAGAACCGCACTCGAAAGTTGTCGTCACGCATTCAGTTTCGGCTTCACTACGCACGCTCGGGTCATTTTGATCCTTGTGTGACTGTTAAACAAGCACAGATGGCCATACCCCTGCAATGCCATGGGTTATTATTTGGAAAGTAACCTTAGCGTCGCCAACAGCGCCTGATTGGAAATCGCCCGACGGAACCGCATTATAGCGGGGGTCGCCGGACAGATTGCGGGGCCTTGGCAACGGCATGTGAAACTTTTTGTTGCGCTCTTATATGGATTGTCTATCGAACGCAGTAACGTAGGGAACAGGTCACGCATGGTTGAGACAGCAGACGGGCGGTTCTACGACAGCGTCCCCCTTTTCGATGCGTTCGAAGGGGTCGCGGACGAGGCGAACTATCGCCCGCTGCCGGACAGCTGGATTCTTGCCGTTGCCGACATCGTCAATTCCACCGGCGCGATCGCCGAGGGCCGTTACAAAACCGTGAACATGGCAGGCGCCAGCGTCATTTCGGCGTTGATGAACGCACTCGAAGAAAAGTCGATGCCCTTTGTTTTCGGGGGTGACGGCGCGCTCGCCGCGCTGCCGGCGCCAATGCAGGATCGCGCCCGCGACGCACTCGCCGCCGTGAAGACCTGGGTGGCGGAGGAACTTGGGCTCGACTTGCGCGCCGCGCTGGTGCCGGTCAGCGATATCCGCGCAAACGGCCTCGACATGCGCGTCGCCCGCTTCAAGGCGAGCGAAGAAGTTTCCTATGCGATGTTTGCGGGCGGTGGCGCCAGTTGGGCCGAGGCGGCGATGAAGGCGGGTCGCTATTCCGTCGGTGCCGCGATCCCCGGCAGCCGGCCTGATTTGACCGGGCTCTCCTGTCGCTGGAACCCGATCGAGTCCCGCCATGGCACCATTGCGTCGATCATCGCCGTGCCCGGACCGAAAGGCAATGGAGCAGAATTCCAGTCGCTGATCGCCGATATTGTCGCTTTGGCCGACGAGGAGGAGCGCAACGGCCATCCGGTTCCTGAACTCGGGCCGAATCCGCGGTTCTCCTTCAAGGGGATCGATGCCGAGACGCGGGCTGTGGCACCAAAAGGACGGCGCTTCCTCGCCCGTTGCTTCATCACCGTGCAGACGCTGGTGCTGTTCGTCTGCCTCAGGATGGGCTGGAATCTTGGATCATTCGACACGGGCCGTTACCGTCGTGATCTCGCCGACAACACGGATTTCCGCAAATTCGATGATGGGCTGAAAATGACGATCGACATCAGTGCCGAACGGCTCGGACGGATCGAGACGCGGCTAAGGCAGGCCGAGGCGGCGGGTGTCGGGCACTATGGCCTGCATCAACAGGGCTCGGCGCTGATGACCTGCATCGTGCCGACGCCGATGACACGGGATCACATGCATTTCGTCGACGGCGCGTCGGGCGGCTATGCGGTGGCAGCAAGCAAGCTCAAGGCCGCGCTGGCGCGCGTGCAGGCGGCGTAGACACACGCGAGCTGCCGCCCGATTTTCAGACCTCCCGGGCCAGATCGGGCTAAGCCTTGACGATATGGTCGCCGGTCAAGCCGTTGCGGTAAAAGACGTTGCGCGTATCGACGATGAGCGAGGCGGAATTGGCAAGGGCGGCGTAGTCCACCTGGTCGTGGTCGGTGGCAATCAGAACCGCATCGAACGCCGCGACCGTTTGCGCGTCGAGCGGGACCGAACGCCGGCCCTTCAGCGCACCATGTTCGCGTGTCGGCGGGATCTCGGCGACGTGGGGGTCATGATAGGCGGTGCGGCCCCCGCGCTCTTCGATCAATTCGATCAGGCGCAGCGACGGGCTTTCGCGAATATCCGGAACGTTCTTCTTGTAGGCGAGGCCGACGACGAGGACGTTGGAACGGCTGAGCGCCTTGCCGGCCTTGCGGTCGAGCGCCTCGGCAAGTCGGCTGATCACATGACGGGGCATGGCCGAGTTGATCTCGCCGGCAAGTTCGATGAAGCGTGTCGGCAGTTCGTATTCCCGCGACTTCCAGGTGAGATAGAAGGGGTCGATCGGTATGCAGTGACCGCCGAGCCCCGGGCCGGGGTAGAAGGGCATGTAGCCGAACGGCTTGGTCTTCGCCGCCTCGATCACTTCCCATACGTCGATGCCCATCGCCTCGTAGACGATCTTCAATTCGTTGACGAGGGCGATGTTCACCGAGCGGAAAATGTTCTCGGTCAGTTTCACCGCCTCCGCCGTGGCGTTGGAGGAGACCGGCACCACGGTTTTCACCACGGCTGCGTAGAAGCGCTCCATCAACGCCGAAGCCTGCGGTCCGTCGCCGGCGACGACCTTCGGAATGCTGACGGTTTCGTAGGTCGGGTTGCCGGGATCCTCACGCTCCGGCGAAAAGCCGACGAAGAAATCGCTGCCCGATTTGAGCCCGGTTTCTTCGAGGATCGTGCGCACGACGCCGTCGGTCGTCCCGGGATAGGTGGTCGATTCCAGGACGACGAGCTGTGCGGGCCTCAGGGTCGCGGCGATCGCCCGTGACGTCTTCTCGACGAAGGAAAGATCGGGATCGCGGTGTTTGGTGAGCGGGGTCGGCACGCAGATGATGATGACGTCGCAGTCCGTCAGCTTTTGAAAGTCCGTGGTCGAGCGGAAGCGGCCGGCACTGTTCTCTTTCGCAAGTGCTGCGTCCGATACGGCGGCGATGTAGGATTTGCCCGCGTCGAGCGCGACGATCTTGGTGGGGTCGATGTCGAAGCCGGTGACGACGAAGCCCGCGCGAGCAGCGGCGATGGCGAGCGGCAGGCCGACATAGCCGAGACCGATGACGCCAACCGTGGCGCTCAAGGCGGAGATGGACGAGAGCAGGCTTTCGTAATGAGGTGAGGTCAAGTTTGTTTTCCGGATCTCGTGGCAGGCGGTGGCGCCCGCGCGAACATGTCGTGGTTTGTTGGAGAGAAACAAGCGGCAAGTCAAGCGAGGCACTGCGTCACGCCTGCATTCAGGCCCTTGAGCCGGCTATCAATTCTTCGTGCGAGAAAAACTTTGCCGGGCCTCTGGAAATCGCAAGGCGGGATCAATATCTGCAACATATAAGTGCCGCATTCCGGGTGCCTGCACGTCATTGACGCCGGAATCGGCTGGAGCATTTTCTTAACGGGCACGGCTCATCATCATCCCCCCGCGAACATGGACCGGCACTTTGCCGGGGCGTTCGTCGTCTCCGGATGCTGACGCGGGACGGTCTGTCATGGTGAGGACGCGAAATGGCCCCGACGAACGACAACGTATCCGAAATCCTCATCGACAAGGTTGCCGACTGGCTGATGCGGACATCGCTGAGCGACGCACCGCTGGAGACGATCGTCAAAGGCTTCTGCGAGCGGCTCGCCGCCGCCGGCCTGCCGCTGATGCGCGTTCATCTGTCCTTTTCGATGTTGCATCCGCTCTATGATGCGCTTGGTTTTACCTGGATCCGCGGCAAGGGCGTCGAGGTCAGCGGCCTTCGGCACGAAGAGCTGGCGCTCAATCCGGAGCGTTTCCTCCAGAGCCCCTATTACTATCTGCTCAACAACAATCTCGAACATGTCCGGCGGCGCATCTATCAGGATACCCCGTCCGAGTTCCCGATCTTCGACGACCTCAAGGAGATGGGGGCCACCGACTATCTGGCCTTCATGCAGTCGCTCGGCGCCGATTCCGGTCACGGCATGGTCGGTTCCTGGACGACGGATCGTCACGGCGGCTTCACCGACGATGTGATCGGGGCATTGCTGAAGCTGCAGTATCACCTCGCGGTCGCTGCCAAGATGGCGGTACTCGGCAAACTCGCCGACAACATGCTGACCACCTATCTCGGTTCCAGTGCCGGTCGACGCGTGATGAGCGGTCAGGTCCGCCGTGGCGACGGGGAAACGGTGCGCGCGATCCTGGTCATGGCCGACATGCGTCGTTCGACGATGCTGGCGGAAAAGGAAGGGCGACAGTCCTACATCGAGACGCTGAACACCTATTTCGACGCGATCGCCGCGCCGTTCAACCGCAATGGCGGCCATATCCTGAGCTTCGTCGGGGATGGGTTCATCGCCGTCTATCCGTGCGGCCGCCACAAGGAGCCGTCCGAGTTTGCTGCCCGCGAGGCTTTTTCCGCCGTGCGCGCAGCAACGGCGCGCATGGAGATGTTGAACGGCGAACGGCGCAAGCAAGCGCGCGATCCGATTGGCTACGGTATCGGGCTCCATGTCGGCAACGTGATGTTCGGCAACGTTGGCTTGCGCGACCGGCTGACCTTTTCCGCTTTCGGCTCGGCCGTCAACGAAGTGCAGCGGTTGCAGAACCTCACCAAGAAATATGCGCATAGCGTTGTTGCCAGTGAGGCCTTCGTCAACTACTGCGGCGGAGATTGGACGGCGCTCGGCCAGGAAAAACTGCGCGGAGTCCGGCAGAAATTCACGATTCTCTACCCCAACGATGCGGCGTTGCTTGCCAGGGCAGACGAGCGCTTCGACGATGTGTTGCAGGATGGACTTTCCGAGGCGGAACATGTCATGTTGCTTCATCGCAATACTCGTCCGCTACAGCCGCCGCGCGGCCTCATCGACAAGATGCTTCAATAAGGGGGAAGAATGTTCCGAGTCGTGTTTGTCGCCGCCAGCATTGCCATGGCCGGGGGCGCGATGGCGCAGCCGTGGGAAACCAAACTGTCAGACGGCTTCGAGGGACAGAACTTCGCGCCCGAAGGTGGGCTTTACTATCGCGAGAATTTCGAGCAGAGCGCCGGCACGGTCGAATTTCAAAGCCAGGTCACGCATACCGGAAAGGGCGCGCTCAAACTGAGCGTCGTTCCGACCTGTCCTGATTCGCTCGACGGTTGCAGCGAGCGAGCCGAGATCTGGGAGAAGACGGCGCTTCGCGTGCCCTACGACCAGGGGATTTGGTACGGCTTCGCAGTCAAATTCGCCGATCCGATCCCCAACGAGGATCATCGCTATCTGATCGCCCAATGGAAGCGCGAGATCGATCCCGGCGCCGAAGGCGACTTCAGCCCGTTCCTTGCCTTGCGCCTCGAGGCGGGCAAGCTCTTCGTCACGGTGGAGACGAATTACATCGCGCCGCTCTCATCCGGCCCGGAAGGTACGCCAGCGAGCTGCAAGCCCGGCGAGATCCCCGTGTGGGGGCGGCCAGGCGTCAACCAGATGCGCATGCTGGTCGCCGCCGACAGCAACTGGAAACTGGAGGACGGCAGTCTGTTCAATGCCTGCACGGATGCCATCAAGGTGACGAACCACGGCAACCCCCTGCCCGACCCGAAATCCGGCTGGATCGATTTCGCGATCTACACGCTACCGGGAGCCAATGGGACGGGGCGCATCGAGCTGTTCGCCAATGACAAGCCGATCATCACGGTAACGGGGCACGTCGGCCACGACGACAAGGGGCTCGGGAAGAACCAATACTTCAAGTTCGGCCCCTACCGTGCGGCCGACGGGACGGACTGGACGCTGTTTTATGACGACTTCCGTCGCTCGCCGAATTGCTCCGATGTGTTGAAGGGCGGGGCGTGCCCTGCGCTCTAACCAACTGAATGCACGGGGCAATGCTCCGGTTGCAGTCGGCCCTGCTGGACAGCCCTCTGAAGCTGCGCTAGTCTTTTTTTAGAGGCGGCGGATAAAAAGAAGCGATGAGGGAAGCGTGCTGCGATGACATCTGGGGCGGACCTGCTTCGAGTTGAAGGTCTGCGGATCACATTCTCGGTGCTCGGCGGCGAAGTTCAAGCCGTCAATAACGCGAATTTCAGGATTTTGCCCGGGAAGGTTACGGCTCTCGTCGGTGAGTCGGGATCGGGAAAGTCGGCCATCAGCCAAGCGGTAATGGGCATTTTGCCCAACGTCGCGAGGGTTGGTGGCAAAATTTTGTTCAACGACCCCACCACGGCGGCAAAGCCGATCGACCTGCTCTCGCTGGAGCGGGAAGGCGAGGAAATACGCGGTCTACGCGGTACGCGCATCAGCAAGATCTTTCAGGAGCCGATGACGTCGCTGTCGCCGCTCCACACGATCGGAAACCAGATTTCCGAAGTGCTGAAAATCCACACGGATGCGGAAAAGGCTGAGCGCCGTGCGCGCACCGAGGAACTGCTCGGCTATGTCGGCTTCGCCAATCCGAAGCGCGCCTACGACATGTATCCCTTCGAGCTTTCCGGCGGGATGCGCCAGCGCGCGATGATCGCCATGGCACTGATCTGTCGGCCTGCCCTGTTGATCGCCGACGAGCCGACGACCGCGCTCGACGTGACGGTACAGGCGCAGATCCTGAAACTTCTGCGCGAGCTTCAGGTGAAGCTCAATATGGCGATGCTGCTGATTACCCACGACCTCGGCGTCGTCGCCAACATGGCCGACGAGGTTGTGGTGATCTATCACGGGCAGATCGTCGAGGCCGGTCCCGTCGAGGCGATCTTCCGCAATCCGCAGCACCCCTATCTCAAGGGGCTGATGGCGGCCGTTCCCCATTTCGACATGAAGCCCGGCGAGCGGTTGAAGGCGCTGCGTGAAGTGCCGGTCAAGGCGGGCACGCTGCTTGGGGGCTCGGCTGCCGACCGACGGGCCGGTCCCGATGTGCTCTTGTCCGTCCGCAATGTTTCGAAGACCTACGGAACGCGAAAGTCTTCGTGGTTCGGCGGCGGGGAGAGCACGCTGCATCGCGCCGTCGACGACGTCAGCTTCGATATTCGCCGTGGTGAATGTCTTGGTCTCGTCGGAGAGAGCGGCTGCGGCAAGACGACCGTCAGCAAGATCCTCATGCGGGCGGTGACACCCGATGCCGGATCGGTGATCTTCGACAATGGCGAAGGTCCCGTCGATGTATTGAAGGCGCAGGGCGACGATCTCCAGGCATTGCGCTCGAAAATCCAGATGGTCTTCCAGGATCCGGTTTCGTCGCTTTCCCCGCGCATGACGGTCAAGAACATCCTCAGCGAACCGCTGGAGATTCACGGGCGCGGGACGGCGAAATCGCGTGTCGAGACGGTGCGTTCGCTGTTGCAGGCGGTGGGTCTGGACCAGCGTTTCATCAACCGTTACCCGCACAGCTTCTCCGGTGGGCAGCGTCAGCGTATCGGCATTGCCCGGGCTCTCGCACTGGTACCGGAACTGTTGATCTGCGACGAACCGGTTTCGGCGCTCGACGTTTCGGTCCAGGCGCAAATTCTCAACCTTCTCAAGGATCTGCAGAAGGAACTGGGGCTGACCTGCCTGTTCATCTCGCACAACCTTGCAGTCGTGGACTATATGGCGGACCGCATCGCCGTGATGTGCGCCGGTCGCATCGTCGAGCTCGCCCCGCGCGAGGTGCTAATGCGCAATCCGGTTCATCCCTATACCAAGTCGCTGCTGGCGGCCGTTCCCTATCCGGATCTCGACCGGCAACTCGACTTCGACAGGCTGAAGGACAGCGAAGGATCGGATATGCGGCGCTGGGGACCGCAGTTCCGTGACGACGACGCTGGCGACACGCTCACCCCCGCAGATCTCGGTGGCGACCACTTCGTACTGGCGCGCCGGTCGGTGGATGCAAGGGAGTTACGGCCATGATCACCCGCCGAACTGTTCTGGCATTGCTTGCAACCGTGGCGTTTCCTATGCGGCTCCTGGCTGCCGCCGGCGAGCCGGCGTTTCTGGAAAAGCTGATTGCGGAAGGCAAGCTCCCGCCGCTTAGCGAACGTTTGCCCAAGACGCCACGCGTTATCAACGTCGCGGCCTTGGGGCGCAAACCCGGCAAGCATGGTGGCGTCGTGACGATGATCATCGGCAGCGCCAAGGACATCCGGCTGATGACCGTCTACGGCTATGCCCGACTGGTCGGCTATGACGAAACGCTGAAGCTCGAAGCGGACGTGCTCGAGAGCTACGAGACGGTCGAGGACCGTATCTTCACCTTCCATTTGAGGGAAGGTCACAAGTGGTCCGACGGAACACCGCTGACGGCCGAGGACTTCCGCTACTGCTGGGACGATGTCCTCAACAACGAGAAGCTTAGCCCCGCCGGATTGCCGACTGCGCTCGTCATGGACGGCGAAGCAGGAAAGTTCGAAGTCATCGACGAGCGAACCGTTCGCTATACCTGGGCGACACCGAACCCGGACTTCCTGCAGAAGCTCGCGGCACCGCAGCCGCTGGTGGTGGCGATGCCGTCAGCCTATCTCAAACAGTTCCATGAGAAGTACCAGGAAGAAGACAAGCTCAAGGCTTTGATGAAGGAGCAGCGCGTCAAGAAATGGAGCCAGCTCCATATGCGCATGGCTCGCTCCTATCGCCCTGAGAACCCCGACCTTCCAACGCTCGATCCATGGCGTAACACCACGTCGCTTCCGGCCGAACAGTTCGTCTTCGAGCGCAATCCCTATTTCCACCGCGTCGACGAGAACGGATTGCAGCTTCCCTATATCGACAAGTTCGTGCTCAACGTCAGCTCGCCGGCGCTGATTCCGGCGAAGACCGGAACGGGCGAAAGCGATTTGCAGGCGACGGGTATCGATTTCGTCGACTATACCTTCCTCAAGGATTCCGAGAAGCGTTATCCGGTGAAGGTGCTGCTGTGGAAGAAGACGCAAGGCTCGCGCCTGGCGCTCTTGCCGAACCTCAACTGCTCCGACACGGTCTGGCGGGCGCTTCTGCAGGACGTGCGCGTTCGCCGCGCGCTGTCACTTGCGATCGACCGCACCGAGATCAACAAGGCAGTCTTCTACGGCCTGACCAAGGAGAGCGCCGACACGGTCCTGCAGGATAGCCCGCTCTTTCGTCCGGAATTCGCCAGCGCCTGGATCGCACACGATCCGGCCCAGGCCAATGCGTTGCTGGACGAGGTTGGGCTTACGCAACGCGGCAGCGATGGTATTCGCATCCTGTCCGACGGCCGGGCGGCGCAAATCGTCGTGGAAACGGCGGGTGAAAGCACGCTCGAAACGGACGTGCTGCAGCTCATCACCGACTACTGGCAAAAGATCGGGATATCCCTTTTCATCCGCACCTCGCAGCGCGACACGTTCCGCAGCCGCGCTGTCGGCGGCGAGATCATCATGTCGATGTGGTTCGGGCTCGACAACGGCGTTCCCACCCCGGGAATGAACCCAGGGCAGCTGGCGCCGACCGCCGACGACCAGCTGCAATGGCCGGTCTGGGGGCTCAACTACCTGTCCCATGGCGAAATGGGCCAGCCGCCGGATCTTCCGGCCGCCATCGAACTGACGGAACTGCTGCAGCGCTGGCGGCATTCGGCTGAAGATGCCGAGCGTACGGAGATTTGGACCCGCATGCTGTCGATTTACACAGACCAGGTCTTCTCGATCGGTATCGTCAACGCCTCGCTACAGCCGATCCTCGTGGCGAAGAAGCTTCGGAATGTGCCGGAAACGGCGCTCTACGGCTTCGATCCCACCTGCTATTTTGGTGTTTACAAGACCGATACCTTCTGGATCGAGCAGGAAGCCTGACATGCTGCGATATATTCTCTGGCGTATCGCGGCGATGGTTCCAACCCTTCTTATCATTTCCGCTCTCGTGTTCACCATCATCGAACTGCCGCCCGGCGACTACTTCGAGAGCTATGTCTCCGAGATCAAGGCGCAGGGCGAAGGCGTCGACATGGAACAGATCGAGGCGCTGAGGAAGGAGTACGGCTTCGATCAGCCGGCGGCCCTGCGCTACGTCTACTGGCTCGGTGGCATGCTGAAGGGCGATTTCGGCTATTCCTTCGAATATGAACTGCCGGTCAGCGCCGTGGTCGGCGACCGTCTGTGGCTGACGATCCTTGTTTCTTTCGTCACCATCATCTTCACCTGGCTGATCGCCTTTCCAATCGGCATCTATTCCGCGACGCATCAGTATAGCTGGGGCGACTACGGCCTGTCGCTCGTGGGGTTGATCGGCATCGCCATCCCGAACTTCATGCTCGCACTGATCCTGATGTATTTCGCCAATATCTGGTTCGGGATTTCGATCGGTCACCTGATGGACCAGAAGTATCTGGCCGAGCCGATGAGTTGGGCCAAGGCGAAGTCGATCCTCGAGCATATCTGGATTCCCGTCATCATCGTCGGCGCGGCGGGCACGGCCGGCATGATCCGGCGCCTGCGCGCCAATCTGCTCGACGAGTTGCAGAAGCAGTATGTCGTGACGGCCCGGGCCAAGGGCCTTTCGCCGATGCGCACGCTGGTCAAGTACCCCCTGCGGATGGCCCTGAACTTCTTCATATCGGATATCGGCTCGATTCTGCCGGCGATCATTTCCGGCGCTGAAATCACCGCGATCGTATTGTCGCTGGAAACCACCGGACCGATGTTGATCAAGGCTCTGCAAAGCCAGGACATGTATCTCGCCGGTTCGTTCCTGATGTTCCTCGCCTTCCTGACGGTGATCGGCGTGCTGATTTCCGACATCGCGCTCGCCATCCTCGATCCTCGAATTCGGCTGCAAGGCAGGAGCACCAAGTGACGTCATTTCTTCCGGCGCCCGGCGAGCCCTTGCCGCACTACGTATCGACGGCTCCCTTCGATCCCTATTCCATCGAGGCGATGACCGACGAGCAGGTGCGCGTCAACCAGGCTTCCCAGCTTCGCCTGATGTGGTGGAAATTCCGCCGCCACAGGCTCGCGCTCGCCTCCGGCATTTTCCTCGCGGTGCTCTATCTGTCGATCGTCGTCTCCGAGTTCCTGGCACCCTACAACCTGCACACCCGCAACATGGATTACATCTATGCGCCGCCGCAGGCGGTGCATCTGTTCCATGAGGGCAAGTTCGTCGGTCCCTTCGTCTATGGACGGACCATGACACTCGACATGGACACGCTGAAGCGCAACTACACCGACGATACCAAGGACGTGCAGCGGCTCCGATTCTTCTGCCGCGGCGACAGCTATCGCTTCTGGGGCCTGTTCGACAGCAACGTGCATCTCGTTTGCCCGGCCGAAGGCGGTCAGGCCTTTTTCCTGGGAACGGATCGTCTCGGCCGTGACGTGCTGTCCCGCATCATTTACGGCGCTCGAATTTCGCTCACGATCGGTCTTCTCGGCATCACCGTCAGCTTCGTGCTCGGCATCGTCATCGGCGGCCTTGCCGGTTATCACGGCGGCGTCTTCGATCTCATCGTCCAGCGCGTCATCGAAGTCTTGCAGTCGATCCCGAGCATCCCGCTCTGGCTGTCGCTCGCGGCGATCATGCCGGCGACCTGGAGCCCGATTCTGATCTACCTGGCGATCACGATCATCCTCGGACTCCTGGACTGGACGGGGCTCGCGCGCGCGGTACGCTCGAAACTGCTGGCGCTTCGCGAAGAAGATTACGTGCTGGCCGCCCAGTTGATGGGTGCGAAGAGCAGCCGCATCATCGGCCGACATCTCGTGCCCGGCTTCATGTCGCATCTGATCGCCACCGCGACGATCTCGATCCCCGGCATGATCCTCGGCGAGACCGCCCTGAGCTTCCTCGGCCTCGGCCTCAGGCCCCCGATCACCAGTTGGGGCATTCTCCTGACCGAGGCAAAAAGCGTCAGCGTCATCGCCTTCTATCCCTGGCTCCTATTTCCCACAATTCCGGTCATTCTTGTGATTTTGGCGTTCAACTTCCTGGGAGATGGGTTGCGTGACGCGGCCGATCCCTACAAATGAGGCCCGATTTGATGCCGGCAACCGAACGGCGTGAAACGGTTCATTGCCTCTGAGCGAAAGGTTCCTTGCATGATGCGGCGCTTTGAAGATGCCCGGATCCTCATGTACAGCCATGACACGTTCGGGCTCGGGCACCTTCGCCGGTGCCGCACGATCGCGCATTCGCTGGTGGAAGACTACCGCGGTTTGAACATTCTGATCATCTCCGGCGCGACGATCGCCGGCGCATTCGACTACCGTGCGCGCGTCGATTTCGTGAAGATCCCGAGCGTTATCAAACTCCACAATGGCGACTACACGTCGCTCGACCGCCACATCGAGCTCGATGAGACGCTGAAGATGCGCCAGGCGATCATTCGCCACACCGCCGAGACCTTCAAGCCCGACATCTTCATCGTAGACAAGGAGCCGATGGGCCTGCGCGGCGAAGTCGAAGAGACGCTCACCTATTTGAAAGCGCACGGCACGACGCTGGTCTTGGGCTTGCGCGAGGTCATGGATGCGCCGCACCTGCTGGAAGCGGAGTGGAAGCGGCGCGACACGATGCGAAAGATCGAGCAGTATTACGATACGATCTGGGTCTATGGCCCGCCGGATTTCTACGACCCGCTGACCGAGCTCGAAGTGCCGCCGGCCGTGCGCGACCGAATGAACTTCGTCGGCTTCCTGCAGCGCAGCGTTCCGCGCGAGGAATTGCCCGGACACAAGCCGCAGGGCGACTACATCCTGGTGACGACAGGTGGCGGCGGCGACGGTGCCGACCTGATCCACGATGTGATCCATGCCTATCAGCAGGATCCGGAACTCACGTACAATGCGTTGATCGTGCTCGGGCCCTATATGCCGGTCAAGAAGCGGGAGAAATTGATCCGCAAGGGCAGCAAGATCCCCTATATCAAGATCATCGAGTTCGACAATCGCATGGAAGAGCTCATCGCCGGGGCAAAAGGCGTCGTCGCCATGGGCGGCTACAACACCTATTGCGAAATCCTCTCTTTCGACAAGCCTGCTCTGATCGTGCCGCGCATCCAGCCGCGCGAAGAGCAGTTGATCCGTGCGCGCCGCGCCGCCGAGCTTGGGCTCGTCGAAATGCTGCTGCCGGACGAAGCGGAAGATCCGCTGCGGTTGGCGGCGGCGCTGAAGGCGCTGCCGTCCCGGGCGCCGCCGTCGAAGAGCACCGCCAACGGCTTGCGGTTGGAAGGACTCGCGCATATCTCTGAAATCGTCGGCGGGTGGCTCGAACGGCCTTCGAGCGACCACCTGAATATCGTGAAGAAATCGAGCTGAAGCATTGCCGACAAATCGCAAGATTGCAGTCGTTCTGAAGGGCTATCCGCGTCTTTCGGAAACCTTCATCGCGCAGGAACTGCTTGGCCTCGAGCAGGCCGGACTAGACCTCGTGCTGATCGCGCTTCGCCGCCCGACCGACGGCAAGCGCCATCCGGTTCACGATGAAATTCGTGCCGATGTCCACTATCTTCCCGAATATCTACATGAGGAACCGCTGCGGGTACTCCGCAGTCTCGTGCGTTGCTTGCCGAAGCCAGGTTTCTGGCCGGCATTCGGTCTCTTTTTGAAAGACCTGCGCCGCGATTTCAGCCGCAATCGTTTTCGTCGGTTCGGGCAGGCGCTTGTGCTTGCTTCGGAATGGCCGGGCAATCCGCGCTGGCTGCACGCGCATTTCATCCATACACCGGCGTCGGTGACGGCCTATGCCAGCGTGATCGCCGGCACGCCCTGGTCCTGCTCGGCGCATGCCAAGGACATCTGGACATCGCCGGACTGGGAGCTCTCCGAAAAGCTTGGTCGGGCGCGCTGGACGGTCACCTGCACGCGCATGGGCTATGAGCATCTGAAGAGCCTGGCGACCGAAAAGGCCAGGGTACATCTGAGCTACCATGGCCTTGATCTCGATCGGTTCCCTCATTTCGAGGGCGCGCATTCTGGCCGCAATGGTTCCGACCCTTCGGATTCCGTCCGCATCGTCAGCGTCGGCCGCGCTGTCGGCAAGAAAGGCTACGACGTGCTGCTGAAGGCACTCTCGCTGCTGCCGACAGATCTCCATTGGCGGTTCGAACACATCGGCGCCGGCGAGCTGACGGCCTCGCTCAAGACACAGGCCGCCGAGCTTGGCGTTTCCGACCGGATCGCCTGGAAGGGCGCGCTTGACCAGACGGACGTGCTTGCGCATTACCGGACGAGCGACATCTTCGCGCTTGCCTGCCGGATCTCGGCCGACGGCGATCGCGACGGGTTGCCCAATGTGCTCGTCGAAGCCTCGAGCCAACGCCTGGCTTGCGTTTCGACGGCGATTTCCGGCGTACCGGAACTTCTCGTCGACGGCGAGAATGGCCGGGTCGTCCCGTCGGAAGACCCACAGGCGCTTGCGGCGGCCCTCGAAGCACTCATCCGCGATCCCGCGCTTCGTCACAGGCTGGGCGATGCGGCGGAGCGGAAAGTCCGCGCGCAATTCGACCACCACACAAGTATCGATCAGCTTGCCGGGCTGTTTGCCAGCGAATGGAGAGCCGCGTGATGCGTGCGCGCCGCGTCTTTTTCTACGTGCAGCATCTGCTCGGCATCGGCCATCTGGCGCGGGCGAGCCGGATCGCGAGCGCTCTTGCCGCCAGAGGTTTCGAGGTAACCGTCGTGACCGGCGGCAATCCGGTGTCGGGCTTCCCGGGAAATGACGTAAAGCACGTGGCCCTTCCGCCGGTGCTCGCCGGCGACACGGGGTTTTCCGGCCTTGCCGACAGCGAGGGAAATCCGGTGAGCGATGCGTTCAAGGACAGGCGCCGGGACCTGCTGATCGAGGCGTACCTTGCCTGCGATCCCGATATCGTCATCTTCGAAGCTTTCCCCTTCGGCCGCCGCCAGATGCGTTTCGAGCTGATGCCCTTGCTCGAGGTCATCGAAAAGCAGAACCCGCGGCCCCTGGTTGCGGCTTCGCTTCGGGATATCCTGCAAGAGCGGACGAAGCCAGGGCGTGCCGAGGAGACCCTCGACGTCGTAAAGGCACATTTCGATCTCGTGCTCGTGCACGGGGATCCTGCCTTCGCGCGGCTCGAAGAGACCTACCCTTACGCGGCCGAGATCGCCGACAAGATCGCCTATACCGGCCTCGTGGCTGGGCCGGCACCCGAAGCTCCGTCGGAAACGTTCGACGTGCTCGTTTCGGCCGGTGGTGGTGCGGTCGGCAAGGAACTGATCGGTGCGGCACTGCAGGCGGCGAGCTTGCTGCCGCCCGCGCTGCAATGGTGTCTGGTCACGGGGCCGAACCTGCCGCAGCAGGACTACGACGCCTTCGCGGCCGCCGCGCCGGGCAACGTACGGCTCTTCCGCTTCCGCAAGGATTTCGCCAGTCTGCTTTCGGGCACGCGGCTATCGGTTTCTCAGGCCGGCTACAACACGGTCTGCGACATCATCCGTGCCGGTTGCGGATCCTTGCTGATCCCCTTCGTCGCCGGCGGCGAAACCGAGCAGTCGACCCGGGCGGAGCGACTCGAAAAGCTCGGCCTTGCCGGCGTGCTGCCGGAGGCCGAAGTGACGCCCGTAAGGTTGGCGCGCGATGTCGAAGCGATGCTGGCGAGACGGAAGCCGAACATACCGCCGCTGGATCTTGACGGCGCGATGAAGACCGCCGAAATCCTGGAGCGCCGCATCGCCCTTTGATCGGCCTCATCGCGGGCGCTGTATCGGGCCCGCGTCTTGCTGGCGTGTGCCCGGCGAGGTTTATCCTGAAATGCCAGGATCGAGCGACGGCAGTTGCAGCACTCAGACCGTTCCGATCAGCATGAAGCGGGTATATTTTTTCGTCGGCAGGGCGCCGGTAAATTCCACTGTCGTCAGTGCCGCCTGCTTGACGAAATCCTCGACGGAAGCAACGCAATTGATGTGGGTCGGCTCGCTGAAATAGTCGTTGGATTGCAGCAGAACGCGCGTACCGGCGGGAATGCGGTCGAGCCACGATTTCAGGTCGGCGATGTGTTCGCAACTCGTGTTTATGATGAGGTCGGCCCCTAGTGTCACATAGTCGATGGCGTACATGTCGGCCGTCACGGCGCGGAATTTCTCCGGGAAGGCGGCATTCAGGGTTCGCGCAACCGCTTCGACGTCCGGGTCGATGTCGAAGCTGTCGACCGCGGCCACGTTGAAGCGCGCGTCCTCCAGCAGCATCGCGCCCAGGATGCCGTACCACCCGCCGAGGATCGCAATCCTGGCGTAGGACGAACCAGCCACGTTGAGGAGCGTATCGCGCGCCCAGATCTTGCAGGCAACCTGCTTGTGATTGAAGGCGTTGGCGATGTGGGCTTCGGGGTGTCTGGCGATTACCTTCGCGATGCCTTCGATGAGAGGGCTCTGCGTATAGGCGGCGATGCCGCGTGCCAAATCAAAGGCATGCTCATACCAATCGCTGGTTTGGGAAGGCGGGTGGCTGGTGTGTTTCATGTGCTCGTTGTAAGCTGGGTGTCGGGCGAGTGCAATAACGGCGTGTGCTTCGGAGAATGACAGTCTCTGTGGTTGCCTTCGCGGCAGTGGAGACGAAGCCGCGTCCATTGCAGATTTCCCCCGCACCTGCATAATCAATGGAACCGGATTCGGCGCCGGGCGGAATATGCAGACATCCACTTCGCGATCGAGCGCCGATAGGCACCCATCCGGAGCTCCGCCGAGGAATGATGCGTGGTGGGGCAATCGGCAGCCCGCCACGCCAGCAGCTATCGTGTTCAATAAGGTCCTATTGCCAGACACATGGAACCACGCCTTTCCCGCTACATCTGGACCCACACGCGCAAGGATCAGCTTTGGATTCTGGTGGTCGTCGCGCTGTCGATGATCCCCTATTTCCTGTCCTTCGACCTGCCGAAGCAGATCGTCAACGGACCCATCCAGGGTGACGGATTCGACAGTCCAGAGGCGACGCAGGCCTTCCTGCCGATTTCGTTCGACTTACCGTATCTTGGAACGATCAATGTCTTTGACGGCTTCCATCTCGGTCGAGAAGGCATGTTGCTCGCGCTCAGCCTGGTGTTCCTGCTGCTGGTGGTCGTCAACGGCCTCTTCAAGTTCTACATCAACACTTTCAAGGGCCGGCTCGGCGAGCGCCTCCTGCGGCGCATTCGCTTCGAACTCGTCGATCGCGTGCTTCGGTTCCCGCCCAGCCACTTCAAGAGGGTAAAGCCGGCCGAAATCGCGACGATGATCAAGGATGAGGTCGAGCCGCTCGGCGGCTTTACCGGTGACGCCTTCGTCTCGCCGGCACTGCTCGGCGGCCAGGCGCTGACGGCGCTGGTGTTCATCCTGCTGCAGAGCTTCTGGCTTGGTCTGGTCGCGACGCTGATCGTGGCGGTTCAGGCGATCATCATCCCGCGCATGCGCAAGCGGCTTCTGGTGCTTGGGCGTGAACGGCAGCTGACGGCGCGAGAACTCTCCGGCCGCGTCAGTGAAATTGTCGACGGTATCGGAGCCATCCGCGGCCACGATACCTCCAACTACGAGCGTGCCGACATCGCGTCGCGTCTCGGCAGGATCTTCAAGATCCGCTACGACCTTTACCAGTGGAAATTCCTCGTCAAGTTCATCAACAACTTCCTGGCGCAGGTCACACCTTTCCTTTTCTACGCGATCGGCGGTTACTTCGCCCTGCAGGGTCGCCTCGATATCGGTCAGCTCGTCGCGGTCATCGGCGCCTATAAGGACCTGCCAGGTCCGCTGAAGGAGCTCATCGACTGGGACCAGGCCCGCCAGGACGTTCAGGTCAAGTATGCGCAGGTCGTCGAGCAATTCAGCATCGAGCCGTTGCTCGATCCGAAGGTTCAGGCCGTTGCTGCAGGGGCCACCGAATCGTTGAGCGGTCCACTGGCGGCCGTGAACCTGACGGTGATCGACGACGGCGGCTCCACCGTGCTCGAGCACGTGTCGCTTCAGGTGCAGCAGGGCGAGAAGGTCGCCCTGACCGGTGGCGGCGAGGTACTGGCCGAGGCCTTCGGTCGGTTGGTCTGGCCGGCGAGCGGCAAGGTTGTTATCGGTGGACAGGATATTCTGGAGATACCGGAATCGGTTACCGGGCGTCGCATCGCTTATGCGTCGTCCGACGTCTACGTGTTCCAGGGCAGCCTCGGCGACAATATCCTCTACGGGTTGAAGCACGCCCCGCTGACGGACGTAACTTATGAGGGAGAGCGGGCCTCGCACCGGAAGTGGGAAGTGACCGAGGCGCGCCTGGCCGGCAATCCGCAACTTGATATCAACAGCGATTGGATCGACTACGGCTCGGCCGGGGCCAGCGGTCCGGATGATCTGCTCGTGCAGATCCGCCCGGTTCTCGATGCCGTCCTGTTGACCAATGACGTGATGGCGCTTGCCGTCCGCTCGACGATCGACCCGAACCGGCACGCGGCCTTTGCGGCCGGTATCGTCGAAATGCGCAGTGCTCTGAGGCAGCGTCTCGAAAAGGAAAAACTCAGCGATCTCGTCGTCTTCTTCGAACCGGGGACCTACAATGTAGAGGCCACCATCGGTGAAAACATGCTGTTCGGTACCATCACCGATCAGGTGATGTGGGCGAATGCGCTTGAGAACCATCCGTTCTTCAAGACCATCCTGCGGCGCGTCGGTTTGCGCGACACGTTCTACGAGATGGGCATCGAGATTGCCGAGAACGTGGTCGAACTGTTCCGCGACTTGCCGCCGGACCATCCGTTCTTCCAGCAGCTGACCTTCATGACCGCCGAGGAAATACCTGTCTACGAGACCATCCTGCAGAAGGTGCGCAGCCGCGGCAAGAGCGAGGTTTCGGAAGACGATCAGATCAAGATCATCCGGCTGTGCTTCGATTACATCGAGCCGCGGCATCGCTTCGGTTTGCTGACGGAAGAGGTCATGG
Source organism: Ensifer sp. VA4 (assembly GCF_055710065.1). NCBI lineage: Bacteria > Pseudomonadati > Pseudomonadota > Alphaproteobacteria > Hyphomicrobiales > Rhizobiaceae > Ensifer > Ensifer sp. VA4. The sequence goes on along the minus strand of NZ_JBVQPO010000003.1, from coordinate 393,851 downwards.
CGAAGGTCGTTGCGGCACGCCGTGAATTCGATGAGGGCCTCCCGGCCGACCTCGCCGGGATGATCGAGCACTATCGCCCGAACCGCTACATCGCCTCGGGCAGCATCATCGACAACGTGCTCTTCGGCCGCATCGGCCACAAGCATGCCGACGGGTCGGAAAAAATCCGGGCGATCGTTCGCGATCTCTTCGAGGCCGGCGGCCTCTATAACGAAGTGCTGGCCTTCGGCTTCGACTACAATGTGGGCGCCGGCGGCAAGCGTCTGACGGCGGCGCAGCGGCAGAAGCTCGATCTTGCGCGCGCGCTCGTCCGCGCCTGCGATTTCTACATCTTCAATCAGCCGCTGCTTGCGCTTGATCAACGCGTCCAGGAGCAGGTCGTGCGCAATGTCTTCTCGCTGCTTGACCGCGCAGGGCGTGATCCGGCGATCGTCTGGGTCCTTGCCAATCCCTCGTTACTGGATCTCTTCGACCGCGTTGTGCAGTTCGAGAACGGACGCCTGATTCATGACACCGGTGTCGACGCAGCGGTGGATGACGGACGCGACTACAAGGAAATGGCATCTTGATGTAATATTAATGTCAGGGCACGAGCCTATGGTCCCGCCGCGATGCGGGAGGCAGACTGCTCCCGACGGGAAATCGGAGACACGGATTGTGATGTTGCTCAAGGATGAAGTTGAAATGCTGCGCCGGATTACCCTGTTTTCGGGGCTGCCGCCGGCGAAGTTGAAGCTTCTTGCCTTCACGTCCGACAGGGTCATGTACGGTGCCGGCGAGGCGCTGTTTTATCAGGGCGACATCGGCGATGCAGCCTATGTCATCCTCTCCGGTAAGGCAGAGGTTCTCATCAATACTGCCGGCGGGCCCTTCAAGATTGCCGAGTTCGAGCAAAATTCGATCGTCGGCGAAATCGCCATCCTCTGTAACACCCCACGCACGGCGACCGTGCGGACCACCACGCCGCTCGAAGCCTTGCGTATTCGCAAGGATGATTTCCTCAAGCTACTGGCCGATTTTCCGGAGATGGCGGTGGAGATCATGCGTGTGTTGGCTGACCGCCTGACCCAGACCACGGCCGAGCTTAGCGAAGCCCGTAACCAGATCGAACGGGTGGAGGCCTGACGCCTAACCCACGGCCCGAATTGTTTCATGTGGAGACATTCCCTTCGGGCATGTGAGCCTTTCGCAAAAGCGATTCCGCTTTGCGGGGATATCGGCTAGACAGGCGACATGCGTTCGATCACCTATTTCCGCAAAACCGTCCAGTTTCCCGACAAGCCGGAGAAGAAGCGTTTCTTCGCGCGGTTGCAGAATGGTGACTGGGAGCCTTGTACGTTTCAGAACATTGAACGCCTCGTCGATCGCAAGACGACCTTCATAGACATCGGCGGATGGATCGGAGTGACGCCCTATTGGGCGGCGCAGATCGCCGACAACGTCATCACCGTCGAGCCTGACCCCGTCTGCTTCGGCATCCTCAAGGAGATGCAGCCGGAAAACAGCGGCGAGGTGCGTGTGATCAACGCGGCACTCTCCGAGGACGAGGTGCTGGTGCTACATTCCGTCGGTGGCGGCTTCGGCAGTTCAGAAACGTCCGCACTGATTGCCGACGATGACGGTGAGGCGATCCGTGCGCAGACGGTTACGATCGGTGAGCTTCAGACCATGGCCCGGACCGAGCGGCTCTGTTTCAAGATCGACATTGAGGGATATGAGTATCGTGCCATGGACCAGTTCCGGGCTATCGATCCGCAGCGGACCGCCGGCGTCCTGCTCGCCGTGCACCCGCAAATCCTCTTTGCCTCACTGACTGGACCTTCGCTGCTGCGTGCCATTCGCACCATCGCAGCCACGATGCACCTGATCCGCAGCCTGAGCGGCTTTCGTCTCGACAATCCCAAGGCGATCTGGGCGGCGCTGCGCAAATCGATTGCCCGCCGAGAATTTCGAGGCTTCGACCTCTTGTTCGTTTCCAGGCAGAGTGATCGCTAAGCGATCCCAAGAACGCTACTGCATGTCTCCTTGAATCGATCTCGATTTGAGGAGACATGCAGAAAATCAAAGTCCTACAGCGACCTTTGCTCGTCTGATAAGACCCGCAGCGCTGTAGGGGCGTTCTCCATCTTCCCGTGCTTCAAGCGGCGGTTCCGGCTTCGCGCAGACGCGGTTCGCGACAGGCGTTCAACGCTGTCCCGTCGGATCATTTTGCGAGGCGCGGCAGACACTCGCCGACAACGGTGGCGGGGCCGGCGCGGTTAACCATTCTTTAGACAAAGTTAATTCTTCGTTTAAAGACACGATTTTCGGTGGTATATATTTCGCGGCGTATTGCCCAAAGGCGTCGCGATCGTTCAGATCCGTTCCTTTCGCTTTAAGTTATTGATATTTCGCATGTCACGCAAAGCCACTGCGCACTTTTGCGCGACACGCCTTAGAATTGATATTGTGTCGTGAGGACGACCGCATGTCATTGATGTATTTTGCGATTGCCGCCTATTGCCTGACCGCCTTGTTCCTCGTGGCGATGACTTATCTTGAAGGTTTGCAGGCGCGTGCGCCTTGGAACATGTATCGTCTTGCCGGACTGCTGGTCTGCATTCTTTGGCCGGTCCTGTTTCTCTATCTGATGTTTAAAATGATATCGAAAACAAGAATTTCGGAGCGCTAAGGTTAGAATTTTCCTGCCCCAATGTCGGGTTTTGACGCCTGAACCATGGCATTTACCATACAACCAGAAAATGCCGGAAGTTTAACCCATGAGTCCCTCACGCGAACTATGCTTCGGCGGTGATCGACCGGTGTGAAAGTATTTGAAAATGTGCGGATTTGGTGGCTATTTCGGCGCAGTTCCAGAGGCAAAGATCCTCCTCGAGAGAATGGTTGCCGCAATTGCGCATCGCGGCCCTGACGAGAACGGCGTTTTCGTCGACGAGGGGGCCGGTCTTGCTCATGCACGCCTGTCGATCGTCGGACTTGGCGACGGACAGCAGCCGATGTCCGACGAGACCGGTGAACTGACGATCGCCTTCAACGGCGAGATCTTCAATTATGTTGAATTGCGCAAGGAACTGCGCGCCAAGGGCCGGCGCTTCCGCACCTCGAGTGACACCGAAGTGATCCTGCATCTTTACGATGTCATGGGGGAGGAATGTCTGGCCCGCCTGAACGGCGACTTTTCCTTCGCCATCTGGGATCGCCGCCGCCAGCGGATGATGTTGGCGCGCGATCGGATGGGCGTACGCCCGTTGTTCTACATGACCCATGGAGGCACGCTCTATTTCGCTTCCGAGATCAAGGCCCTGCTGCAGGTGCCGGGCGTCTCTGCCGAGCTCGATCCGATCGCGCTCGACCAGATCTTCACGCTTTGGGCTCCGATCGCGCCACGCACCGGTTTTCGCGACATTCATGAGCTCGAGCCAGCACATCTCATGATTGCAGAAAGGGGCAAGGTCACGATCCGCCCCTATTGGCAACTGGACTATCCCGAACGCGAGGCATCGCCGCTGTTGACGGACGAGCGCAGAGCTGCCGAAGAACTGCGAGCGCTGCTCACGGATGCTACCCGGATCCGGATGCGCGCCGATGTTCCTGTCGGCTCCTATCTTTCAGGTGGGCTCGACTCCTCCATCGTCGCGGCGATGGCCACCGGCATGGCGCCACAGGGGCTCAGGACCTTCTCCGTCACCTTCGAGAGCGTGGAACACGACGAGAGCGCCTTCCAAATGGAAATGGCGACGGCGCTCGGCACGCATCACAGCGCCGTTGCCTGCCGGGCGGGCGACATTGCCAGGTCCTTTCCGGAAGTCGTCCGCTTTGCGGAGCGGCCGATCATCCGAACGGCACCGGCGCCTCTCTACCAGCTTTCGCGCCTCGTCCGCGACGAGGGGTTGAAAGTCGTTCTGACCGGCGAAGGGGCCGACGAGGTCTTTGCCGGCTACGACATCTTCAAGGAGGCGAGGGTTCGTCGGTTCTGTGGCCGCCAGCCTGGATCGCGCATACGCCCGCACCTGTTCCGCAAGCTCTATCCCTATATCCCGGGCCTGCAGCAGCAATCGGCTGAGTATCTTGCAGCGTTCTTCGGTGCCGGCGATGTGCCGCTCAACGATCCGCTCTTCTCGCACCGGCCACGCTTCAAGAGTACGGCGGCAACCAAGATCTTCTTCTCGGGCGACCTGCGTACGCGGCTGAGCAACTACGATGCTGCGGAGGACCTGGCGAGCCGGCTTCCGGCCGCCTTCGGAGGCTGGCACCCCTTACACCAGGCGCAATATCTCGAAAGCCGTTTCCTGTTGCCCGGCTATATTCTCTCCAGCCAGGGCGATCGGATGGCCATGGCCCATGGGGTCGAGGGGCGCTTCCCGTTCCTCGACCATCGCCTCGTCGAATTCGCGACCCGCCTGCCGCCCAGGATGAAGCTGAAGGGACTGGTGGAGAAGCATATCCTGCGCGAAGCGACGAAGGATCTGCTGCCCCCATCCATCGGCCAGCGGACCAAGCAGCCCTATCGCGCGCCCGACAGCCATTCCTTCACCGGGGCGGGCGAGCTCGACTACGTTCGCGACGCCATGAGCGAGACGCGCATCAGCGACAGCGGACTTTTCAATGCCAAAGCCGTGACGAAGCTCTACGAAAAATGCCAGTCGCAGCCGGTGTCCGGCTTCCGCGACAATGCGGCTTTCGTCGGAGTCCTTTCGACACAGCTCTGGCTGCAGACCTTCACCGGCACCAGCGTCCGCGCGGCGGAAGCAGCCTGAAATATTTAGGAAAGGAAACCACATGACGGAAACGATCAAGGACAAGGTTAAAGCCTTCGTCATCGAAAACTTCCTGTTCGGCGACACATCCTACGATCTCGCCGATACAGCGTCGCTCATCGAGAATGACATCATCGATTCGACCGGCGTTCTCGAACTCGTAGCCTTTATCGAGGACCAGTTCGGCATTGCCATGGGCGACGCCGATATCGTGCCCGCGAACCTCGATTCTGTTGCGCGCATTTCGGCCTTCATCGAGGCCCGGGTCGGGGCGCCGGCTACGGCATAATCAAGGCGCGAGGGGGCGTCCATGCGGTTCGAGCAATTCCTTATTGGCAATGCCGCCAGGCACGCGGCGAAAACGGCGCTGGTCACCGATCGCCGTCGCCTCAACTACGGCGAATTCGACGATCTGTCGGGCAGGCTGGCTGCCGCGCTCGCGCGGGCCGGCGTCAAACGCAACGACCGCGTGCTGGTCTTCATGGACAATTGCTGGGAAGCGGCTGTCTCGATCTTCGCGATCCTGAAGGCCGGCGCGACATTTAGCCCGATCAACGCCTCGACCAAGGCGGACAAGCTCGCCTATATCATCACCGACTGTGAGGCGGCCGCAATCCTGACGCAGGCAAAGCTGATGCCGATCGTCGCGGAGGCGCAAGCGCTGAGCGGTAAATCGGACATCTTCGTTGCCTCGACGGCTGCGGCCAACGGTCAGACGCCGCTTGACGCGATCTCCTTCGAGACCTGCCTCACGGAAGGAGCGACGCCTGTCCCGCATCGCGGCATCGATGTGGACCTCGCGATGTTGATCTACACCTCGGGCTCGACCGGCCGTCCGAAGGGCGTGATGATGACCCATCGCAACATCGATGCGGCGTCTGAATCGATCACCACCTACCTGCGCAACGAGCCCGACGATATCATCCTCAACGTATTGCCGCTTGCCTTCGACTACGGCCTCTACCAGTTGCTGATGGCGATCCGCATCGGTGCGACACTGGTGCTCGAAAAATCCTTCGCGTTCCCGCATGCGATCTTCGAGCGGATCCGCGAGGAGGGCGTTACCGGCTTCCCGCTGGTTCCGACGATGGCGGCGATGATCCTGCAGATGCGTGATCTGGAGCCTGGCTTCCTGCCAAGCCTGCGCTATCTCTCCAACACCGCCGCCGCCTTGCCGCCGCCGCATATCGCGCGGCTGCGCGAGCTCTTCCCGAGCGCCCGGCTCTATTCAATGTACGGGCTGACGGAGTGCAAGCGGTGCACCTACCTGCCGCCGGAGGAACTCGACCGCCGGCCGGGCTCGGTCGGCATCGCGATACCGAATACCGAAGCCTTCGTGGTCGATGATGAGGGCAAGCGCGTACCGCCTGGTGTTCCCGGTGAACTCGTAATTCGCGGTCCCCACGTCATGCAGGGCTACTGGCGCAACGATGCAGCGACCGAGCGCATGCTGCGGCCGGGGCCGAACCCGTGGGAAAAGGTGCTCTACACCGGCGACCTCTTCCAGACCGATGAGGAGGGCTTCCTCTATTTCGTCGGCCGCAAGGACGACATCATCAAGACGCGCGGCGAGAAGGTCGCGCCCAAGGAAGTCGAGACCGTGCTGCACGCGCATCCCGGTATTGCCGAAGCCGTGGTGGTCGGTGTCGCCGACCCGGTGCTCGGCCACGCAATTGCGGCACTGGTGGTGCTTTCCGATCCCGGCCTGACGGACAAGGACATTATTCGCCATTGCGCCCGTCATCTCGAAGACTTCATGGTGCCGAAGATTGTCGAATTCCGCACCGAACTTCCGAAGACAGATACTGGTAAGGTCAGCCGCCGCCTTGCGGCCGAGACGATGGAGCCCGCCCAATGAACATTCTGACGACTGAGGGCACGCGCCCGTTTTCGGCGGAGACGCTGACAATTGACCATGCGGCCGAAACCGACCAGATCGTCGCCGGGCTGCGCGAGCAGTTGCGGGCGATGAAGAAGCGCGGTCTGGTGCTCGGGCTCTCCGGTGGAATCGACTCGAGCGTTTCGGTGGCGCTCGCCGTGCGTGCCGTCGGTGCCAAGAATGTCTTCTGTCTGTTCATGCCGGAAAACGATTCCGATCCCGAGAGCCTGCGCTTTGGTCGCCTCGTGGCCGAGACGTTCGGCGTCGAAGCGATCATCGAGGATATCGGTCCGACCCTGAAGGCGATGGGTTGCTACGAGCGTCGCGATGCCTTTATTCGTGAACTGGTCCCGGACTATGGCGACGGATGGGCCTCGAAGATCGTCATCGCCAATGCGCTCGAAGGCGAAGGCTACAACATCTCCTCCCTCGTGGTGCAAAGCCCCGACGGCACGCGCTCGAAGCACCGCATGCCGCCGTCGGTCTACCTCGGCATCGTCGCCGCTACCAACATGAAGCAGCGCACGCGCAAGCAGGTGGAATATTATCATGCCGACCGGCTGAATTTCGCCGTGCTCGGCACGCCGAACCGGTTGGAATACGACCAGGGGTTCTTCGTCAAGAACGGTGACGGGGCAGCCGATGTCAAGCCGATCGCCCATCTCTACAAGTCGCAGGTTTACGCGCTTGCGGCCTATCTCGGCATTCCCGAGGAGATCCGACGCAGGCCGCCGACGACCGATACCTACTCGCTGGAGCAGACGCAGGAGGAATTCTATTTCTCACTGCCATACGACCGCATGGATCTCTGCCTTTACGGGCTCAACAACGGCATCGAGATCGACGCCGTCGCCAAGGCGGCAGACCTGACGACCACGCAGGTGGAGCGGGTCTGGGCGGATATCGCCGCGAAGCGCAAGGCCACACGCTACCTGCATCTGGGGCCACAGCTGGTGCGGCCGGTGGAGGAGATCAAAAGCTGATCGCAACCCTCATTGCGCGGGCGGGTTATTGCGATGGCTTCGCGGAAGATCGCAATAGCCGAGGGCCGACAACGCCGCGCGTCTTTTCAGACGCGCAAAGGTCGCTGTAGAACTTTGACCTTCTGCATGTCTTCGTCCTTAAATCGATGTCGATTTAAGGAGACATGCGGTAATCAGTCGAACTGCCCCGCGATCAGCCGGCACCAGTGTTCTCCGGCGATGCCGTTGAAGAAGCCTTGCCCATCCCGGCAGGCCTGGACGATTGCCGGGTCACGGGAGTGAAGCACCGTCGAGGCGACGTGGACGAAGGCAATCCGACGTCCGAGCATCGCTTCCATGAGCACCGGCTGCGTCCGCCCCCTGAGGCCCGGAAGCCCGCGCTTGGAGGCGTGGTCGACGAGGCAGTCGATAACCGGACCGGCCTGGCCCGGCAGCGCCAGCACCTGTAGTACCCGCCCGATCTCGCCCGCCCTGGCGTAATAGGCGAACGCGCCAACGAGCGTGCCGCTGCGCGCGGCGACAAGCGCATAGATGAGTTCGCCCTGCTCGGGCTTTTGTTCCGCATCGCCGAGAATATGGTCGAGCTGCCCTTCGGCCCATTCGGGGCGAAGCGGAAACGACGCAATGAAGCGATCGACCACGGCGGCAAAGCCGTTGCGATCGGTTTCCTCAGTCGTGAAGCCGGCCTGGCTGGTGCCACCGGCAGACACGGCGGACCAGCGTTGCTCGCCGGGCGCCATCCGCTTGCGATAGGCGTTGTCAACGGCCCGCGCGAAGGGTGCCGCAATGCGCGCCGGCTTGATGCGGTTTGACGCGACACTCAGGCTGAAGGAAGCGGGTTGAATGACGCGCACCCAATCGAGACTGTATTGCGGCAGGACGACGCCACGCAGGCGCGTCCACATCTGTGTCGAGACGTCGCTTGCGGTTTCGCTGAAAGAGAGATCCTGCGGGCCGGCCAGAAAGGCCTTGAGAATGCGCGCGCCGGCGAGCGGATCGTTCTCGCGTTCCTCGACCATCAGCGAGCCGCAGATTGCCGCGCGCAGCCGGCGGCCGTTCAGCACCATCGGCAGGACGTTGACGCCGACAAATCCGGAAATGACGCCCTTGTCGTTCACATGGACGAGCGGGCGTATCTCCGGATCGCAGCCGGGCGCATCGAGGTAGAGCTGCTGCATGTAATCGGCAAGTGCCGGCGGCGGTGTGCTCTGGTCGTTGCGGAACACCCGCTGGAACATGCCCGCAATCGCTGGGATGTCCGCGCGTTCGAGCGAACGGATTTCGCTCATTTGGGTAAGCTTCCGGCCTGGTCGTCGATTTTCCTGACGATGGCGACGCGCGGCTTGCCGTCGCGATCGGTCGCAAATGTCACCGGTTCATAGGTCTTGATGCGCGCCAGAAGTGCTGCCGCCTGACGATCCTGGCCCTCGCCGAACTCGAACAGCAGCCAGCCGCCCGGCTTCAGAAAGGCAACGGCGTCACGGACCAGCCGCTGATGAATGGATATGCCGTAGGGGCCGCCGTCAAAGGCCTCGCGCGGCTCGTTTTCGAGCAGGTGCGCCCGGTCTCCCTCAAGGCGTCCGGTCGAGATGTAGGGCGGGTTGCAGACGATCATGTCGACAGTGCCTTCGAGATTATCGCCCTCGAAGGCGGCGAAGAGATCGCCCTGCCGGATGGAGACGCGTGCACCTGTCGCGAGCCGGTCAACGTTGCGGCGCGCCAATGCGACGGTGCTGTCCGTGAGGTCAGCGCCCCAGATGCGGGCAGAGGGGATATCGTTGGCGATGCCAAGCGCGAGATTACCGGAGCCGCAGCACATGTCGATCACGGTCGGTGCCGCCGGGCCATCGGCGAGGATAGACACTGCTTTTCGTCCGAGGAGCTCCGTTTCCTCGCGGGGAACCAGAACATCGGGTGCGAGTTCGAGGTCCACGCCCATGAAGCGATGCAGTCGGATATGGTTGTCGTTGTGCGGCACGGCCACCCCCTCGCGTCCTCGGTCGAATTGTTCCTGGATAAATCTATGGACGCGCAGTGCTGCAGACTATTGTAATCGGGTAAACGAAGCTCAAATGCAATCGCGGCGCGTGCGTTAACCGCGCAATCATCTCTGCCTGCTACCTTGCGCAGCGATCAAAGGGGATTGCTCGTTGTCATTGAGTGCGCGTTTGCGCAATGAACGACGGGTTGGTGTCAAAGGCAGTTCGGAATGGCTTCGGAAGGTGTGAAGGAACGCGCGCACAAACCGTTCCTCTCGATGATCATGTCCTATGCTGCATCCGGCGGCAGTCTCGTCATCGGATCCGCCGCCCAGCTCTTGACGTTTGCAATTCTGGCGCGCTGGCTCGGCGTACATGAGTTCAGCGTTTTCGTCGCAATTACCGCTGTTGCCAACATTGCGGTGCATCTGTGCGGCCTTGGCGCGATGGAGTGCTTGGTGCGCCGCGTGGCACGCGATCGCGACATGTACTCGCGCATGCTCGGGCACAACATTCTGCTGACTGCCGTGAGCGGCGTGGTCCTGGTTCTGCTCGGCGCGGCCGTGCTGCCATTCTTCTTCACCTTGTCACCGGATCCGGCAACCAATGTCGCCGTCATCACGCTGATGCTCATCACCAACATAGTGTTCGTCCGCATCATCGTGCTGGCGGAGCAGATCTTCCTCGCCCATTCTAATTTTGCCTCGGCAAACAAGGTCGTCGTCGGCTTTGCCGTGGCGCGCACCATTGCCGCGGCGCTCGCCTGCATCGTCTTCGGGGTGGCCACGGTCGCCGCCTGGGCGGTGTGGCAGTTCATCTGCCATGTACTCGTGGCTGTCGGATGTTGGCGCGCCGTCAAGGGGCTGGGGCGTCCGACCTACGGCATCGTGCGCGAAGAACTGCCGCTGGGGCTTTATTTCAGCATCCCGTTCATCCTGCGCGCCGTCAGGCAGAATGCCGACCTTCTGGTGCTGAGCCTCATGGCGAGCGCCGAGGTGATGTCGAGCTACAGCGTCGCGCGGCGCATGCTGGAGAGCAGCTATCTTTCGGTCGAGGCACTGAACCGGTTGATTTATCCGGGTTCCGCGAAGGCGACTGCAGCCGGGCTACATCACGCGTTCGAGCGCGTGCGCAAGGTGCTTCTTGCCGCCACCTCGATCAGCATAGCCGCCGCCATTGCGGTCTTCGTGCTCGCGCCGGTTCTGCCCTATCTCTTCGGCAAGGATTACGTCTCTCTCGTTTCCTTCGTCCGCATCCTCTGCTGGGTCGTGGTGCCGCTTGCCATGTGGTCGGTGGCGATGGAGGCGCTCGGTGCGTCTGGCCACCATCCGGCGCGCGCCTCGGTCATGGGGCTCGGCAGCATATTCGGCGCCGCGCTCACGGCCTGGGCTACCTGGTACGCACCGCCGGCCGGAACGTTCATCTCCTTCTACGTCATCGAAATCGCGATGGTCATCGTTTCCTGGGCCGTTTTCCTGCGCTTCGTGCGGCGCGATAGGGAACAGGCCGGCGGCGCGCCCCTGGCGGCGAGGATGGCCCATGAAGCTTGAAGCCGGGAACATCCAAGCCGCGAGGCCGCTCGCACGGGAAATGGCCCGCCTGGGCAACGTGCGGGCGATGGAGCCCCGGGATATCCCCGTCGTCAGCAGCATGTTCACCCGGATCTTTCGCAAGCGCGAAGGAGCAGCAAGCGAAGAGCTTCGGCAGTATATCGAGACGATCTTCTTCGGCAGCCCGCTCTATACCCCGGAAAACGGCAGCATCGTCTATGACGATGGGACCGGCGGTATCGGCAGCGCCATCCTGGCGCTTCCGATGGAGTTTGCGGTCAACGGTCGGCGGACAGTAGCGAAGCTGTTGTGCGCCTTCATGTCCGAAGGCAAGGCTGGCGCAGTCGGCGCGGCCTGCCTTGCCCGCGCCATGCGCGCCGCCAAACAGGATATGTGCTTTTCGGACAATTCGTCACCGGTCAGTGCGGATCATTGGGTGGCCGGCGGGGGGATCGTGCTGCCGATACAGAGCCTCGATTGGCGTCGCTCTTTTCGGCCGCTCAAAGCCTGGGCTCTGACGGTCGGCCGACAGGTTCCGCTTCTCCGATCGAGCGTTGTCTTGGGGCCGCTCGCGGCTGCCGATCGAATTCTGCGCCGGCGCCGACCCAGGACGAAGCCGGATGCCGTCGCCGGGTGCGTAACGCGCGCCATCGATCCCGCGGCCTTTGTCGAATGCGCCGAGCCGATGCTCCAGCGCTTTGCCGTCAGACCCGTCTGGTCGAGGAGCGAATTCGACTGGCTGATGGCGGTCGCCGGTCTGAACAGTACCTTGGGCCAACTCCTCTGCCGGGAGGTCCTGAACGAGAGCGGGTACGTGATCGGCGCCTATCTCTATTTCGGCAGGGCCGGTGAGACGGCGACGGTGCTCAACATCGTCTGCGAGGCGGGCCGTGAGTTAGACGTCACTGCACAAATGTTCCATTCGCTTGATGCGGAGGGTTACGCTCTTGCCGTCGGCAGTGCGCAGCCATTCCTGATGAATGCTATTTCGCGCCAGAGATGGCTCTCCTTCCACCATCGCGGCTACTTCTGCATGGTGACGCGACACGCGGATCTCGAGGATGCCGCCCAGCGGAACGATATCTATGTCGGCGGACTGGCGTCGGAAAGCTGGAGCCGGTTGCTGACCGACTTCTGACTCCCGGCGTTAAGCGGCGATCCCGCCGTTTAACGGAATATTCACCCTACAACTCTAAATCTGCGATGGAAGGCGGCTCGCGGGGTCACGATCTTCGCGTCTTTGATGGGCGTGCGTGAGGGATGCTTATGTATAGGCCGGACGAGGCCGAAAAACGGAGGCTCAGCCGTCCGGCGCACGATCAGGGTGCTCCGGTCGTGAGAGGCTCGTTGCTCGATCTGCTCTCGCCTGATTTGCCGGAAAGGGAGCAGGGACGGGGGGAGTCGGCAAGCGCCCGACCGCTAACCGACGAGCCCCCGGAAGCATCGCGGCGCCAGGTCAGGGCCGTCGTGCCAACGCCGAAGGTGCGTCGCGACAGTTATCTTCCCGGACTGAACGAACTCGGCAACCTCGGCGTCGACGATATCATCGGCTGGCTGCGAGAAGGGTTCCTCTGGATCGTCATCGCCGTGATGCTCTGTGTGGCCGCCGCGCTCGCCTATGCGGTGACGGCGACGCCGCGCTACAACGTCTATACCGACATCGTTGTCGATCCCTCCAACCTGAATGTCGTCAGCGACGACGTTTTCACTTCCAACCCGCAGCGCGACGCGCAGTTGCTGGAGGTGGAAAGCAAGCTTCGCATTCTGACATCGCGCAACGTGCTGTCGCGCGTGATCGACCAACTGCGCCTCTCCGAGGATCCGGAGTTCGTGAAACCCTCAGTCTTCGGCTCGCTGAAGGGCCTCTTCTCGACGAAGGCGGAACAACAGGCCGGCAATGAGCTTGCCGCGATGCGGGCGCTATCGGAGCGGGTCGAAGCGCGGCGCGAAGAGCGCTCCTTCGTCGTGGTGATGAAGGTCTGGAGCGAAGAGGCGGCGAAGGCGGTGACGCTGTCCAATGCGATCGTCGCAGCCTTTGAGCGGGAGCTGTTTCAGTCTGCCGCCGAAAGCGCCGGTCGCGTTGCCCAGAACCTCAATGCGCGTCTCGACGAATTGCGCCGCAACGTGACCGAGGCTGAGAGGGCCGTCGAGGATTTTCGCCGCAAGAATGGCCTCCAGTCCACCAACGACGGCCAACTCGTCAGCAATCAGCTTTCAAACGAGCTGAACACACAGGTTCTCGATGCTCAACAGCGCTTCATTCAGGCGGAGACACGCTACCGGCAGATGAATGATGCGATTGCGCAGGGTCGCACCGCGAGCGCTTCGGAGTTCGAATCGGTCAACATGACGAACCTGCGCGAGCAGTATAACGTGCTGCAGCAGCAGATCGCCTCGATGCAGCGCACCTATGGCGAGCGGCATCCGCGCCTCGTCAATGCCCGCTCCGAGCGCACGACCCTGGAAGGGGCCTTGGCCGACGAGGCGCGCCGCATCCTCGATCGCGCCAAGGCGGACATGGATCGCGAGCAGCAGGCTTTTGCCGCCTTGCGTGCCAAGGCAAGCGACGAGAAATCGAATGTTTTCTCCGACAACGAGGCCCAGGTGCAGCTTCGGGATCTCGAGAGAGATGCTCGGGCCAAGGCTGCGATCTACGAGACCCATCTGGCGCGGGCTCAGCAGATTACCGAGCGCCAGCAGATCGACACGACCAATGTCCGCGTAATCTCGCGCGCCTTGCCGCCGAACGCGCGGAGCTGGCCGCCGCGTACGTTGATCCTGCTCGCGGGCGGCGCAATCTTCGGCCTCGCACTTGGCATCGGCCTGGCCCTGACGCGGGGGCTCTGGCGCTTCCTGCGCGGACGCCGGCCCGCAGCGGCCTGAGAGAGGGACGGCATGACGAGCGCCGTCTATCGCGACAAGAGCCCGGCGGACCTGCTCCGCGCACGCATCGGGACCGTGCTCTTCATGGCGACGTTCCTGTTTTTCTGGATATCGACCACGCCCTTCATCGATCTGACTGGGGCGGGGGTGCTGGATCCTTCGGCTGGCAATTCCAATCGCTTGAACCAGATCGTATCGCTTTCACTCTTCGCGGGCATGTTCGCCTACGGGCTGGCGCACCCACTACGCGGTATCATTCTGCAGCCGCGGCCGTTGCTGGCGGTGCTCTACTGCTGGTTTCTGTTCGTCTCGGCGATTTCGGCCTATCCGATGTTCGGCATCAAGGGAACCGTGCTCGCGGTGATGGTGACGATCACCGCCAGCGTCTATTTGCTGCTGCCGGCTTCGGAGCGACATTTCGCCAAAATGCTCGGCATCGGCACCCTGTTCATGCTGGCGGTCGCCTATTACGGCATTCTCTTCAAGCCGACGCTTGCGATCCACCAGGCCTCCGAACTGCGCGAGCCAATGAACGCCGGCCTTTGGCGCGGCCATTTCCCCCACAAGAACAGCGCCGCCGCGGCCATGGTGATTGCGGCTTTCTTCGGCCTCTTCGTCATGAACGTCTGGTCGCGATTGGCCGGCCTTGCCATCGTTGCCCTGTCGTTCAACTTCCTGCTCCATACGGGCGGCAAGACCTCGACCGCCATGCTGCCGGCGATCGTGCTGCTTGCCTGGATTTTCGAGCGATTCCGCTTCCTGCGCATCCCGATCGTCATCGGTGGGGTCGGCCTGTTCAATCTCTTCGCGGTCGGCTCCGCGGTGTTCAAGCCACTTAGCGATTTCGTCACCGAGCTTGGCATCGATGCAACCTTCACCAATCGTGCCGACATCTGGCGCTTCGCCTTTACGGCGCTCGCCGAGCAACCGATCACCGGCTACGGTTTCAAGGGTTTCTGGCAGACGTCGGAACTCGTCAATAGCGGTGGCTCGATCGAAACCTGGGCGGTGGCGGCCGCAAACGGTCACAACTCCTATCTCGACATCGCTCTGACGACGGGTTTTCCCGGACTGTTGCTGACGGTGATCTGGCTGCTGGTCCTGCCTCTGCGCAACATCGCGCGTCTGGCACCGGCTGAGGAGCATTCCCATCTCACCCGGCTTTATATCCGCGTCTGGCTCTATACGATCTTCAACGCCGGTCTCGAGAGCCTGTTCTTCGAGGGCGGCAACCTCCTGTGGTTCACTTTCCTCTTTTCCCTCTACGGCCTGCACCTCCAGTCGCGCGCGGTTCTTTCGGTGGCCCCGCAGCAGGTAAAATCCGGAGCCGTCTATGTCTGATCTCCTGCAAACCGTCGGCGGCCTTGTCGATCGCGTCGCCAACCGGTTGATCTGGCGCTTCGCGGCCAAGCCGTGCGATGTCGTGACCGATGTGCCGCTCGTTTCCTTCACCTTCGATGACGTGCCGGACAGCGCACTTCATAACGGGGCGACGATCCTCGAACGACACGGCGTGCGAGGTACGTTCTACATCGCTGGCGGGCTGGCCGGGCGTGTCGAAGTTGATCGCACGCTGATCTCGTCGGAGGGATGCGCCGATCTCGCCGGTCGGGGCCACGAAGTCGGCTGCCATACCTATTCTCACGCCAAGATCAGGCGCTTGAGCGGTGACGGCCTTGCCCGCGACCTCGACCGTAATGCCGATTATCTGAAGCGCAGCGGGGTCAAGGCGACTGCGACGAACTTCGCGTTTCCCTACAATGCCGCCTGGCCGATGGCGCGCCGTGAGTTGGGGCGGCGCTATCGCACCTGCCGCGCGGCCGGCGAAAGCGTCAATCGCACGGCCGTCGACCCCCTGATGCTCAAGGCCGTGGAGATCCGTCAGCCGGAGGCGGATGCACGGGCGCTCACCGGATGGATCGACGATGTGGCCGCTCGGCCGGGCTGGCTCGTGTTCTTTACCCACGACATCGCCGCGCGTCCCACTCCCTATGGCTGCACGCCGGAGACCTTCGAGCACCTCGTTCAGCACGCGGTCTCCAGGGGATGCGTGGTCCTGCCGGTCGAGCAGGCGCTCGACAGGCTCGGCTGGTAGGAGAGCGGCATGTCTGGCCAGGGAAACGGCGATAGCAGGCTGCTCGCTATCAACAACTACTTCTATCGCCGCGGCGGCGCCGAAGCGGTGTTTTTCGACCATATGAAGATGTTTGGCGAGATTGGCTGGGACGTGGTGCCCTTTGCCATGCAGCATGAGGACAACGAGCCTTCGCCTTGGTCCGACCACTTCGTCTCCGAGATCGAATACGGCCGGCGCACCAATCTGTTGCGCAAGGTCGTGCAGGCCGCAAGCGTCATCTACTCGCGCGAGGCCCAGCGCAACATCGACCGGCTGATACACAGTGTCCGGCCCTCGATTGCCCACGCCCATAACGTCTACCATCATCTGTCGCCGGCGATCTTCTCGACGCTGAAGCAGGCCGGCATCCCCGTCGTCATGACAGCGCACGACCTGAAACTTGCCTGCCCCTCCTACAAGATGCTGCGCGACGGCACCGTCTGCGAGGACTGTCGCGGCGGACACGTCTACAACGTCCTGCGCCACCGCTGCATCAAGGGGGAACTGACGCTGAGTGCCGTGGTACTCGCGGAAACGCTGGTCCACCGCGCGCTCGGCCTCTACAGCAACCAGGTGGATCGCATCGTCGTGCCAAGCGAGTTCTACGTCGAGAAGTTGGTCGAGTGGGGATGGCCGCGCGAGCGCATGGTCCACATTCCAAATTTTGTCGATGTCGACGACTACTCCGACCAATGGACGGAGAGCGACTATTTCGTCTTCGCCGGACGCCTGGCACCAGAGAAGGGGTTGGCGACCTTGATAAGAGCTGCCGCATCGTCGCGCCAGCGGGTGGTGATCGCCGGAACCGGCCCCGAGGAAGCAATGCTTCGCCGGCTCGTCGAACAGACCGGAGCCAATGTCACCTTTGCCGGCTATCTCTCCGGCGAGGCCTTGCATCGCCTGATTGGGGAATCACGTGCCCTGGTCCTGCCGTCCGAATGGTACGAGAACGCGCCGATCAGCGTGCTTGAAGCCTATGCGCTGGGAAGACCCGTAATTGGCGCGTCGATCGGCGGCATCCCCGAAATGATCCGCGAAGGAGAGACCGGGATGACTGCCCTATCCGGTGACGCTGACGATCTGGCGCGGGTGCTGACGTGCATGGCGGCGCTCACGGTCTCCGACCGTACTGCCATGGGGGCCGCGGGGCGGCGTTGGATCGCCAGCGAATTCTCGGCCGCCGCCTATCGCGACAGAACCCTTGACCTCTATGCATCGCTCGGGGCGGGGGAGGGGCGGCGCCGTTAACCGTCGCGCACAATTTGTAGTAATGTGGGCTCGCCGTATGGTTTTCAGTCAGTTATATGAGTGGTGAATGAAGTATTTACTTGGTTGATAAGTATTTCGCCGTGAAATCGAGTGCGGACAACCTTCGAGGCGACGCATGAGCAGTAACTCTGATGTCTCGCGATGTCATCACCAGCAGCCGGTGATTGCACAGGAGATCGCACAATCCGGGTTGTCCGAGGGACGCGGGCAGAAGCCGCGGCGCGGCGCGGCTCACTCTGGAATGCGACGGGGCATCGCTGCCCAGAATGGAGCCGCTGCCGCCAGAGGCGAGCGCAAGCGCGTGATGATGTTGGGATTGCGCGGTATTCCGAACGTACAGGGGGGTGTCGAAAAGCATGTCGAAATGCTCGCCGACAAACTTCTGGGCCACGGTTGGGATGTCGAGGTCGTCGGGCGTCGGCGCTATCTTCAGGACGGCGGCGGCTACGCCTGGAACGGGGTGGAGGTGATCCCTCTTTGGTCGCCACGCCGCATGGCTCTCGAGGCGCTCGTTCACACGTTTCTCGGCGTATGTCTTGCCGCCTGGCGGCGGCCGGACGTATTGCATATCCACGCCATCGGCCCGGCTTTGATGACGCCGCTTGCGCGCATTTTCGGACTGAAGGTTGTCGTCACCCACCATGGTTACGACTATGACCGGCAGAAATGGGGCGCCTTCGCCAGGCGGACGCTGAAGCTCGGCGAGTTCCTCGGCATGCGGTTCTCGAATGGGCGCGTGGCGATATCACAGGATATCGTTCAGACGATGCGTGTGCGTCATCGTGTATCGATGGCGCTGGTTCCGAATGGCGTCGCGATTACGCCGCCGTCCGGCAATGCCGGCATCCTCCACGAATTTGGCCTGGCGCCTCGGCGCTACATCCTGCTTGCCGCACGATTGGTCCCGGAGAAGCGGCAGCTCGATCTCATCAGAGCTTTCGCGAAATGTGGATTGACGGATGTCCGGCTCGTTATCGCCGGCGGCGCGGAGTTTGAGACACCCTATGTCCGGGAGGTGAGGACCCTCGCCGATGGGGTGCCGGGGGTGGTGCTTACGGGCTTCCAGTCCGGCGACCGGCTGGCCGAGCTCTTCGCCAATGCCGCCCTGTTCGTGCTGCCTTCAAGCCATGAGGGGATGCCGATCGCGCTGCTGGAGGCAATGGCCTACGGCCTTCCCTTGCTGGCAAGCGATATCGTTCCCAACCGGGAACTGGATCTTGCGCCCGACGAGTATTTTCCGCTGGGCGACATCGATGCTCTTGCAGCCGGCATCGCCGCAAAGCTTGCCGCACCGCTCAGCGACGACGACGTGCGCGAGCGCGCGACTCATGCGGAAGCTACCTACAGTTGGACAAACGTGGCGCAAAAGACTGCGGCAGTGTATAGCGCATTGCTGGCAAGGTAGGCCGACCTTCGCGTTCGCCGGATCCCTGCCAATTAAGTGCGACAGCGCCCGGCCTTTCGAACGAGCAGGTGGGCGCCGTCGTGGACCGTTCGACGATTGCCGTGCTTTGCACGCCGCCTGGAAGACAAGCTGACAATGAACATCAAACGCGCTGCCGGCCTTTTCGCATGGCTCCTCTTTACCGTGATCGCCTATTCGACGATATCGCCGCTCGAATTGCGACCGCGCATCGGACATCTCGTCCATCTCGAGCGGTTCGGCGCTTTCGGCCTGCTGGGACTGTTGTTCGCGATCGCCTATCCGAGACAGATCGGGCGCGTGCTGGTTCTCGTACTCGCCACCGCGATCGGCTTTGAACTCCTGCAGATGATTTCCGCGGATCGCCACGCGCGCGTGACGGATGTTGCCGTCAAGCTTCTCGGCGGTGCCTGCGGCGTCTTGTCCGGGTGGCTCGTCGTCCGCTATCGGCCGCACCTGTTCGCTTTGCTGGGGCGGATAAACCAAAACGCAAAATATCGCAGCTAGGATCGACGACAACCTGAACGCGTTGCGAACGCACTGCTGATATTGGGGGATCAGTTGGCAGTATCCGTCATCATCAAGACGCTGAATGAAGAAAAGCGCATTGCTGCCACCATCGAGAGCGCGCTCAAGGCGCTCGAAACCGTTGGCGGCGAGGTCATCGTCGCCGATAGCGGCTCCTCGGACCGGACCATCGAGATCGCCTCGCGCTACCCTGTGGTGATCGCCCAGATCAGTCCGCCGGCGCGGCCAAGCTGCGGCATCGGTCCCCAGCTCGGCTTCCAGTATTCCCGTCACGAGCACATCTGCCTGCTCGATGGCGACATGCTGCTGGACGACGATTTTCTCGAGGTGGCGGAGGCGTTCCTGGCCGATGACCCCGAGGTCGCAGGCGTCACCGGTCACGTGCAGGAGATGCTGACGTCCAATCTCGAATTTGCCCGGCGCGTCACACGCAATGCGCCGGAGAACCGCATCGGCGCGATCGACCGCATGAACGGCGGTGGCCTCTATCGGCGCGCGGCGATCGAGGCGGTCGGCTATCTCTCGGACCGCAATCTCCATGGCTACGAGGAGTTCGACCTTGGCATCCGGTTGCGCAGTGCCGGCTGGAAGCTGCATCGCCTCGACCGGCGCTTCGTTCGGCATTTCGGCCATACGGAGAATTCCTACCGGCTGCTGGTTCGCCGCTGGAAGAGCAAGTATTTGTTCGGCATCGGCGAGTTGCTGCGCGCTTCGATCGGCCAGCCCTATTTCTTGCAGCTCATGCGGGAATTGCCGGAACTCAAGCTCTGGGCTCTCGTCTATCTCTGGTGGGCAGCATCGCTTGGTCTGCTGCTGGTCATGCCCAGCAAGGCCCTCGCTCTCGGCATCGTCCTTGCGATCCTTGCCGGCGTCGTCGGGCTCATGAGCCTGCGCAAGGGGGGACTTAGCATGGGACTTTATACGGTCGTTGCCTGGTTCTTCCATGCGGCGGCGCTGCCCGTCGGCTTCTTCAGGGCGCGCCGCAAGCCCGATGCGCCGATCGAGAGCAAGTTGCTCGGAGCCCCGGCGTGAGCGGGCGAAGCCTGTTCGCCGCGGCAGCGATGCTTCTGGCATTCGGCCCGTGCGTACACGCATCCGATCAGTGGCTTCCGGTGCGCGAAGTTTCGCTCGAGGTTCGCAAAGGCAGCCCGCTCGATTTCGCCTCTTTCCTGCCGAATACCATGATCGACGCCGAGCATCGTCTCGTCGCCGGCGCCAATGGCGGGCTCGCATTCGCGCGCTCGCCCGATAAACCCGAAAGGATGCTTTGCGCTTCGCTCGCCTGGAGCCCGGCCTCCGGCGGATTTCCCGATCACGACACGGCCGACCGCTACGCCCGACAACTGGCGATGCACGGCTACAATCTTGCCCGCCTGCATTTCGTCGATGCCAGCCTGATGTTCGGCCGCGACAAGGATTTCGACTACGACCCCGAGACGCTCGACCGCATCCACTATCTGCTGGCGGCGCTGAAGAAGAACGGCATCTACTGGATGATCGACGGCCTCTCGTCGCTGCGCGGCGCCTATGGCGGCTTTGACGATCGTTGGGACGATGGAGGAAACCTCAAGCTCGAACTGTTCGTCGATGACGGGGCGTTCGCTCACTGGAAGCGCATGCAGGAGACGATCCTTGGGCGTGTGAACCCCTATACGGGCGTCGCGCCAATCCGCGACGATGCCCTGGCGGTCGTGATCCTCGCCAACGAGAACGGGATGGAGTTCGACACCGTCGTTCACGATCGGCCCGGAAAAGCGCCCTACGATCCGCTGCTCAAGAAGCCGTTCAATAACTGGCTTGCGAAACGCTATGGCTCCACCGACGCCTTGGCCAAGGCGTGGCCCAACCTTCGCTCCGACGAGACGATCGAGGCGAGATCGATCGCGCTCCCCGCCGATCGCTATGTCCACAGCCCGCGGCTGCGCGATCTGCAGGCCTTCTTCGTCGAAACGGAACGGGCAGCGGCCGCGCGCATGAGCGAGGTTCTGCGCGGGCTTGGCTACCGCGGTCTGATCAGCAACTACAACAATTGGCCGTCGGTCCAGGCGTCGCTCAGCCGGCGCAGCCTCGATGCCGTGACCATGAACACGTATCACGACTGGGTCAGCGGCTATGCGCCGGGCAGCAAAACCACACAGGTAAGTTCGATCGCCGATGGGGTGAACTATATTAGGATGATCGCGGCGGCGCGCTGGCTCGGCAGGCCCTTCGTGATCAGCGAGTATGATCACCTCTTCTGGAACCGCTACCGCTACGAGGCGGGGCTGGCGATGCCGGCCTACGCGGCACTGCAAGGCTGGGACGCGCTCTGCCGTCATGGTCACGGCCCGATCGTTCTCGCCTATGGCGAACCTTTCGCCCACAAGAAGGCGATGCTTCCCTACGCCATCGCGCTCGATCCGGTCGCGCGGGCCGGCGAGACGCTGGCGGCGCTGCTTTACCGCCGTGGTGACGTTGCGACATCGGACCTGACTGTCCCGTTTGCCATGCGTGGCGAAGAGGATCTTTCCGACGACATGCAGGCGCGCGAACCGGAATACCTGACGGACCTCGCGCTGATCGGCCGGATCGGTCTGGAAGACCTGGAGCGCCTCGGCGAAGCGCCTGCCGTGCTGCAACCACGCCAGCAAAGCAGCGAGGGGCTCCTCGACAAGCTGCGCCAAAGCGGCGCGCTTCCGCGCGACAACGGCACGAACATCGATGCCGGCATCTACCAGAGCAGCACCGGCGAGATCCTGTTGAACCGTTTTGCCGGACAATTGCGCGTGGTAACGGCGGCAACCGAAGCCGCAGCCTATTCGTCACTGCGCGAGCCGATCGATCTCGGCGTGCTGCGCATCGAAAGGGCGGATGGCAACGGGCTCGTCGCGCTCTCGGCGCTCGGCGCGGACGCGTCGCTGGCAGCGGGCCGTCGTTTCCTCGTGATCCTGGCGACCGATGCCCAGAACACCGATATGACGTTTCGCGACGCCGAGGAGAAGGTGATCGAGGACTTCGGACGATTGCCGGTCCGGATCCGCGCAGGCTACGCCGACCTTTCGCTCGCGCGAAGTGCCGAGAGCTGGAGCGTTTCGCCGATCGGTCTCGATGGCACCGTGTATCCGCCGGTCGTGAACGGGAAGGGCGCCGTCACCTTCCGTCTTTCAAACGATGTTCCCTCCGGCCCGACGACCTATTTCCTTCTCGAGCTGCAATAGGGATTCCCCATCGCCCTGGATCAATGAATGGCCACGATGTCGGCCTACGCTCCGCTGTTTTCATGCAATGGAGGTTACAATGAGAATATCGGAAGCCATGCATCCCGGGGCTCGCTGGATCTCTCCCGACACCGATCTCAAGACGATCGCGCGCATCATGAGGGATGAGGATATCGGCGCCTTGCCCGTCGGCGAAAACGACCGCCTGATCGGCATGGTCACGGACCGCGACATCGCCTTGCGCGCCTTCGCCAACGGGCGCGATCCCGCTTCGATGACGGCGCGCGACGTCATGACCAGGGATATCGTCTATTGTCGTACGAGCGAAACGATCGAGCACGCCGTCCATCTGATGGAGGCGAAACAGGTCCGGCGCCTTCCCGTGATCGATCAGAACAAGCGCATGGTCGGCATGCTGTCGCTCGGCGACATATCGCATGCGAGCAGCAGGCGGCTGACAGGCGAACTCGCCCGGGCAGTTTCGGCCCATCACCTCTGAGATCCGCCATAATGACTGCGGCGCCGTCCTCGGCGCCGCAAACGATTTGTTTGATCGGTCCGGAGAGGATCAGAAGCGGTAACTGATGCCCGTGCCGATCAGCCAGGGGTCGAGCTTGACCTTGCCGCTCACCGCGCCTGCGCCGGGCAGTGTTGCGTTGACTTCGGGCTCCAGGAACAGTTTCTTGACGTCGAAGTTCAGCCCCCAATGTTCGTCGAGCTTGATGTCGACGCCGGCCTGCAGCGCCACGCCGAAGGTGTTCTTCATGTTGAAGCTCGAGAAGTCGCCGCGCGGCTCTTCGCTGTAGAACACCGTGTAGTTCACGCCGGCGCCGATGTAGGGCTTGATCGTTTCCGTTGCGTTGAAATGGTATTGCAGCGTCAGGGTCGGCGGCAGCAGCCACGCCTTGCCGATTTCGCCGAGACTGGCGATCGAGCCACTGCCGCGCGCCGTGTGCGGCGTCGTGCCGAGGATCAGTTCGGCCGCGATGTTGTCGGTGAAGAAATAGGTGATGTCGAGCTCGGGCACCACGGAATTGCTGACCCCGACCTTTTCGCCGTCAAGTGCCGTGCCGTTCAGCGAGAGCGAGGCTTTGTCATCCGGCAGGACGGCCAGTGCGCGGGCGCGGATCATCCAAGGGCTCGGCTCGCTGGCGAGGGGCAGTTCCGGTGCCGCGACCGCGCTCGGTTCGGAGAGATCTGCCGCCGTCGCGATTGCGAGCGGCGCCGCAAGCGCGGCGAAGAAGACGGCAGATGGCAAAATGGCGCGAGTAGGCATGATTTCCGGACCCCCAGAAGAAGTTGAACATCGCCGGTCAGGGCGTTCGGCCGCAGCACCCCTGCGGCCGGCGGCACTATGCTCAAGACGGGTGTCTCAGGAGTTGTCCTGGATCAATGCAGTCGCGAATCACCAAGTGCTTGGGGAGAAAGGGGATTCTCAGCGGCTGCTTGCCAGCATTCCGCGCATGCCTGCCTGACAAGGGCAGGCGGATTGTCGTCCACGTGAAATTCCCTCGAAAATTGCAAAATGCAACGAGTCGACAAAAGGATTCGACAGTTCCGGGATTCTGATATATCGCGTGATTAATCGTTTAATCACGCGATGGCGGAAACCACTGACTTGGCGCGTTCCGGACCAAAACTGACGAGGATTGCCAGAGCGCTCGGCGTGTCCGCGGCCACGGTTTCGAACGCGCTCTCGGGCAAGGGACGCGTCTCCGCCGAAATGGTGGAAAAGATCCGCGCGACGGCTGCCGAGCTCGGTTATGTGCCGAGCCAGGCGGGCAGGGCGCTGCGCACCGGCCGCACCGGCGTCATCGGCCTCGTTCTCCCCGATATCGCCAATCCGCTCTTCCCGCAGATCGCCCAGGCGATCGAACTCGCCGCTTCTTCATCCGGCTATGGCGTGCTGATCGCGGACTCGCGCGGTGACGTCTCGACGCAGACCAAGGCGATCGAGCGGTTGATCGATCGCGACGTCGATGGCCTGGTCATCGTGCCCCGGCGGGGCACCCGCATCGCCGATGTCGGTTGTCCGGTTGCCGTCATCGATACGCCGTCGACGCCGGGCAACACGGTAGCCGCCGACCATTGGGGCGGCGGCCAGCAGATTGCCGAGCACCTGAAGGCGCTTGGGCACCGTCGCGTACTGATCATCGGCAACAATCCCGCCTCGAACGTGCAGAACGACCGCGCCGGCGGTATCCGATCGGTCTTCGGCGAGGGGTTCCACACCGATACGCTCTGGATCGAGCCGCTGGAGAAACTGGCTGGCAAGGGCTGTCCGCTCGGGCTCGCCAAAAAGGTGGCGGAAGGCTACACCGCCTTTGCCTGCATCTCCGATCTCCATGCGCTTCGGGCGCTGACCGAACTGCAGCGTGCGGGCATCAACGTGCCGGAGAAGGCGAGCGTTACCGGCTTCGACGACCTCATCTGGTCGCCGGTCATCACGCCGGCACTGACGACTGCACGCATGGACATGACCGAGATCGCGGCCATCGCCGTCGCAGCGCTCGTCAAGGCGATCCGCGATCGCGACCCATCGGATCCTGAAATCGGCGCGCCGGTCACTGCCGAGAAGGCCAAGGTGCCGATGCACCTTGTCATCCGACAATCGGCTGCCGCACCACCTCAACTGATCCAAGCCACTGCCACCGCAGCCCCATCCGTCACCGAAGGAGGACACCAGCCATGAAAAAGTTTCTGCTTGCCTCGAGCGCGCTCTTGCTCGTCGCCGCCCCTGCCGCGTCTGCTCAGGAAAAGACGCTGACCATTTCCGTCTATGGCTTTGCCCAGGATGCCTTCAAGGAACTGGTCTATACGCCGTTCGAACAGAAATGCGGCTGCAAGCTCGTCGTCGAGACCGGCAACAGCGTCGAGCGCCTGGCGAAGATGGAAGCCAACAAGGCAAGCCCGGTCGTCGACATGGCGGTGGTCTCGATGGCCGATGCGCTTTCGGCCTCCCGCGCCGGCCTGATCGAAAAGATCGACACCTCGAAGCTCCAGAACTTCAACAAGCTCTATGACCTCGCCAAGGACCCGAACGGCGACGGTATGAGCGTCGGCTACACCTTCTATGCGACCTCGATCGTCTATCGCTCGGACAAGATGGAGGTGAACTCCTGGGCTGATCTTCTCGACGAGAAGAATGCCAGCCACGTTGCCTTCCCGAACGTCACCACCAACCAGGGCCCGCCGGCGCTCTACATGGTCGGCGAAGCGCTTGGCAAGAACACGCCTGATCTCAAGGATGCGATCGCTGCCGTCGGCGCCAAAAAGGACGAAATCGTCACCTTCTACGTCAAGTCCTCGCAGCTCGTGCAACTGATGCAGCAGGAGGAAATCTGGGCGGCACCGATCGGCCGCTTCTCCTGGGAAGGCTTCACCAAGCTCGATCTGCCGATCAAGTGGGCAACGCCGAAGGAAGGACAGACCGGCGGCATGAACGTGATGGTCCTGACCAAGGGCGGCAAGAACCAGGAGCTCGCGCTGCAGTTCATGGACTTCTGGCTCTCGACCGAAATCCAGACCGCGCTTGCCGAAAAGCTGGTCGACAGCCCGGCCAACAAGGACGTGAAGGTTTCGCCCGAGATCGCTGAAAACCTCACTTACGGCGAAGAGACCGTGAAGAACCTGAAGCTCATCCCGTCCGCCGTCGCCCTCGACAATCGCGAGGCGTGGCTCTCGGAATGGAACGCACAGGTCGGCCAGTAAGCCCAGACAAAATGCTACCTCCGCCGGCGGGCACTGACCGCCGGTCGAGACCTCATGCGACGGGCGTAAGGATACACGCCCTAGAATGCCGTGAAAGGAAGAAGGATGTTCCAGAACCGCGCCGAAGCCCTGGCGCTCGCTCTGCCGGCGGCGGTCTTTGCGGCGATCGTCTTTCTCGCACCGGTGGTGATCCTGCTGGCGGAAGGCTTTCGCAATGCCGATAGCTGGTCGCTTGTCGCCTATACGAACTTCTTCTCCGATCCATTGAACCGCACAGTCTTCCTGCGCACCTTCCGCCTCGGCCTGGTGGTCACCGCCGTTTCGGCCGTCATCGGCTATGCTGCGGCCTTTGCGATCGTCAATCTGACGCCGCGCAGCAAGGGACAGATGATCGGCCTCGTCGTGCTGCCGCTGATGATCTCGTCGGTCGCCCGTACCTATGCCTGGATCGTCATCCTCGGCCGCACCGGCATCGTCAACCAGGCGCTCCAGCTCGTCGGTCTCTCGGACGAGCCGATCCGTTTCCTCTTTACAGAGACCGCCGTGTTCATCGGCCTCTTGCAGCTCTTCCTGCCGCTGATGATCCTGTCGCTGATCAGCGCGCTCGAAAACATGCCGAAGGATGCAATCCCGGCGGCCCGTGTTCTCGGCGCCAACTGGTTCCAGGTGTTCTTCAAGGTGATCCTGCCGCTGACCAAGGAAGGCCTCGTGATCGGCGGCACGCTCGTCTTCACCGGCTCGCTTACCGCCTACATCACGCCGGCGATCCTCGGCGGCTCCAAGGTGCTGATGCTCGAAACGCTGCTCTATCAGCGCGTCACCGTCGCCAATGACTTCGTCTCGGCAAGCGTCATCGCCTTCATCCTGATCGTCATGAGCTTTGCCGCCAATCTTCTCCTGAAACGGCTTGCCACCGCGAGGAACAAGCGATGAAACCGCGCGTCTTTACGCCTCTCGTTCTCTTCCTGGTGATCGGCTTCCTGATCGGGCCGTTCTTCATCATCGTTGCCGCCTCGCTTTCCGGCGGCGAGACGCTCGCTTTCCCGCCGCAGGGCTTCTCGTTGCAATGGGTCGCGAAGGTCTTCACGGTCGAGAGCTTCCGCGAGAGCTTCGCGATCTCGATGCTGCTTGCGATCGGCGGCACAGCCGCAGCCCTCGTCCTCGGGGTACCCGCGTCCTACGCGCTTTCGCGCTACAAGCTGCCCTTTGGCGAAACGGTCAGAACCATCGTCTCGCTGCCGATCATCGTGCCCGGCATCATCGTCGGCCTGGCGCTCCTGCGCTATATCGTCGTGCCCTTCGGCTTCAACATCACGCTCGTGCTGTTCCTGGCGCACACGGCGCTGGTTCTGCCCTATGCTGTGCGTGTCGTCTCTGCGAGCCTCAACAACCTGCGCTCCGATATCGAGGAGGCGGCGGTGCTGCTCGGCTCTTCTCGCGCGGGCGCCTTTTTCCGGGTGGTAATGCCGAATATCCGCAGCGGCATTCTCGCCGCCTTCATCCTCGGCTTCGTCACGAGCTTCAACCAGGTGCCGGTGTCGCTCTTCCTCTCCGGCCCGGGCGTGCGCACGCTGCCGATCGACATGCTCTCCTATATGGAGATCACCTACGATCCGTCGGTCGCAGCCCTCTCCGCACTGCTCGCCTTCATGTCCATTGGCATCGTCTTCCTTGCCGAACGCTTCCTGGGATTCTCTCGCTATGTCTGACGCCGCCTTCCTCAGCCTTGAAAAACTGACGCTCGCCTACGGCGACACCGTTGCGGTGAAGGATCTCGACCTTTCGATCCGCAAGGGCGAGCTGGTGGCATTCCTGGGCCCCTCGGGCTGCGGCAAGACCACGACGATGCGCTCGATCGCAGGCCTTCTCTCGCCGGCCTCCGGTGCGATCAGGCTCGACGGCGCCGATATCACCCGCGTTTCCGCGAACAAGCGCTCGGTGGGCCTCGTCTTCCAGTCCTATGCGCTGTTCCCGCACCTGACCGTGTTCGAGAACGTCGCCTTCGGCCTGCGGCTGAAGAAGCTGCCGGCGAACGAGATCGAGAGCAAGGTGACGACCGGGCTGAAATCGGTCGGCCTTTCGAAATTCTCCGCCCGCAAACCGGGCGAACTTTCCGGCGGCCAGCAGCAGCGCGTCGCGCTGGCGCGCTCGATGGTGATGGAGCCGAAGGTGCTCTTGCTCGACGAGCCGCTGTCGAACCTCGATGCCCGCCTTCGCCTCGAAATGCGTACGGAACTGCAGCGTGTGCAAAAGGAAACCGGCGTCACGATGATCTTCGTCACCCATGACCAGGGCGAGGCCCTGTCGCTGGCGGACCGCATCGTCGTCATGCTGAACGGCGCGATCGAGCAGATCGGCACGCCCGAGGACATCTACAACCGCCCGATCTCGCGTTTCGTCGCCGATTTCGTCGGTTTCGAAAACATCTTTGCCGTAGAGGGCGGCAAGCTCAAGGCCGGCAACGGCCCACTCGAACTTTCCGGATCCCTGCCGCCTGACACGGCAGGGCTTGCGTGGCGTCCGCGCATGGTGACCCTGGGCTCAGGTCCTTTCCAGGGCACCGTGCGCGGAGCCTCTTTCTCCGGCAGCACGCGCGAATATCTGCTCGATACGCCGCTCGGCGCCATCAAAGCGGAAGAGGATGCCGCGCTCGCAGCGCGTGAAACCGGCACTGCCATCGCCTTCGACCTGCCGGTCGACAAGGCCGCCCGCCTCAAGAAGTTCGGTTGACGTCCATGGGTGTCTGGATCGATACGGACATGGGCTTCGACGACATTGCCGCAGTGCTTGTCGTCCTCCATGCCGGTGAAGAGATCGATGGCGTGTCGCTCGTCTTCGGCAATACGCCGCTGGATCAGGTGAAGCGCAATGCTGCGAGCGCGACTCTCGCCTTCGGCTGGAGCTTCCCCATCCATGAAGGGCGCGCCCTGCCGGTGCTCGGCAAGCTCGAAACCGCTGAGCGCATCCTCGGCGAAGCCGGCATGCCAACCGCCGGGCTGACGCTGCCGCAAGCCGATGTGCTGCCATCGAGCGACGCCTTCGCAGCGCTTTGCGCCTGGCTGGAGCAGGCTGGGCCGAGGCGGGTGCTTGCGCTCGGGCCACTCACCAATCTCGCCGCACTCTGCCTTGCCCGCCCGGACCTTGCCGCGCGCATCACCGATCTCACCTGGATGGGCGGCGGTGTCACGAGCGGCAACCATACGGCTTCCGCCGAATTCAACGCCTTCGCCGATCCGGAGGCACTGGCCATCGTAATCGCGCACGGCTTGCCGCTGCGCATGGTCGATCTCGATCTTTGCCGCAAGGTCTTCGCCTACCCGGCCGACGTGGCACCGATCCGTTCGGCCGGCGGCGCCAATGCGGCGCTGATCGCCGATCTGCTTGCCGGATACATCTCGATCGGCACCAGCCGCGGCCGGCCGGGCATGGCGATCTATGACCCTTGCGCCGCCGTCGCCTTCGTCAATCCGGGGGCTGTCTCCTTCCGAAGTGCGCGTATCGATGTCGAGCTCGGCGGCTCGCTCACGCGCGGGCGCACCGTCGTCGAAACGCGCGAAAGCCATGGGACCTTCAATGCTGAATACGCGGTCGATGCTCATGTGGAAACGACCCGAGTACAGATCCTCGGCGCCCTGATGAAGGAGGCGCAGCAATGAGTGCCGCACAGCAGCCTCAAGACCTGATGGATGCAGCGCTCCGCACTCGAGCCGTGGCAGCAGCGCGCGGCGACGAACCGTTTGAGGTCCTGATACAGGGCGGGACGCTGGTGGACGTGGTGACGGGCGAGCTTCGCCCGGCCGATATCGGCATTGTCGGAGCGTTGATTGCGAGCGTCCATGAGCCCGCCGCTCGCGGCGATGCGGCGACCGTCATCGACGCGAGCGGCGCCTTCGTTTCCCCGGGCCTGATCGATACGCATATGCATGTCGAAAGCTCGATGGTGACGCCGGCGAATTACGCCAACGCGGTGCTGCCGCGTGGCGTCACGACCGTCGTCTGGGATCCGCACGAGTTCGGCAATGTCAACGGCGTCGCCGGCGTGCGCTGGGCCGCGGATGCCATTGCCGGGCTGCCACTGCGCACGGTCTTGCTGGCGCCCTCCAGCGTGCCGTCTGCACCCGGGCTGGAACGGGCCGGCGCCGATTTCGATGCCGGCGTGATCGCCGACATCCTGAGCTGGCCGGAAATCGGCGGCATCGCCGAGATGATGAACATGCGCGGCGTCATCGACGGCGAGGCGCGGATCAGCGCGATCGTCCAGGCGGGGCTCGCAGCCCGCAAGCCGGTCAACGGTCATGCGCGCGGCCTTGAGGGCGCCGATTTGCAGGCTTTCGTCACGGCAGGCGTCAGCTCTGACCATGAGCTCGTTTCGGGCGATGATCTGAGGGAAAAGCTCAGGGCAGGTCTGTCGATCGAATTGCGCGGCTCGCACGATCACTTGCTGCCGGAATTCGTCAAGGTGCTCAATGACTTGGGCAATCTTCCCCAAACGGTGACGCTCTGCACCGACGACGTTTTCCCCGACGATCTCGCCGAGGCCGGCGGCCTCGACGACGTCGTTCGCCGGCTGGCCCGCTATGGGCTGCCCGCTGAATGGGCGCTTCGGGCGGCGACGCTGAATGGGGCGGTTCGGCTGGGCCGAAACGACCTCGGTGTGATCGCGCCAGGGCGTCGGGCGGATATCGTGCTCTTCGACGATCTCGTCGAATTTCGTGCACGCACGGTCGTCGCAAGCGGCAAAACGATTGCCAGTGCCGGCCGGATGATCGAGCCGTTGACCGGTCTCGCTGCCGATAGGCTGCACGGCACGATGAAGATCGCCCCGCTTTCGGAGAACGATTTCCGCATTGGCGCGGATGGCGTGAAAGTGCGCGTCGCGATCATCGATCGCCCGCGCTTTACCCAGTGGGCCGAAGCCATTGCCGAAGTCGAGGACGGCTTCGTCGTTCCGCCCGAAGGTACGACTATGATCGCAGTGGCGCATCGGCACGGGCGCGCCGACAGCCGGCCGCGGGTCGGTCTCCTGTCAGGCTGGGGCCACTGGCGCGGCGCCTTTGCGACCACGGTCTCGCATGACAGCCATAACCTCACCGTCTTCGGCGGCAATGCCGAGGATATGGCGGTCGCCGCCAACGCGGTGATCACTGCCGGCGGCGGCATGGCCGCGGCGTCCGGCGGCAAGGTCGACGCGCTCCTGCCCTTGCCGCTCGCCGGACTGGTTTCGGAGGATCCACTGGAAGAGGTCGCCGCAAGCTTTGCCGAACTCCGGGAGGCCGTCGGCCGCATCGTCGACTGGCAACCGCCTTATCTGGTCTTCAAGGCCTGCTTCGGTGCGACGCTCGCTTGCAACGCAGGACCGCACCAGACCGACCGCGGCATCGCCGATGTCGTCACCGGCAAGCTGATGGAAAGCCCTGTTCTGGAAGTGCTTGAAGCGTGAACTGCATGAGCTGCCCGCCAGGGCGGCTCGTGAAAGCGGGGAGCAAATCCGTAGCAGCAGATCGCCTCACGCTTCAGGAAAACGATCTAAGCGTCTGGGATCGGGCGCTTCCGGACGGCCTTCCGTCTCTTCGCCTGGTACGCGCTATCCGGCGCGTGCGAGTTCCTGCTCGACCAGCGTCGACCAGAAGGCAACGCCCGGCCCGATCGCCGCATCGTTGAAATCATAGGCCGTGTTGTGGTGGAGCGCGCCATCGACGGCGGGACCGTTGCCGAGCCAGACGTAGCAGCCGGGCGCTTCGAGCCCAAAGAAGGCGAAGTCGTCGCCTGCCGTCGAGGGCGGGAACGCCGTGCGGGTCTTCGCACCGAAGATCGTCTGGGCCGCCTTCAACGCCCGCGCACTGGCATCGGCGTCGTTGACGACAGGCGGAATGCGGCGCTCGAATTCATGGTCGACGGAAATTCCGTACATTTCGGCCGTGCCGCGTGCGAGCCGGCCGATCTCCGTTTCGAGCTGGTCGCGGACTTCGGGCGTGTAAGCGCGCGCGGTACCGCCGATCTCCACCACATCGGGAATGACATTCAGCGCCTTCGGGTCGCCGGCGCGCACGGAACAGGCGCTGACGACGGCCGGCTGCAGCGGATCGACGACGCGGCCGACGATCGATTGCAGCGAGGCGAGGAAGGTGCCGGCAGCCGTCACCGGATCGCGACCGAGATGCGGCTTGGCGCCGTGGGTGCCGACGCCGCGGAAGGTGAGCCGCCAGCTATCCGATGAGGCAAGCTGGGGGCCCGCGACGACGGCCATTTCGTCCGGATCGAGGCCGGGCATATTGTGCAGGCCGTAAATGGCGTCGCAGGGGAAGAGCTCGAAGAGCCCATCCTCGACCATGCGCTTCGCGCCGCCTCGCCCCTCTTCAGCCGGCTGGAAGATGAAGTGCACGGTACCGGAGAAATTGCGCGTCTTCGCCAGATGGCGGGCAGCGCCAAGCAGCATCGCCGTGTGGCCGTCATGGCCGCAGGCATGCATCTTGCCGGGCTCCCGGGATTTGTAGGGGCGATCGGCGATCTCCGGCATGGCGAGCGCGTCCATGTCGGCGCGAAGGCCAATCGACCGCGTTCCATTGCCCACCTGCAGCGTGCCGATGACGCCGGTTTTTCCCAGGCCCCGGTGAACCTTTAAGCCTGCCTCTTCAAGCCATTTGGCAACGAGGTCGCTGGTGCGCACCTCCTCGAAACCCAATTCCGGATGGGCATGCAGATCGCGACGGAGGTCGGTGAGGAAGGTGAGGTCGTCGGCTATTCCGTCTGGCAGGCGCATCGGCAGGCATTCCCATGTTTCATCCGGTGAAGGGGCTTGTGAATTCCGCGCGCTTTGCTCGGCCCGCGGTGCCCTTTCGGTTTGATCGAAGTCGCAAACGGTATAGACGAAAACCGCCGGGATCAGAACAGCAAGCCGGCCCCTTTTGATCGCCTCTCATTCCGGGCGAAAGCATGCAGACGAGGACGAAACCGATGCAGCCCCACGACTTCTGGCAGGATATCTATCCGCCGAAAAGCTTCGACATTGAGGCGGGTTATCGGGATTTCTTCCCGGCGACACTCGGTGATAACACTCAAATCCTGTTGCCGATCCGGCCGCTCGCCGACGGCAAGCACGCGCTCGCTTCGCTGATCGTCAATCAGGCCAGTTTTGCCGTCGAAGATGCTCTGGCAACGGAACTCGCGGCGAAGCTTACGGCCTTCGAGCCTGACGTCGTCGCAGGTCTGCCGACGCTCGGTCTGACGCTTGCCTCCGCCGTTGCACGCAAGCTCGGCCATAGCCGCTACGTGCCGCTCGGGACGTCCCGGAAGTTCTGGTACGTGGATGACCTGTCGGTGCCGCTGTCCTCGATCACCACGCCCGACCAGAAGAAGCGGCTCTATGTCGATCCGCGCATGCTGCCGCTGCTGAAGGGGAAACGCGTGGCGCTGATCGACGATGTGATCTCCAGCGGCACGTCGATCGTTGCAGGACTCACGCTGATGGACGCCTGCGGTATCGCACCGGTCGCGATCGGCGCTGCCATGCTGCAGACCGAGCGCTGGCGCCAACCGCTCGCCGAGCTTGCACCCCATTGGCCTCAGCGTGTCGTCGGGGTGTTCCAAACGCCGATGCTTCAGCGCGACGAGAATGGCACCTGGCGTGCCGTTTAGGTTATTGATGCGCCGGAAGCGATACGACGAAGCAGGCGCCCCCGTCCGACGGAGCCTGATAGCGGACCGCGCCGCCGTGGCGCTCGGCGATCTGGCGCACCAGGGCCAGCCCCAATCCCCAGCCGCCTGAGGCCTCGCCGCGTCCCGAGGGGCGGTAGAAGGGCTCGAAAACGCGAGTGCTCTCGTTCTCCGGTATGCCCGGGCCGTGATCGCGAACCCTGAGTTCAACCGTGCTGCCTGCCCGCGAAACGGTGGCCGTGACAGGAGGACGACCGTGGCGCAGCGCGTTCTGCATGAGATTGCGCACGAGCCTGCCGAGTAAGCGCGCATCGCCTCTGACGATCGCGGCGGCGCCGGTGACGTCGACGCCGTTGCGCGCGCCTTCTTCCGAGACCAATGCCAGAAGATCGATGGGTTCGAGCGCATCGAGCCTCTCTATGTGGTCAAGCCGGCTTGCCAGCAGGATCTCCTCGACCAGGGTGTCGAGCTCTGCAAGGTTGCGGACGATCTCCTCCTTGCGGTTGTCGTCCGGGGCCTGTTCATAGAGGTCGATCGCCATCCGCAGGCGCGCGAGCGGTGAGCGCAGTTCGTGGCTGGCATTGGCGAGAAGTGCGCGGTGTGACTTGATCAGCCGCTCGACATGATCGGCGGCCCTGTTGAAGCTCTTCGCCACCGCCGCAACCTCGTCGCTGCCATCGTCGGGCACGCGCGCCACGAAATCGCCGGTGCCCCAGGCATCCACGCCTGCGCGCAGCCGCTCCAGTCGACGGGTCAGGTGGCGCACAACCGGATAGGCTGCAAGCCCGATGACGCCGGCGATCAAGGCCAGATAGGCGAGCGGATTGCGGCCGGACGGACGGAAAGGCGGCGCCATGCGCACGGCCACCGTGCGTCCGTCGGGCAACGTGGTCACCATGGCATGGAACCGGCCTCTGCCATGAGTCCACGATCCGTCTACCGCGTCAGGTGGTAGCGGCCGGCCGGCATTGGCGATCAGCTTGCCTTGCGGATCATAGACGGCGATGTCAGCGCCTAAGCCCCGTGAAAAGCGCTCCAGCGTCTCCTCGACCGACCGCCGGTCCATGTCGGGCGGGATAAGCGTTGCCACGAAACGGGCGCGCTGGCTCTGCCAACTGGAGTCATCCTCGTCCTGCCCCAGCCACACGAACGCGGCACTGGCGATGGCGACCGCCGCAAGGCTCGCCAGCAGTGTCAGGTAGATCTTCAGGAACAGCCGGCTGCGCATCGCCTATCTCTCATCGTCCTGAAAGCGGGCGAAAACATAACCGGCGCCGCGCACCGTGATGATGCGCCTTGGATGCTTGGGATCGGTCTCGATGGCCGCCCTGATGCGCGACACATGGACGTCGATCGAGCGGTCGAATGCATCGAGCTCCTCGCCTTTGACCATGTCCATCAATTGCTCGCGCGACAGAATGCGGCCGGCATTCTCGGCAAGCGCCACGAGCAAGTCGAACTGGTAGCTGGTCAACGCACATTCATGGCCGTCGATCCTGACCGAGCGGGACCCCGGATCGATCTCCAGCCGTCCGAAGCGAAAGGCCCGCGAAATGGCTGCACGACCGTGGCGGCGACGCAGGATCGCCTTCAGCCGCGCCAGCAATTCGCGCGGGTTGAAGGGTTTGGGCAGATAATCGTCGGCGCCGAGCTCCAGCCCAACGATACGGTCTGTCTCTTCGCCTTTGGCGGTGAGCATCAGGATAGGCACGTCAGAGACCGAACGAATGCGCCGACAGGCCTCGAAGCCGTCAAGGTCCGGCAGCATGACATCGAGAATGACGACGTCCGGTGCACAGCGGGCGAGGTCGGCAAGGGCAGCCGTGGCGGTCGCCACCGTGTGCACGGTATAGCCGTTTCCGGAAAGATAGTCGGCGAGCATGGCGGAAAGGCGCGTATCGTCGTCAACGATCAGGACCCGTTCCACCATCTCTTCTCGCTCCGTTCGTAGCCTTCAGGCGCGCACCTCATGAGAGGCGCGGTGGCACCGTAGCACTTCAAATCGCTGCATGTTCATGTCCTTAAATCGGCTCCAAGGAAAGATGCAGCAGCCGAGCCGGTCTTACCACCGACCGTGGCCTCCGCGCTCCTTCAAATGCTCGGCGAGCTTGGCGCGCTGTTCAGGTGTCAGCACCTCGGCGGCATCGATGAGCGCGGTCGTCATCTTGCGCGAGGCCGCGTCGATGGCTGCTATGCGCTCACTGCGCAGTTTTTCAGCCGCGGCGCGGTCGATCGTCGGCGATCGGAGAAGTTCGATAACCTGGTCACGCGTCTCGCGGAAGTCTCGGAAAGTCGGGCGTATCTCAGCGCGCGCCGTGTCGATGATGTTCCAAAGCTTGTCTTCCTGCTCGGATGTCGCATCAAGTTCATCGAGCACGGAACCGATCCGGTGTTCCATAAAGCCGCCGCCTCCCATGTATGCGTGCATCATGTGGCCGCCCATTCCGAAGCCGAAATCGCTGCGCGCGGCCGCAAAACCGATCCCGCCGATAACCGCGGCGGCTGCGAGGCCGCCGATCAGGAGGCGTCGCCCCCATTGCTTCGGGGCGGGTCCACCCGCGGCCGGGGTCGCCAGCGTCTTGTCCTCATTTTCCATTGCCAGTCTCCTTTCAGTCCGCAGCAGTTGCTGCGGTGAGGGAAATCTAGCGGGCGAACGTTTCGAGCGTTCCGCGCGAATGTAAAGAAATGTAAAGCCAGCCGCATGCCCGCCCAACCCTCGCACTGGGCATGAGACGCCCCGGCTGCCACTGGTTTTGCTCAAACGAGTCGCAGCTGCCTGTTGCTGCTACGAGCCGGTGGCGGCCCGATTTCCTCGGGCTGGATTGAGCTCAAATATCTCTGCGCCTCGAATTGCTTTGATCGAAATCACTTCCCCCGTGTGGGCTGGGTGCCCTGTAGTTTGCCGCCAGCTTTGCTTCAAAGCGTTTCGGGCCAGCACTAGGTTGAGGCTAGGCGGCATACACTAACGCATGATCCTGACCGGATAGCCAGCCTATCAGGTTGTGAATCCAAATAGCTGCGCCGCGTGCCACAGATCACTCCGTGGTCTGCGAAAATCTCCACAATCCCTCTGTCGTAGATGACGCGCAAATCCGACGCCTGAGGCAATGTGCCCTCGTATCGGATCGAACCGTCATCCTGGGGCAGGCTCACAGATATGGTTCCATCTTTCACACAAATTGTGAAAGAAGGCCGACCTTGTTGAGTAGCCGAAATTGAGGTGCCCTCCAGAGGGCCGTCAAGGCGAACCTCGATCGGCGCATCGGGCAAGGGGAAAAGCAACGGCTCAATGGGCTGTACAGCGATGCGGTCAACTTTGCCATCAAACTCAGATGCGGGCCTCATACATATGCGGTTAAGTTCATCTAAGTACAGCTCCCGAGGGACGGACATCTCCCCCGAATAGGGTGACCCATCTGGTTTTCGGAACTCCCAGTTGAACAGCCACGCGAGTGCTATCTGCCTACCAGATGCCGAGAAGCTTTGCATTGCATAGAAGTCCGTCCCGAAGTCGAGGAGTTGAAGCGTGTCCGAGTGAGGAACAAAGCGATCGTCGAAAAAATCTCCAACAAGCCCGTAAAGGAGGTTGTGCCGGCCGCTTTCAGGATCGCGATGGCCCACAAAACCCATAATCAGTACCCATTTGCCACCGACGGTGAAGAAGTCCGGGCATTCGACTGCCCTTGCTCCCTCGAGACGGAAAGATGGAGGTGCGCGGAAAAGCGGTCCCAAATAGCTCCAGTCGACCAAGTTATCGGATCCATAAAGCAGAACCGCCGGGTCGCCGTGTATGGAGGCGCCGAGTACCATACGATAGGCGCCGTTGACTTCATCCCACCAAACTTTGGGATCGCGAAAATCGTGCTCCACTGCCTTGGGACGCTCCTCCAGGACTGTCACGATGCTTTCTGCTTTGATGATCCGACGATCTGGGCGAGCGATTTTCTGAACTTCCCGATAGCCTTTGAAGAGGTCATAGGCGGGAAGGCGCTCCGTGTAGAAGAACATCAAGGTTCCATCTCGATCGCGAAATGCGTTGCCGGAGAAGGCGCCTCCGGTGGCTCCGAGGCGCCATAAGTTCTGTTCTGGATGCAGAAAGACCGGCATGTGGAGCCAATTGATCAGGTCGTGGCTGGTCGCATGTCCCCAATGCATCGGTCCCCAGTCGCTGCCGATGGGATGGAATTGATAAAACAGGTGCCATAGCTCGCCGACTTTGCAGAGACCAACGGGGTCATTCATCCAATGTCGGCAGGGAGAAAAATGGATTTGCGGGCGATCGGGATCGCTCTCCAGCCACGTGTCGATATCTTTGCCGACGCGGAGCGATATTTTGTCAGCGCTGAACTCCCAGAGCCTTATGCCTTCCTCAGCGACCTTCGCCGGGTCGTAGGAATAGGCCCAGAGGAACGACTCTGGTCTGTCCCATTCGACGATGACCGTGCCAGCTTCCCGATGGTGATAGGAATAATAGGCTGGGTGAGATTCAAGAGCTGACGCTTGCCACAGAATCTGGTCATCCTGCGAGATTGTAACGGCACCGGGTCCGGAGGCCCAGAATTCCAGACGTTCGCCTGAGGCGAAGAAAACAGTCTCTTTAGCCATATATCGACACGCAATTTAGAGAAAGGGGCCGGCCTGAAACCGACCTCGGTTACTTCCAGGAGGAGGTTTAGCTGTTCGAAAGCCCACGTTCGGGCCAGTGCCGCGCGGGCCACTATTGCCCAGGAACTGGAGTGCCCCTGAATGCATTCAGCGTTCTGTCCATCTCAACCTGTTCGTCATTGCCTGAATCTAGGACAGTATTCCGGGCCGCCTCTTTTTGCACCCGTACTGCCGTTACTTCGAGCGCCTTCAAGTTATCAGTTGAAAGCAACGCGCCCACTTGTGTTGAAAAACAGGCGCTGTTTGGTGCGTCGTTGATTTGTGATATTTCGGTTGTGGCCACAATGTGATTATTGGCTATGTAATTGCCGTTACCGGAAACTACATTAATTATCACAGGCTTTGCTGAGGCTGGCTTGATATATTGTATATCTATTGTTTGCGAAATGTGGTTGGCGATGATTGAATTGTTGCTGCCGTCGATCCGCAAAAGCCCGAACAGATCATCCAATCCGTTATCGTACTTCTGCATGGGCGCCCATGGCTCGCGGTCTCGCAAGAAGTGATTTGAGGAGACCAAGTTCTCGCAACAATTGGCGGCAAAAACCAACATGCCGGGATAAAAGGAATGAAATCTATTTCCTGTGATCGAGGAACGCACCACGCCGGAAAAATAGACACTGCTAGCTCCCCGAGGGAATACGTTGTTTGAGGATACTAGAATGCCCCCATAGTTTTCAGCGTAAATGGAATGTCCATTATATCCGGCCCCGACAAAGTTATTCGCTATCCTTGAGGCCTGTCCCATACCTTTCAATTCGATGCAGTTGCCGCACTCTGCGATGAAATTGTTATCTATCGCGAGCGCATCTGCATCATGAACAGTAACTCCATGCTCCAGATAGATGAGACCCATCCCCGTTATTCGGAATGAGTCATTCGGGCTGCCTACATAGATTCCCGTTTTGCCATTCTTGTATGTATTTTCTGCATCATTTTTCCCCGAGCTATCGTCAACGAAGTGCAGGCCATCGATGCAAAAATCGGCAAACTCCACAGAGCTTATACGAGGATTTCCGGTGCGCTTAACATAAAACGCGGCTCCAGCAGCCTCGCCGTCGGCGGCCTCTGGAGAAGTGTCCACGAGTATGCGACTTCCGCCCGGCCACACTTCGTGCCAGTGCGCCACTTCGTTTGCGGGTATGTTGAAGCGGATGCTCGAAGACGTAAAACCATGTCCAGAGCCCACGATTTTCAAATAACTCACGTCTATAACGACTTGAGTGACAAGACGATAATCGCCTGGCGGTATATAGATCACTGCCCCAGGTTTTCCGCCATCATTTAGATCGGAAACCGGTTGCCTGCTTTTAATATCCTCAATGATACTATTGATGACCGCTCCGATATCCTCATGGGGATTACCGACGGGATACTTCGTTACATCGTAACAGTTTTCGCTAACCATTTTTAATGTCTGCGCGGACATCTCTTGCTCCACAGCGCGTTTTCGATTGGCTTGTTGCTCGCAATCGTTGCAGGCGATTGGTGTTGACAGCCGGGCTAGTCACTCTTGGTTTTCTCCGCGTCACCAGATGCTGGTGCGGGTGTCCGGTTCAAAGAAGTGAAGTTCTTCGGCATCGACGGCGATGCGCGCGATATCACCTGCGCGTACTGTGCTCTTCGGAGAAAAGCGGGCTACAGCAGCTCTTTCGTCGCCGATGTCGGCGACGGCATCCGGGTCGCCAGCATTCACCGACGCTGCGTCGATATTCAGATGCACCAGGGATTCAGAACCTAGCGCCTCAACAAGAGCGACCGGGGCCGAGATCTCGGCCGAAGAAGACCGGATCGCGGCGTCGTTCATGTGCTCGGGCCGGAAACCAACAATGACCTGACGGTTAGACGCACCGTTGAGGGAGGGGCGGTATTCGAAAACCCGGTCTGGGATTTCGAAACTATTGCTGCCCAGAGTCAGCGTCCTTCCATTCAGAACGGCCTCGTACAAGTTCATCGAGGGCGATCCGATAAAGGCGGCGACAAAGACATTTTCTGGGCGATTGTAAAGGTTTTGCGGTGTGTCGACTTGCTGGAGCACGCCGCCTTTCATGACAGCTACGCGGTCGCCCATCGTCATCGCCTCGACCTGATCGTGGGTCACATAAATCGTAGTGACATTCAGTTTTCGTTGCAGGCTGGCGATCTCGCCGCGCATCTGCACGCGCAGCTTGGCATCGAGATTGGAAAGCGGTTCGTCCATCAGAAATGCTGCCGGCTTGCGAACGATCGCCCGTCCCATGGCGACCCGCTGGCGCTGGCCGCCCGAAAGGAGCGCCGGTTTGCGGTCCAGTAAAGCAGTCAGCTCGAGAATGCGTGCAGCCTCGTTAACGCGACTGTCGATTTCGGTCGTCGGCAGTCTCGCCATCTGCAGAGGAAAGGCTATGTTTTCGCGGACCGTCTTATGGGGATAAAGCGCGTAGGACTGAAACACCATTGCGATGTCGCGATCCTTGGGATCGATATGGTTGACAACCCTGTCGCCGATCCTGAGTTCGCCGCTGGAAATACTCTCCAGGCCGGCGATCATACGCAGCGCGGTCGACTTCCCACACCCCGACGGGCCCACAAACACCATGAACTCGCCGTCTCTGATATCGAAGTTAAGGTCGTGAAGGGCGTGAAAGCGGTTGCCGTAGACCTTGTTGATATTGCGCAACTCTATGCCTGCCATGCTTCTGTCTCCCTCATCCCTTTACAGCGCCGAATGTCAGGCCGCCGACGATCTGTTTTTGAAGTGCGAGCGTTACGACGATGACCGGAAGCGAGTAGAGCACCGCGGCCGCGGACATAGCGCCCCAGGCAAGCCCGTAGACCGAGTTGTATTCGGCGATGACGATCGGGGCTGTTTTCGTAGCCTCTGATGTCAGCAGCAACGCGTAGAGGAACTCGTTCCAGCTCGTGATGAAGGTGAAGAGGGCGGTGACCGCGATCCCACCCGTCATGACCGGAAGGACGATCTTTCGAAAGGCCTGGAAACGCGTGCAGCCATCCATGCGAGCTGCTTCTTCGAGCTCCCTCGGCATGCCTTCGAAGAAGGCGGACATGAGCAATAGCGCCAGCGGCACGGCGGCCGAGGTGTGGGCGAGAACAAGGCCCGGGACCGTATCGAGCAAGCCCAGAGACTTTAAAAGCTGGAACAATGGCACACCCAAGGACACCGACGGCACCATGCGCGTGACCAGTGCAAAGAGCAGGAAGAGGGTCGTGATCCTGCGCCGGTACTGTGTGGCGACGTAGGCGGCGGGAACGGCCACTGCCAGTGAAAGCGCGGTTGTCAGCACCGCCACAGCGAGAGAGTTGACGAAGGCTCTCGGTAGGGTCGACGATCGCAGGACTTCGCGAAAATTTTCGAACGATAGAACGGCCGGAAAGAAGCTCGGCGGGATCTGCTGGACATCGGCCGCCGGCTTGATGGAGGTCATGAGCAGATACATGTAGGGCAGCGCGTACGACAACACGAGCACGAGAGCCGCCCCGTTTATCAATATCCCACTGACATTGAGGTGGCGAGCCTTATGCATGGACCGGCCTCCAGATCTTCCAATAGGCGAGGGCAGCCAAGAGCATCATGACGATAAGGAAGAGGGCACCGGATGCGGATGCTTCCCCGAGGTCGCCGAAACGAACCATGCGTTGGTAGATGTTCATCGAGAACACTTCCGAGGCATGGCGGGGACCACCTTGGGTCTGTATCCAGATCAGGTCGAAAGTCTTGGCGGCGTCCACGCCGCGTACGATGACGACGACTGCGATCACCGGCCGCATGAGCGGCAGGGTTACGTGCCAGAAGCGCTTGAGCGCATTCGCCCCGTCGATCCGGGCTGCTTCCAGCAGGTCCTTTGGGATATTCGTCAACCCGGCATAGGACACAAGAGCGACAAAGGAGGTCGTCAACCAGATGTCGGCAAAGGAGACAGAATAGATGACAATGTCCTCGCTGGAGAGCCAGGCAATTTCATTGGGATCGTCGATCAGACCCAAGCGAACGAGCCCGTAGTTGAGGATGCCGATATTGCCG
Organism: Ensifer sp. VA4; assembly: GCF_055710065.1. Classification (NCBI taxonomy): domain Bacteria; kingdom Pseudomonadati; phylum Pseudomonadota; class Alphaproteobacteria; order Hyphomicrobiales; family Rhizobiaceae; genus Ensifer; species Ensifer sp. VA4. The sequence continues at coordinate 351,240 of NZ_JBVQPO010000003.1, read as the reverse complement.
ACGAGGAGAAACCGCCACAGCAGGCCCGCGACGATGGGTGGGACCATCAACGGCAGAGCGAAGATCGTACGGTGCCAACGCGACTCCCCAGCCATGGCCGAAAACAATAACGCAGCACAGAAACCGAAAGTGAATTCAAAGAACAACGCAAAGACCGAATACTGAACGGTCCTCAGCGCGCTCTCCGCAACGCGTTTCGACGTTAACGCGTCGACATAGTTCTGCAGCCCGACCCACTCGCGTATGTTCGGTGTGATCGTATCGACCTTGAAAAAGGAATCGAATATCAGGAGCCCGACCGGGTAAGCGACCAGCAATCCGAGGATCGCTACCGCAGGCGCAAGCATGCAGAGCACAAATCGGTCTTCACCCGACATGTCCGTCTCCAAGAGATGATATTGCGGGCGGCATCTCATCCGCCCGCGACATTGAGGTAAACGTCGGATTAATTGAGGATGTCCTCAATCGTCTCCTTGGCTTCCTTCAGCACTTCTGCGACATCCGCCTTGCAAGTCAGTGCCTCCTGGACAGCGGGCAAGACAGCTTCGTCGACGATTTCCTGATATTTCTCGTTGATCGGCCGGCCTTGTGTCGCGGGCGCGCTCAGCGTCTCGAGAAGTGGGGCGAAGTGTTCATACCCCGATTTTCCCGAATAGCTGCGATAGGCGGAATTCGTTGCGGCAAGGCCGAGCGGCGCCTCAATGCCCAACGCATTGTTGGCGATCGCGAAAGCGATGAATTTCTTCGCCGCGTCCTTGTGCTGGGAAGTCGAGGGGACAACGTTGTACCAAGGGCCAGGAATAGCGGCGATTCCGGCGTCGCCGGCCAACATCGGCACGACGCCGACTTTGCCGCTGACCTTTGAATCTGCAGGCGTCATCTTATAGGCGTGTGCCCAGAACTTCGTCATGGCCGTCTTGCCCTGGTAGAACAGGTTCTGTGCCTCGCCCCAGCCGATTTCGTTGACGTTTTCTGGAACCGAATGATCCACGCAGTGCGACGCAATATAGAATTCGAGCGCCTTCTGATGCGCGTCATTGTCAATGATGACCTGCCCATCCTTATCGAGAATCACACCGGGTGAACCCGCCTGCAGCACATGGGCCATCCACTCCTCAGAGAAGGTGCCGATGGTGTCGGTACCCCAGAAGTCAATCTTGCCATCGCCATCGGTGTCGCGCGTGAAGAATTTCGCGATCTCACGCCACTGCTGCCATGTCTTGGGAGGAGCGAGGGGGTAGCCATACTTCGCCTGAAACGCTTCCTTCTCCTCCGGCTTATCGAAGAGATCTTTGCGATAGAAGACGATCTCGGCATTTGCCCAAGCAGGCATGCCAATCACTTTGTCACCGACCTTCGCGTCTGCCAGCAAGGCTGGCGGCAAGTCCGCTCGAATTGCATCGGTAAAAAGAGATGAAATGTCTTCGACGTGGCTGGCGAATTTCGCATTCCAAACGACATCGATAGTAACGACATCGAACGCAGAAGAGCCGGAGGCGATTTCGGCTGAGAACTTGTCAAAGACGCCCTGGTAGGGAACCACGGTGAAGTTCACCTTTATTCCGGTCTCGGCGGTGAACTTTTCGGCGACAGCCTTCTGCAGCATCTCGCCGCCGCCTTCCACCAATATATTGATGGTCTCGGCCTTGGCAGAGGCCGCCATGAGAACAAGCGCGAGCGCGCTAGCACCAACCAGTCTCTTCATCGATTCCTCCCTCGCTTGCCTGGGCGCTTGTGTTAGTGCCCTTGCTTTGCCGGAACATAGTCGCCTTATGACGACGTTGTCAACGCGCGTTGTCGACGTTGTCAGAAAAATATGTCGACGTTGTCATGTCGCTGGTTTAAAACGGTGCCCAGCAAGGAGATTGGTGGGACATGGTCAGCATTATCAGCGTCGCGAAAGCGGCCGGGGTTTCCAACAAAACAGTTTCACGAGTTATCAACGGTGAGCCTTATGTGACTGAGGAAACCCGGGAGCGTGTGGAAAAGGCTATCCGGGACCTGGGCTATATTCCGAACATGGCGGCGCGCCTCATTCGTTCGAGCCGCTCCAACACCTTCGGCATCATCACAGACTATGTGTCTACCACACCCTATTCGGTCGACATTGTGCGGGGAATACAGGATTGGGCAAATGCCAACGGGAAGACCATCCTCATGGCAAATACAGGCGGCTCTATCGAGAGAGAGGCTGAAGTCTGGAAAATGTTTCAGTCCCATCGGATTGATGGGGTCCTTTATGTCACAATGTACCGTCGCACCGTGGATCCTGAGGCAGGCGATGTCCAGATTCCGACGGTGATGATCAACTGCAGGTCTCAGACGAACGAACTGTTACCGTCGATCGAGCCTGATGACTACCAGGGTGCGCAAGATCTTACCCGCTATCTGCTTGACAAGGGGCATCGAAAGATCGGCTATATCCGGCTCAATCCAATTCTTCTGGGCGCGGAACTGCGTCTGGAAGCATTCCTCAAGACAACCAGGGAATTCGGTCTCACCGAGGGCGACCTCGCTATCAAACTTGGCATGGAAGGGCCCGTCGGGTCAGAAAACAACTACGTCTTTGCGGCAGCGACTGAAATGCTCATGCAGAAGGACCGTCCTACCGCGATAATGAGCGGCAATGACGAAATGGCGATCCAAATTTACATCGCAGCTTTGTCTCTGGGGCTGCGGATTCCAGAAGATATCAGCATTGTGGGCTTCGACGATTTCCGGACCGTTTCGATGGCCTTGAAACCTGAACTGACGACGGCTGCACTACCATACTATGACCTCGGGTTGACGGGTGCGGAACGCTTGAACACGCTTTTACAGGGTAACAAAAGCGACCGGCCTCAATGGGTGTTGCCCTGCAAGCTCATAGAACGCGGATCTGTCAGCCCGCCCGCGTGTTCTTGATAAATTATCCTTTGGTGGTTCTCGCTGAGCTTCTTGATGTCGGCGGCCTATGTTCATGCACGCCAAGTGCGCTCGCAACGGTCTTGCTCGCAATCCCGTCGGTGCAGCGAAGCCGCTCCGCCTCGCTCGAAACCCGTCGGTCGGCCAGTCGCACTTGCCACTGCCCAATTTCCCATGGAGGGGCCAAGCGTACAATGTAATGAAGTTCAGATTGAAGTAATGAGTTCAGTTTGAAGTCCAAGGCGCCTCCACCATCGCGCAAGCGCCTCGGATGCTGTATTGGGCAGCCGCCCTGCCGCAACGCCCTATTTCGCCGGTCTTACCTGATAGTAGACCGTCGATTGCGCGCCCTCCGCCTTGGCAATCGTATAGACGTCGTAGGAGGCCTGCGGGTCGTTGCCCATGCCGAGCGAGCCTGAGGGCATGCCGGGGACGGCGAGCCCGGCGATATCGGGCCGCTCAGACAGGAGCTTGCGGACTGCGTCCAGCGGCACGTGCCCCTCGATGATATAGCCGTCGATGACGGCGGTGTGGCAACCTTCCATGTCGGCCGGCACTGCGAAGCGCGTCTTGATGACCGACATATCGGCTTCGTCGTGGATGTCGACCTTGTAGCCGGCGGCCTCCATCGCTTCGGCCCATTGCTCGCAACAGCCGCATTGCGGATCCTTGTAGATGGCCATGGTGCCGGTTGCCGCCGCGGCGCCTGTCGCAAAGAGGGTGATGCCCGCAATCGTGCCTGCCACGAAATGTCTGCGTAACACATCCATCGGACGCTCCTTTCCCGTTTCTGCCTGATGAGAGGATTGTGGCGCCCGGGCCGCGCGAAGTCGACCCGGGCTCATTGTCGCAGTTACTTGATTTCGGTCACGGTCAGCTTGCCGTTGACCCGGTCGGCCACGAATTCGATCGCAGCACCTTCCTTGAGTTTTGCCAGCAAGGCATCGTCGCCGACGCGGAACACCATGGTCATGGCCGGCATGTCGAGGTTCTTCAGGTCCTCGTGGTCGATCGTCACCTTCTTGGTCTTGGTGTCGATCTTCTTGACGACGCCCTTGGTGAACTCCGCCGCCTGGGCGGGGAGGGCAAACGTTGCGGAGACAGCGAGCGCGAACGCTGCGACGAGGGTGCCTACTGATTTCATGGTTTCATCCTTTCCTTTTGCTCTTGGTTACTTCTTCACGACATCGAGCGGACCGTGCATGCCGGCGTCGTAGTGGCCGGGCACCAGGCAGGCGAACTCGAAGGTGCCGTCATTGGCGAAGGTCCAGTAGATATCGCCGGACTTGCCGGGCTCGAGGCGAATGGCGTTCGGGTCGTCGTGCTCCATGTCGGGAAACTTCTCCATGGTGGCCTTGTGTTCCTGGATCGTCGCCTTGTCGTCGAGGACGAATTCGTGAGCGAGTTCGCCTGCGTTCTTGATCGCGAAGTGGACCGTCTGACCCTGTCGGACCTTGATGGTGGCCGGGGTGAAAATCATCTTGCCGTCGTCGGTTTCCTTCATGGTGATGCGGATCGTCTGGGTCGCCTTTTTCTTGTCGCCGGCTTCGCCGATGGACACCTCGCCGTGGCCGCCGGCATGGCTGCCGCTGGCAAGTGCCTGGGAGGAAAGGGCGGAGGCGGCAATGAATGCCAGAGCGGTTGCTGTCTTCTTCATCGTATGTTTCCTGGTGGATTTGAGATAGTTCGTTGCGATCTGCCGTTCCGTCATGGTTTCGGCGTGATCACGGTCTTGGCATCCTTGGCCCGCGTTGCTTCCGGCAGTTCGCCGGTCCACTCGAAGGCCTGCGTTCCCGGCGGGTTTTCGTACCAGCCGGGGTCGCTGTAATCACCGGCGGAGATGCCCTCGCGCACCTTCACCACCGAGAACATGCCGCCCATCTCCAGCGCGCCGTGCGGACCCCAGCCGGTCATCATCGGGATCGTGTTGTCGGGGAGCGGCATTTCCATTTCGCCCATATCGGCCATGCCGGCCGTACCCATGGGCATGTAGTCGGGCTTGACCTTGCGGATCTTGGCCGCGACGGATTTCTTGTCGGCGCCGATGAAGGTCGGGATGTCGTGTCCCATCGCATTCATCGTGTGGTGCGACTTGTGGCAGTGGATCGCCCAGTCGCCCTCGTACTTGGCGTCGAACTCGTAGGCGCGCATGGCGCCGACGGGAATGTCGATCGTCACTTCCGGCCAGCGAGCTTCCGGCCGCACCCAGCCGCCGTCGGTGCAGGTCACCTCGAAATCGTAGCCGTGCATGTGGATCGGATGGTTGGTCATGGTGAGGTTTCCGACCCGCACGCGCACCCGGTCGTTCTTGGAAACGACCAGCGGATCGATGTCCGGGAAAATGCGGCTGTTCCAGCACCACATGTTGAAGTCGGTCATTTCCATGATGCGCGGAACATAGGTGCCGGGGTCAATGTCATAGGCGTTGAGCAGGAACACGAAGTCGCGGTCGACGCGCATGAAGTGCGGATCCTTTGGGTGCACCACGAAGAAGCCCATCATGCCCATGGCCATCTGCACCATCTCGTCGGCATGCGGGTGGTACATGAAGGTGCCGGACTTCACGAGGTCGAACTCGTAGACATAGGTCTTGCCGGCCGGAATATGCGGCTGCGACAGGCCGCCGACGCCATCCATGCCCGACGGCAGGATCATGCCGTGCCAATGGACAGTGGTGTGCTCCGGCAGCTTGTTGGTGACGAAGATCCTGACGCGGTCGCCTTCGACCGCCTCGATCGTCGGACCCGGCGACTGGCCGTTATAGCCCCAGAGATAGGCGGTCATGCCATCCGCCATTTCCCGCTCGACCGGCTCGGCAACGAGGTGGAACTCCTTGACGCCGTTGTTCATGCGGTGCGGCAGCGTCCAGCCGTTGAGGGTGACGACCGGCTGATAGTCGGGTCCGCTCGTCGGAACGAGAGGTTTCTGGGTCGTGGCATTGTCCATGCTTGCCGCTTCCGGCAGGCCGGAGTTGGAGGTCTGCGCCCAGGCGGCGGTCGAAACGAGAGCCGCGCCGGCGCCGAGGAAGTGCCTTCTGTTGAACATCATGCGATCCTTCTTAATGTCCTGCGCCGCCGGCTTCGGCTGCTGCCGGCGCCGCTGCTGCTCCAGCCGATCCGCCTGATCCGCCGCCGTGGATGGCCGTCATCAGATCGGCATCGGCCAGCCAGAAATCGCGCTTCGCGTTGACGGCGAGCACCGTCGAATTGACCTTGGCCCTGACGTCGGCAAGCAGTTCGAAGGTGCTGGTGATCATGCCGTTGTAGCTGAGCGTTGCTTCCTCCTCGATCTTCGTTCGCAGTGGCACGACATTGTTGCGATAGTGCCGGGCAATCTCGTAGCGCGAGCGATAGGCCCCATAGGCCGAGCGCGCCTCGGAGCGGATGTTGACCGCCTTTTCCGCAAGCAAGTTCGCCGCCCGCATATGAGCGAGCTCCGCCTTGCGCATGCGCGCGCTTCCGGTGTCGAAGATCGGGATGACGAATTCGAGCTCGAATTGTCCCGTTGTCTCAACCTTGGTGTCGTGATCCTCGCGCTCCCGTTCGGTTTCGGCGCCGGCGACCAATTCAAGGTCGGTCACGTAGCGGGTCGCTTCGGTCAGCTGGTAGGACTTCGCCACGGCTTCGAGATCGAGCCGCGCGATCTGCAGGTCGACACGGCGCTTCAGCGCTTCCGCCTCGATGCTGTCCCTGCGGGCGAGCGTCTTCGGCAGGTTCGGCAAGCGGTTCGGGACCTGGTAGTCAACGTCGGCGCCCCAGAGGCCCATCAGTCGTGTGAGGTTTTCCTTGGCAAGACGCGCCGCAAGCCGGGCTTCGGCCGCCTGGCCGGCGAGTTCCGCGTTGAAGACGTGCTCACGCGCCTGATTGCCCTTGCCCATGGCGCCGGTCTCGCCGAGTTTCGCCGCCAGTTCGGAAGAGGCGTCCGCCGCAGCCTGTGCTTGGCTGAGTTGCCCGACGGTTTCCCATGCGGCGACTGTTTCGATCCAGGCGCGGCGCGTTTCGGCGGCAAGCTGCAAGGTGCTGAGTGCCGCGGTGAGCTGTGCCTGGCGAAAGCGCGCATCGGCGACGGCGATATTCTTGTCGCGGGTCAGGAGTGCCAGGATGTTGGTGGTGACGAGACCCTCGATAGCTTCGTAGGCTTGGAGCTCCGGTGTGCCGATGCCGGTGGTACCGATCGAGACGGTGGGGTTGAGGAAGAGCGTCGCCTGCCAGGCATCCGCTGAGGCATCGCCCAAGTCGGCATAGGCCGCCTGCAGCCCCTTGTTGTTGAGTAGAGCGATCTGAACGGCGGTGTCGGCGTCGATCGTCTTGCGCTTCAGGAGCGCCTTGACCTCGGCATTGACCTTGTCGGCCTGCTCGCGGTTCTGGATCCAGACGCTTTTCTTGGTTGCCGCCGTGGAGACCTTGGCATCCACGGTCGCAAAGCCGGCATCCTTCGCCGAGTATTCGGCATTGGTGGCGCAGCCGGCAAGCACGAGCGGCACTCCGATCGCTGCCGCGAGATTGAAACGACGGAGCCTCATGACGCGTCTCCCTTGGCGGTCGACTGCGCGTCGTTGAGCGGACCCCAGGCCTTGGGGCCGGTCGGTTCGCGGTGGGTGTAGCCCGAAATGGGGCTACGATACTGCGTGCTTCGAATGCCGCTGGAGCTGTCAGCAGGATCGCCAAGGCTTGAGACCTCGGCAGGCAGAGTGGCAGCGCATCCGCCCAGGATGATGGGCAGGAGCGCCATGGAAAACAAACGTTTCATGGTCAAACCTGAAATGTGAAGGGCAGAGATCGGCGACGACCGGAAGCAGACCGGGCGGGCCTCGTCGCGGACCGCGCTACAGCTCCGTGCACCTCACTCGGCACGCAAAGGTCGCTGTAACACTTTGAATTACTGCAGGTTCAGCCCCTTAAATCCGCCAGGATCAAGGGAAACGTGCAGTCGCGGTCACGGATTCGCGAAGTCAGGCTCTTGGGGGGCGATGAAGGTCGTCGAGCTCACCCGGAGTGAGCTGCGGGTGCGGCCCGAAATTGCGGACCGAGCGTGGGAAGGCGGGATGGCTCTCGTCAGCATCGCCAAGCACCGCCACGGCGGCGCAGAAGGTCTTGCAGCAATCCTTCTTGTCGGCCTTGCCGTTTTCCTGGCTCGGTTTCACCTTGCCCTTGTCGAGGCTCGGGCAGTGCTCGCTCGCAACTTGCGCCGGATTGGCGAACGCCTCGATCTGCATCGAGCCATGCGTGGCCACATGCATCATGCCGGAAGCGGTGGAAAAGGGCAGCAGGGCCAGCGACAAAGCGATCGCCAGCTTCAGCGCAATCCGCAAACGCAGATATATGATTCGCACCTTTTCCATGATCGATCCGTAGAAACGCAGTTGATTCCTGTCAATGCTGCTGGCGCTCAGCCGCGTCACGAATGCGTGAGACCCGGCCAGATGTATCCGTGTCATCCATGCCGCCGGTTGCGAACCGGATCGATGCCGGCCGTGCCGAAGCGGGCGGGCTCCGTCGCCTTGCCCGGCGTATTTCCGGCGTCGGCGAGGTCATCGAGAATGGGACATTCCGGGCGTCCGTCGCCGTTGCAATGGGCGGCCAGATATTTCAGCGTCCGGCTCATCGCCTTCAGTTCCTCTGCCTTGCGCTCCAGGATCTCCACATGTTCGAGCGCAATCTTCTTGACCTCGCCGCTGGCGCGCGACCGGTCGCGCCAAAGCGCCAGAAGGTCGGCCATTTGCTCGACGGTGAAGCCGAGATCCCGTGAGCGGCGGATGAAGCGCAGCGTATGGATGTCGTTTTCGCCATAGTTGCGGTAGCCGGCCTCGCTGCGGTCGGCCGGTGGAATAAGACCGATCGTCTCGTAATAGCGGATCATTTTCGTCGAAACGCCAGAGGCGCGTGAGGCTTCACCGATATTCATGATTTCATCCTTGCTACCGCCTTGCGGCCATTCCCTTCGAATATAAGGCCCTTCGAATATAGGGGCTCTCCCCGGCTCCCGCCACGCGGCGGCAGGAGACCGGGGAGAATGTCTTTTTATGCTGCGCGTGCTGCGACCACCGGGCGAAATGCCCTGAGGCGCAAGGCGTTGCCGAGCACGAAGACGCTGGAGAGCGCCATGGCGCCGGCTGCGAAGATCGGCGACAGCAGGAGCTCATAGGCCGGATAGAGCGCCCCGGCGGCAACCGGGATCAGCACCGCATTGTAGGCGAAGGCCCAGAAGAGGTTCTCCTTGATGTTGCGGATTGTCGCCTTGGACAGTGCGATGGCATTCGGGACACCCAGGAGATCGCCGGACATCAGCACCAGATCGGCGCTTTCGATGGCGACATCCGTGCCCGTGCCGATCGCAAGCCCGACATCGGCTTCGGCCAGCGCCGGTGCATCGTTGATGCCGTCGCCGACGAAGGCAACCGCGCGACCGCTGGCCTTCAGGGTCTTCAGCGCCGCGACCTTGCCGTCCGGCAGGACTTCCGCGATGACCTCATCGATGCCGAGCTTGGCGGCGATGGCTTCCGCCGTGCGACGGTTGTCGCCGGTGATCATCGCGACCTTCAGGCCGAGATCGTGCAGCATGCGGATCGCCTGCGGCGTGGTCTCCTTGATCGGGTCGGCAACGGCGATGATCGCCGCCAATTTGCCGTCGACTGCCGCATAGAGCGGGCTCTTGCCTTCCGAGCCAAGACGGGCCGCCTGCTCGGCAAAGACAGAGACGTCGAGCTTCAGTCGCGCCATCAGCCGGTCTGCGCCGACATGGATGGTGCGGCCTGCCACCTCGGCGCTGGCGCCGAAGCCGGGAATGGCTTCGAACCTCGCGGGCTCAGCGATTGCCAGACCCTTTGCCCTGGCCGCCTCGACGATTGCCTCGGCAATCGGGTGCTCGGAGCGGGTCTCGACGGCGGCGACCAGTGCCAGCACGGCGTCACGTTCAAAGCCCTCGGCAGTTTCGAGGTCGGTGAGTTCCGGCCGGCCCTTGGTCAAGGTGCCGGTCTTGTCGACGGCGATGACCGTGGCGTTGCGCAGCGTCTGCAGCGCCTCGCCCTTGCGGAAGAGAACGCCCATTTCGGCGGCGCGGCCGGTGCCGACCATGATCGACGTCGGAGTGGCAAGGCCCATGGCGCAGGGGCAGGCGATGATCAGCACCGCAACGCCGTTGACCAGCGCGAAGGTCAGGGCCGGATCGGGGCCGAGGAACAGCCAGATGCCGAAGGTGACGAGCGCAACGGCGATGACCGCGGGCACGAACCAGGCGGTGACACGGTCGACCAGCGACTGGATCGGCAGCTTGGCGCCCTGGGCCTGCTCGACCATCTTGATGATCTGCGCCAGCACCGTGTCGGCGCCGACCTTGGTCGCACGGAAGGTGAAGGAGCCGGTCTTGTTGATGGTGCCGCCGACGACTTCGCTGCCCGCGATCTTTTCGACCGGAACCGGTTCGCCCGTAATCATCGATTCGTCGACATAGGAGTTGCCGTCGATGACGCTGCCATCCACGGGCACCCGGTCGCCGGGGCGCACGAGTACGGTGTCGCCGGTGTGGACATCGGAGAGTGGGACCTCGATCGTCTCGCCGTCGCGAACGATGCGGGCGGTCTTGGCCTGCAGGCCCATCAGATGCTTGATCGCCTCGGAGGTCCGGCCCTTGGCGCGCGCTTCGAGGAAGCGGCCGAGCAGGATCAGCGTGACGATGACGGCCGCCGCCTCGTAATAGACGTTGGCGGTACCGTCAGGCAGGAGGTTCGGCGCAAAGGTTGCGACGACGGAATAGATCCAGGCGGCGGACGTGCCGATCGCGACCAGCGAGTTCATGTCCGGAGCCAGGCGGAGGAGGGCAGGCACACCCTTCTGATAGAAGCGCAAGCCCGGGCCGAAGAGCACCAGCGTCGTCAGCACGAACTGCAGGTACCAGCTTTCCTGCATGCCGATATTGGTCATGACGAAATCATGCACGGCCGGGACGAAGTGCGAGCCCATTTCGAGCACGAAGATCGGCAGTGTCAGGGCGCCTGCCAGCAACAGCAAGCGGGCAAGCTTCCGGGTCTCCTGTTCGCGCTTTTCGCCTTCGCGATCGACGCTTTCGTCGCCGGTGATGCGCTTGGCTGCGTAGCCGGCAACACGAACCGCTTCTTCGAGCGCCGCGGCCGTTGCGATCCCCGTCGTCACGCGGACCGAAGCGCGCTCGGTCGCCAGATTGACGTTGGCTTCAGTGACACCCGGCACCGTCTTTAATGCCTTTTCGATGCGGGCGACGCAGGAGGCGCAGGTCATGCCTTCGATGGTGAACTCGATCGTGTCTTCGGCAGCGCCATAGCCGGCATTTTCGATCGCCTTGACGATATCGGCCGATTTGGTGCCGGCATCGAAGCGAACGTCGGCGCGTTCGGTCGCAAGGTTGACCGAGGCCGCAGTCACACCCGGGACGGCGCGAATCGCCTTTTCGACGCGCGCAACGCAGGAGGCACAGGTCATGCCCTCGACAGGAATGCTGGCGCTGAAGGCAGCGGAAATCGCTTCGACGTCGTTATTTCTAATGGGGGTCACCGATCCCATGATCGAGCTCCTTTCACAGTCTTTTATCGCAATCTGGGCCTTCCAGCGATGGGAAGGTCAAGGGTGCCGCCGAACTTCCGTGCGACGAAATGAGAGATGAACTTCAGTGCGTTTGGTAGGTCTCAAAGCTTCCTATGACGGGAAGGTAGAGGTTCCCACCGTTGGAAGGTCAAGAGCAGGGCCTTAAATTTCTTCTCCTGGAAGGAAAGCGCTTTTGGCGAGCTACCGAACCAAAGAAAAACGCCCCGACATGGCCGGGACGTTTGGTCGGAAGTTATCCGCACGGAGCATCGTTCAGAGCGCGCGGCTCTCGTAGCCGGAAGCCTTCAGAGCGTCGCCGATTGCATCGGGGCCGGCAGCGGTGTCGACGCTGACCTCCCTGTTGCCGAGATCGACCTTGATCGTCGCCTGCGGGTCGACGCTCAGGATCGCCTTCTGGACGGCGCCGGCGCAGTGGCCGCAGGTCATGTTGTCGATCTTATAGGTCTGCATGCTTGTCCTTTGTTTCGTTGTGAGAGAAACTTGGCGCTTCCCACCGTTGGAAGGTCAATAGGCCTCTTCAACTTGTTTTCCTGGGGATCCGGGATCGCCTCTCGGGGTAGCGAGGCGCTGCAAACCGCCGTTTCGACGGCGACAAATGCTCCGAAAAATTTGAAAGTCTTTCATTTTAGAGCCCGGGAATGGACGGCTAGCGATCCGGCGCCGGAACACGCACAATCCGAAGGCTGTGCAAAAGGCATTCGCGTCGTCTGAAAGAGGGCGGACGATCGCCGGCCGGCACGGACCGCGAGGTGGTTCGTGAAGCGATCGACCCGGAAACCCCCGGGCGTTTCGAAATGCACTGACCGGGAACTGGAGGAGACGGTTTCCCGATCTCTGTCGTTCGGCTGCGTCGTGGTGACGCCGCCAAGGGAGGAAATATGTTTGAACGACTATTCAAGCTGAAAGAGCATCAGACGACCGCGCGCACCGAGGTGATCGCCGGCATCACGACATTCCTGACGATGTCCTACATCATCTTCGTCAACCCCGACATTCTGTCGAGCACGGGCATGGATAGGGATGCCGTCTTCGTTGCGACCTGTATTGCCGCAGCACTCGGTTCCGCCGTCATGGCACTCGTCGCCAACTGGCCGATCGGCATGGCGCCCGGCATGGGTCTCAACGCCTTCTTCGCCTTCACCGTCGTTGCCGCCCTCGGCTTCACCTGGCAACAGGCGCTCGGTGCTGTCTTCATCTCGGGCGTGATCTTCCTGATTCTCACCGTGACCGGTGTGCGTAGCTGGCTGATTGCCGGCATCCCGCATTCGCTCAGAAGCGCGATCGCCACCGGTATCGGCCTCTTCCTCGGCATCATCGCCTTGAAGAATGCCGGCATCGTCGTCGACAATCCGGCAACGCTGGTCGGCCTCGGCGATCTCAAGCAGACCGGACCGATGCTCGCCATCCTCGGCTTCTTCGTCATCGCCGTGCTCGACGCGCTGAAGGTTCGCGGCTCGATCCTGATCGGCATCCTGGTCGTCACGGTTCTGTCGATGATCCTCGGCGTCAGTGAGTTCAAGGGGGTCGTCTCGGTACCGCCAAGCATCGCGCCAACCTTCCTGCAACTCGATATCATGGGGGCGCTGCATGGCGGCCTGCTGCACGTCATCCTCGTCTTCGTCCTCGTCGAAGTCTTCGACGCCACCGGCACGCTGATCGGTGTCGCCAAGCGCGCCAGGCTGGTCGAAGAAGGCAAGCCGAGCCGTCTCGGCCGCGCCCTTCTCGCCGACAGCACGGCGATCGTCGCTGGCTCGCTGATCGGTACCAGCAGCACCACTGCCTATGTCGAAAGCGCCTCGGGCGTTCAGGCCGGCGGTCGCACGGGTCTCACCGCGCTCACCGTCTGCGTGCTGTTCCTGGCAGCGCTGTTCTTCTCGCCGCTGGCAGCCGCCGTTCCGTCCTATGCGACGGCTCCGGCTCTGCTCTATGTCGCTGGCCTGATGATGCGCGAGCTGACCGAAGTCGAGTGGGACGACCTGACGGAAGCGGCACCGGCTGCGCTCACCGCGCTCGCCATGCCCTTCACCTACTCGATCGCCAATGGTCTTGCGTTCGGTTTCGTCAGCTACGTCGTGCTCAAGGTCTGCACCGGCAAATGGAGCGTCATCCACCCGGCCACCCAGATCGTTGCGGCACTCTTCATCGTCCGCTTCGCGTTCTTTGCAGGATAACGCAAATTGGCCGAGGCATGCCGCCTCGGCCAATCAGAACTTCCCCGTAAGTGCTGGCCGGAGCTACAAAAGTCGCTCCGGCCTTTTTGTGTCGACTTGGTTTTGAAGTACGCAAATCCGGACGGATGAACGCGTCACACTTTTCCTGGATTTGCTCAGTATTGCCCGGCCGGCAGGTGCACCACCAGGCCATCGAGCTCGGCCGAGACCGTGATCTGACAGCTCAGGCGGCTTCTCTCGTTCGGGTTGACGACGCACTCGATCATGTCCTGCTCCTGGAATTCGGGCGCCGGCAATCGCTCGGCCCATTCTCCGTCGATGTAACAGTGACAGGTGCCGCAGGCGCAGGAGCCGCCGCACTCGGCGGCGATGGCATCGATGCCGTTCTGCACGGCGGCGGACATCAGCGATTGACCGACCTCCGCCTGCACTTCCTTCGTCGTGCCGTCCGCGTCGATGAAGACGATCTTGGGCATGGATATTCTCCGGTTCTGAAAATGTTGGTGTCGGTTCGGGTTAAGCCGGGCGGATGGCGATCTTCAGCCGCTTGGGGCCGCGGACCGAGAGCCCGCACTTGTATTCCGGTTCCCGGTCGACGAGGTCGATGGTGGGGAAGCGGCGCAGCAGCGTGCTGAAGATGATATCCATGTCGAGACGCGCGAGATGGTTGCCGAGGCAGAAATGCACGCCGCCACCGAAGGCGAGGTGCCGGTTGGGCGTGCGGCCGATGTCGAAGGTATCGGCATTCTCGAACTGCTTCGGATCGCGGTTGGCAGCACCGTAGAGCAGGCCGAACTTGGTGCCCCGCTCGAAGCGCCGGCCGCAGATCTCGACGTCCTCGACGCAATGGCGATGGAAGAATGGAAGCGGCGACTCGTAGCGGAACATCTCCTGCACGCCGGTCTGGATCAGGCCAGGCTCGTTGCGCAGCCGCGCCATCTGTTCGGGGAAACGCAGGAGCGCATGCATGCCGCTGCCGAGTACGTCGATCGTCGAGCCGTGGCCGGCCATCAGGATCAGCATGCAGGTCGAGATGAACTCGTCGAAGTTCATTGCGCCGGAGCGTTCCGCTTCGATCAGCACCGAGATGAGGTCATCCTTCGGCGCCCGCTCGCGTTCGGCCTTCAGCGCCGTCAGATATTCGTAGAATTCGGTCGTGTTGTCTTCGGCGATCTTCTTGCGGGCGTCGGAGCGGTCGACGTCGAAGAATTGCACGATGTTCTCCGACCAGATGCGAAGCTGGGGACAGTCTTCGTCCGGAACGCCGAGCAGGCGGCCGATGATATGGCCGGGAACGTGGGCGGCGAGGTCTTCGACGAAATCGATCTCGCCGCGATTGGCAAGGCTGTCGATTAGGCGGTCGACATAGGCCTGGATCTGGTCGCGAAGCTTGGCGATCATGGCCGGCGTGAACAGCTTGAACACCTGCTTGCGCAGCCGGTCGTGCACCGCGCCGTCGCTATCGAGCAGGCTGAACTGCACGAAGCGCTCGTGGTGCGGCATGTCATGCCAGTTGCCGGCACGTTGCAGTTTCGCCAGCTCTTCCGCCGTCGCGATGTCCTCCAGCGAGCGCACCATGCGCTTGTCCATGACGATTGCCGAGACGTCCTCGAAGCGCGACGCCAGCCAAATGTCGAAGTCCGCGAAGTAGTGCAGTCCCTCCATTTCGCGCAAGGCGCGATAGGTCGGATAGGGATCGCGGGCAAAATCCGGGGACAGCGGCGCGAAGGTCAAACTCGCTGCTTCGCCGGTCGACGCGGCTTCGGTCATGGGCAACACTCCGTGCATAAAGCTGCATGATAGCGTCAACACCGTCTTGCTGGGAATGGTGGTCCATCGCAAGATGATGGACAAAACTCGCATCGGCTGACAGAAAGCGTAGATGCTGTCTGAAAACGAAGAGATCCACTTCCATACGCCGGCGAAATTTGCCGATGCGTTCCCGTATCTGGCGCTGGTCGCCGGAAGCCGAACGGCCCGTCGGGAGGAGCCGCCGATCCGCAAGCGGTTCCATCAGCATGTCTTCGTCTACACGACAGGTGGCTGCGGGCTGATCGAGGTGCGCGGACAACGCTTCCTCGCCGAAACGGGGAGTGTCGCCTGGCTCGATACCGCCCAGGCCTATGCGCATAGCTGCGCGCCCGACAGTGAAAACTGGTCCTATCTCTGGATGGGGATCGAGGGACACGGGCTTGATGCGCTCTATCAATTCCTCGGCGTGCAGCAGTCGCCGCTGTTCATGCCTAGGGATCCACAGACGGCACGCGCCGCCTTTGAGGCCGTGAGCGGATATCTTGCCGAACGCTCGCCGGCGACCGATGCCTTGGCGAGTGCGGCCATCTCCGGGCTGATTGCGGACATGATCGGGCCGCGTCTGACCGGTCGTGAGCCGGGCGAGGATGCTCCGGACGAGGATCGTTTGCAGGCGGTTCTTTCAGCGATGCGTGAGGATCTCGCCAGCGCCTGGACGATCGATGATCTCGCGAGCCTAGCGCGACTCAGCCAGTCGCAGTTCTTTCGCCGCTTTCGCGACATGGTGGGGACCACGCCGATGGATTGGCTGCGCCACGAGCGCATCAACCAGGCAAAACGCCTGCTGGTCGGCCCCGACGCCAAGGTCGCGGCGGTGGCGGCGGTCTGCGGCTACCCGGATCCCTATCATTTCTCGCGCGATTTCCGGCGATTGACGGGGTACACGCCGACGAAGTTTCGTCGGGATGGCGGTTATTGATGGGGCAATCGTATCATTCGCACAGTTTCGGCCGCCAGCGAGGCCCTGGCGCACCGATGACCCGGCCGGCCGACCGGGCCATTCGTTCGATCACACGATCAGGAACGGCTCCTTGAAGAAGTGTTCCTCCAGGTTGACGCCCTCGCCGCCGCGGTCGACCACTGCGAAATCCGAGACGTCATCAAGCGGCGTCAGGATGCCGTGCCAGACATTGCGGGCGATGTTGACGCCCTGGCCCGGCGTGGTCTTGAAGGCGATCGGTTCACCCGGGCCTTCGTCGGTTTCCCGGGATACGACCACGAGAAACGGATTGTCGCTCAAGGGGATGAAGGCCTGGCTGCCGAGCGGATGGCGCTCGACCATGGTGAGTTTCAGTGGCAGCGGATAGGGCTCGCCGCGCACCAGGCTGATCATCGGCCGGGCCTTCTCGCCCGTGGTCTCGATCTTGGCGAGGTCGTGATAGCGGGTGCATTTGCCGCCGTTGATGGGGAAGTTGTGGGCATTCTCCGTTTCGATCACGTCGCCGAAGGGCGCAAAGGCCTCCCGGGTCAGTGGTTGTATGACGATTTCCTTCATGCGACGCTCCTCCGTCCAATGTTGATCGATGGCAGCAATTCCAGGTTCGGTATTCCTGGGAGCTGCGCTTCAGGTCCGATCATTTCGTTTCCTCAGCGAGACGATCTAAGGGGTGCCGGCTTTCGCAATACGCCCGAAGACACGCAGCCGGCTGACGCCGCCGTCGGGGAAGATGTTGAAACGCACATGGGTCACTGGCCCAACGGCGGCGAGATCGTGGGCTTCATAGGTATGGATGCTGTCGGCCTGAAGCTTCTGCGGTGGCAGAACCTCGCGCCAGAACATCGACGATGCCGTGACGGACGCCGCCAAGTCGCAGTTGGCGGCTCCGAGGTCGGCCGCCTGCAGCGAACAGGCGTCGGGATAATTGCCCTTGAAATGGGCGGTGTCGACCACGATCCGCTCGACTTCGCCGCGTGCGGCAAGTTTGACGACGATCCAGTCGTTTCCGGGCTCGCGCCGCCGGCGGGTTTCCCAGCCGTCGCCCATGTTGATGCCGCGGCCGGGTGCAAGCAGCCGCTGGTGGCCGTAGTGCCCGTTCGAATAGATAATGATGCGCCCGCCGAACAGCGATGAGGCGAGGTCGACCACCGTGTCGCCGATCACCGTCGGATCGAGAGCAGGCGTGCCGTAAACTTTGAGGCGGGCAATGCCGCCATCGGGATAGATGCGCAGGCGGACATGGCTCCAGACCGCATCCGATTTCGCCTCGAAGTGATGCAGCGCGCTCGGGCCGAGCGGCCGTGGGCACACCAGTTCCGTCCAGACAGTCTCTTCGTTCGGCTCTCCCGGAGCTAGGCAGGCGTCGATGGCGCAGGCGCTCGGATAGTTGCCGGTGAAATGCGCGGTATCGACCTCGAAGCCTTGGATACGGCCATTCGCGGCCAGCGCGATAATGGCGTGATCGTTGCCGGGCCCGCGGCGTCGCCGCGTCTCCCAGCCGTCCATCCACTTGCCGTTTTCGTCGTAGACACCGGGATGATAGACCGGCGGCGCGTCCTGGAGCAAACGCTCGAGCGGTGCGAAGAACTCGTCGGTCGCGAAGACCGGCCTTGCGCCGAGACCGGCGGAGGCGAGGTTGATCGCGTTCAGCGCGAATTCGGGCGGGCTCACGCCGTCGGTCGTCATCGCGAGGCCCTCAGCTCGGCAGCATGTCCTTGAGGCGCAGATAGGCGATCCGTTCCACCTGCCGGCACGCGGTCTCGAACTCCGTTTCACGGTCGTTGTTGATCCGGCTCTCGAAGGCCGCAAGGATTTCACCCTTGGTGCGCCCCTTGACCGCCATGATGAACGGGAACTTGAACTTCTCGACATAGGCAGTGTTGAGCGTGGTGAAGCGTTCGCGTTCAGCGTCGGTCAGCGCGTCGAGCCCGGCGGACGCCTGCTCGTTGGTCGAGCTTTCGGTAAGCCGTTTCGCCTGCGCCAGCTTGCCGGCGAGATCCGGGTGGGCGATCAAAACGGCAAGCCGTTCCTCGACCGAGGCTTCGCGGAAGACGGCGGACAGCACTGCGGCAAGGCCGATCGCCGTGTCGTTGGCGGGCGAAAGCTCACCCTGGAAGGCGCGCTTGGCGATCCACTTCGAATGTTCGAAGACGCCGCCGAACTTGGCGACGAAGGCCTCTTCGCCAAGTCGTGACGGACGATCGTCCCAGGCCTTGTACGGATAATTCTCGGTCCAGTAGTGGGCGATGTCGATGCGCTTTGCGAGCCAGACCTTTTCATGGCTTTGCACGTAATCGAGGAAGCGGGCCAAGGCTGCCGCGCGGCCGGGCCGGCCGACGAGGCGGCAGTGCAGCCCGATGCTCAGCATCTTTGGCGCGCCGGCGGTACCTTCGGCGTAGAGGACGTCGAAGCTGTCCTTGAGGTAGCTGAAGAACTGGTCGCCGCTGTTGAAGCCCTGCGGCGTCGCGAAGCGCATGTCGTTGCTGTCGAGCGTATAGGGGATGACGAGCTGATGGCGCCCGGCGTGTTCATGCCAATAGGGCAGGTCGTCGGCATAGGCGTCGGAAACGTAGTCGAAGCCGCCCGCCTGGGTGACGAGGTCGAGCGTGTTGTCGGAGCAGCGCCCCGTGTACCAGCCGCGCGGGCGCTCTCCGGTGACGATGGTGTGCAGGCGGATCGCCTCGGCGATCTCCTGGCGCTCGCGCTCGGCTGAAAAGTCCTTGTGCTCGATCCACTTGAGTCCGTGCGAGGCGATTTCCCAGCCGGCATCCTGCATGGCCGCGACCTGTTCCGGCGAACGCTTCAGCGCGGTTGCCACACCATAGACGGTTGCCGGCACGCCACGCTCCGTGAACATGCGGTGCAGCCGCCAGAAGCCGGCGCGGGCGCCATACTCGTAGATCGATTCCATGTTCCAGTGGCGCTGGCCCTGCCAAGGTTGCGCGCCGACGATTTCCGACAGGAATGCTTCGGATGCTGCGTCGCCATGCAGCACGCAGTTCTCGCCGCCTTCCTCGTAGTTGATGACGAATTGCACGGCGATCCGCGCGCCGTCGGGCCATGTGATCTTGAAGTTCGGGCCGTGGCCGTGAAGATCGCGGGGGTATCTCATCAAAGCAGCTCCTCCAGACATTTTCGTCTCTGCGCCAAGATTTCTAATGGCATTTCCGCTGACCCATTCCCCCCAAAAAATTTGAAAGTCTCGAATGATCCGCTCGCTATCAACCGGGCCGGAATGCCGGAATACTGCGAGGTGGAAAGCTGACTTCGGGAGGAGCGAACAGAATGCAATCTCATGGTGGAAACGCCGGTCGCCTGACGACGCATGTGCTGGATACGGCAAGCGGCAAGCCGGCCGAGGGGCTGCGCATCGAGCTCTACCGGGTCGATGGCGAGCGCCAGACGCACATCAAGTCGGTCAAGACCAATGACGATGGCCGCTGCGACGAACCGCTCTTGAGCGGCGAGCGGATGCAGACGGGCACCTACGAGCTGCATTTCCATGCCGGCGACTATCTCGGCGGTGCGAGCCAGCGCGGCGAGAACCCGTTCCTCGACGTGATCCCGATCCGCTTCGGCATCGAGAACCAGGGCGCGCACTACCATGTGCCGCTGCTTCTCTCGCCCTACGGCTACTCCACCTACCGCGGGAGCTGAGGCATGACCATCCAGATCCGCAACACCATCCGCTTCATCCTGAACCATCGGCTGGTCGAACTTGCCGACGTGTCGCCGGTACAGACCCTTCTTGATTTCCTGCGCATCGACCGCAATCTCAAGGGCACCAAGGAAGGCTGCGCCGAAGGCGACTGTGGCGCCTGCACGGTGCTCGTCGGCCGACTGCTCGACGGCAAGCTCAAATACGAATCCGTCAACGCCTGCATCCGCTTCGTCGGCTCGCTCGACGGCTGTCATATCGTGACGGTGGATTCGCTGGCGCAGCCGGCGGGGCCCTTGCATCCGGTACAACAGGCGATGGTCGACACCCATGCCTCGCAGTGCGGTTTCTGTACCCCGGGCTTCGTGATGTCGCTCTATGGCCTCTGGATGGAAAACGCCAAGCCGTCCATCGCTGAGATTGAAAAGGCGCTGCAGGGCAATCTCTGCCGCTGCACCGGCTATGCCGCGATCATCCGCGCGGCAGAAGCGATCTCGACGATCGGCGATGTCGGCAAGGATCCGCTGGTGGTCGAACGTGATCGGATCGCCGGGGAACTGGTTGCGCTGCAGGATGGTCGCCGGGTGGAAATCGGCTCGGAGACGGAGCGTTTCATTCTTCCGGGCTCGGTCGACGATTTCGCCGCCGTTCTCGAAGCCAACCCGAAGGCGACGATCGTTGCCGGTTCGACCGATGTCGGTCTCTGGGTGACGAAGTTCATGCGCGACATCTCGCCGGTCATCCACCTGACCCATCTCGAAGAACTGCGCCGGATCAGCGTCGATGCGGAGGGCGTGACCCTCGGCGCCGGCGTCAGCTATGCCGAGGCCTATCCGGTCATCGTCGAGCACTTCCCGGAACTGACGGAGCTTTGGGATCGCATCGGCGGCCAGCAGGTACGCAACATGGGCACCGTCGGCGGCAACATCGCCAACGGCTCGCCGATCGGCGATACGCCGCCGGCACTGATCGCGCTCGGCGCATCGATCACGCTGCGGAAAGGCGACCGTCGCCGCACCGTCGCGCTCGAGGATTTCTTCATCGCCTACGGCAAGCAGGACCGTGAGCCCGGCGAGTTCGTGGAATCCGTGCGCATCCCCTTCGTCTCGGATAATGCCCGTGTCGCCGTCTACAAGGTGACGAAGCGCCTGGACGAGGACATCACCGCCGTCTGCGGCGCCTTCCGTATCGCCTTTGATGCCGGCCGGGTGACTGACGCGGTCATCGCCTTCGGCGGCATGGCCGGTACGCCGAAGCGCGCCTCCAATGTCGAGGCTGCCCTCAAGGGGGCGGAGTGGACCGAGGAGACGATCGAGCGCGCGGTTGCTGCCTTTGACCAGGATTTCACACCGCTCACCGACTGGCGCGCCTCGGCGGAGTACCGCCAGCTGGTGGCGAAGAACCTGCTTCGCCGCTTCTATCTCGAAACGCAGTCGAGCGGCCAGATCCGCCTCGATCGCACCATTGCTGTCGCGGTTTAAGGGAGGAAGCCATGAATGTGATGCAGCCCATCGACCGCATCCGCGGCGGCGTACATGAAAAGGAACGGCACGAGTCCGGCCACAAGCACGTGTCGGGTACCGCCGAATATATCGACGACATTTCGGAGCCCCAGGGCACGTTGCACGGCTATCTCGGACTGTCGCAGCGCGCGCATGCGGAGATCCTGTCGATCGATTTCGAAGCAGTGTCGAGCAGCGCAGGCGTGATCGGCATCCTGACGGCGGCCGACATTCCCGGCGAGAACGACATCAGCCCGGCGCACAAGCACGACGAGCCGATCTTCGTCACCGACAAGGTGGAGTTCCACGGCCAGCCGATCTTCGCGGTCGTCGCAACGTCGCGGGAGGCGGCCCGGCGCGCCGCCGCCAAGGTCAAGATCGAATATCGCGACCTGCCACATGTGACCGACGTGCTGGAAGCGGCAGCGGCGAACTATCCGCTGGTGATCGATCCGCTGAAGCTCGAGCGCGGCGACATCGAGGCCGGCTTCGCCAAGGCGAAGAACATCCTTGAAGGCGAGATGCGGATCGGCGGCCAGGACCACTTCTACCTGGAAGGGCAGATCTCCTTCGCTATTCCGGGCGAGGACGACGAGGTCCTCGTCTATTCCTCGACCCAGCATCCGAGCGAGACGCAGCACATGGTCGCGACCGTACTCGGCGTGCCGTCGAATGCGGTCACCGTCAACGTGCGCCGCATGGGCGGCGGCTTCGGCGGCAAGGAAACCCAGGCCAATATCTTCGCGGCCGTTGCGGCCGTCGCCGCCAAGAAGTACCGCTGCCCGGTCAAGGTCAGGCCCGACCGCGATGACGACATGAGCGCGACCGGCAAGCGCCACGATTTCCACGTGGACTACAAGCTCGGCTTCGACGACGAGGGGCGTATCGAAGCCGTCGACGCCGTCTTCTCAGCGCGCTGCGGCTACTCGGCCGATCTCTCCGGACCGGTTACCGACCGAGCGCTGTTCCACGCCGACAATTGCTACTTCTATCCGAATGTGCGCCTGCGCTCGCGTCCGTTGAAGACCAACACGGTCTCCAACACGGCGTTCCGCGGTTTCGGCGGTCCGCAGGGCATGGTCGGCGGCGAGCGCATGATCGAGGAGATCGCCTATGCCGTCGGAAAGGATCCGCTCGAAATCCGCAAGCTGAACTTCTACGGCGGCGAGGGGCGAAACCTGACGCCCTACCACCAGACCGTGGAAGACAACATCATCGGCCGGATCATCGAGGAGCTGGAAACCTCGGCCGATTACGCCAAGCGCCGTGAAGCGGTGACCGCCTTCAACCGCGAAAACAAAGTGGTCAAGCGTGGCATCGCGCTGACGCCGGTGAAGTTCGGCATCTCCTTCACCAAGACGGAATACAACCAGGCCGGCGCTCTCGTGCACGTCTATACGGATGGTTCCATCCATCTGAACCATGGCGGCACCGAGATGGGGCAGGGGCTCTACACGAAGGTCGCCCAAGTGGTGGCCGACGAGTTCCAGGTCAATCTCGACCGGATCAAGGTGACGGCGACGACGACCGGCAAGGTGCCGAACACCTCGGCGACCGCGGCGTCGTCCGGCTCCGATCTCAACGGCATGGCCGCAGCCAACGCCGCCCAGCAGATCAAGGCACGGCTGATCAAGTTTGCTGCCGAGCGCTGGAACGTCAGCGAAACGGATGTCGCCTTCGAGCCGAACACGGTGCGGATCGGCGCCGATCGCCTGAGTTTCAACGAGTTCATCAAGATCGCCTATGGCGCACGCATCCAGCTTTCGGCGGCCGGTTTCTACAAGACACCGAAGATCCACTGGAACCGCGAGGAAGGCCGTGGACGGCCGTTCTTCTACTACGCTTACGGTGCGTCCTGCTCCGAGGTCAGTGTCGATACGCTGACCGGGGAATATCAGGTCGACCGCACCGATATCCTGCACGATGTCGGCCGGTCGCTGAACCCGGCGCTCGATCTCGGTCAGGTGGAAGGCGCCTTTATTCAGGGCATGGGCTGGCTGACGACGGAAGAGCTCTGGTGGGACGCCAAGGGCCGGCTGCGCACGCATGCACCGTCGACCTACAAGATCCCGCTTGCCTCCGATCGCCCGCGTGTCTTCAACACCCGCCTTGCCGAATGGTCGGTCAACCGCGAGGAGACGATCCGCCGTTCGAAGGCGGTGGGGGAACCACCGTTCATGCTCGGCATTTCGGTCCTCGAAGCCCTTTCGATGGCGGCGGCCAGCGTTGCGGAGTATCGTATAGCTCCGCGCCTCGATGCGCCGGCAACGCCGGAACGGGTGCTGATGGCGATCGAGCGGCTCCGGGCGGCCGCACGGCAGAAAGGGTGAAGAAGGGCTGATCGGTCATGGTAACGAGCCGCGAGGATATCAGGGACTTTCTCAGACGCGAGCCGGACTGCGTGCTCGTGGAAGTGACGGGTGCTGCGGGTTCGACGCCGCGCGACACCGATGCCTGGATGCTCGTTGCCCCCGAAAGCCTCTTCGGCACGATCGGCGGCGGACAGCTCGAATACATGGCGATCGATCATGGCCGGCGGGCACTGAAGCGTGGTGATGTGCCCGATACGCTGACGATCCCGCTCGGCCCGGAGATCGGCCAGTGTTGCGGCGGGCGCGTGGCGCTCGCCTTCACGCGCATCGATCGGGAGAAAGCCGACATGCTGATTGAATGCAGCGACCTGGAGATCGCCGGCCGGCCGCATGTTTATGTCTTCGGCGCCGGCCATGTTGGCGATGCGCTGGCCATGGCGCTCTCTTTGGTGCCGGTGCGCACCGTTCTCGTCGATACCCGCGAGAACGAGCTTTCGGCCGTCGCCGACATTCCCGGCATCGAAACCTGCCTGACGGCGATGCCGGAGGCGGTGGTGCGCGATGCCCCGCCCGGCAGTGCCTTCGTCATCCTCACCCACGACCATGCGCTCGACTTCCTGATTGCGGCGGAAGCGCTTCGCCGCGATGACGCATCCTATGTCGGGATGATAGGCTCGAAGACGAAGCGCGCGACCTTCAAGAACTGGCTGTCGCGTGAAATTGGCCGGCCAGAGCTTTTCGACCGGCTCGTCTGCCCGATCGGCGGCACGACGGTGAAGGACAAACGGCCGGCGGTCATCGCTGCGCTCGCCGCCGCCGAGGTGATGGCGGCGGCGCTCAATTTCCGCCAACCGGTGCAAGCCGATGTCTCGCGTCGGTCGGCTGCGGCCAAAATTGTCCGCTGACGCTGCCGCCCGACAATGGGCCTAGGGTCGCGCTATTGTGTCTCGCCGTTCAGGTGAAGCGCAAAACTGCGCGCATCCGGGGCTCCGACCTCCGGGCGAAGTTCCAGCGTCGGGATCACATAATCCCCACCGTTCTGTCGGCGATAGGGAATGGGCGCGGTCGTCGCCAGTGTGCGCATCCTTTGCTGCAGACGCTCGGCCGTCGCTTCAAAACCGGCGTCGTCAAGGCGGTCGACCCGATAGGCGACGAAGGGCGGCAGTACGTCGTAACCAGGGTAAAAGAGGATTCCGTGGTTGATCGGGAACAGCAGGTCGTCGATCGGCCCGTTGACCCCACGCGGCGAATAGTGCTCCTCCCAGCCGCCCGTCGTCACCACCAGCATGGCGCGTTTTCCGGCAAGCGTGCCCTCGCCAAAACGCTTGCCCCAGTATTTGTCGCTGTGCTCGCCGACGCCATAGGCAAAACCATAGGCATAGACGCGATCGACCCAGCCCTTGAGGATCGCCGGCATCGAGTACCACCACAGCGGAAACTGCAGGATCAGGGCATCGGCCCATAGCAGCTTTTCCTGTTCGGCCTTGACGTCGGCGGTCAGCGTATCGGTGGCGAAGGCCTCCTTCGATGCCCGGCTCGGTTTGAAACGCGTGTCCGAGGCAAAGGTAGGAAAATCGGCGCGGTCGATTTCGGATTTCCAGCCTTCGGCATAGAGGTCTGTCACGCGGACCTCGTGGCCCTCGGCCTCAAGGGCCTTGATGGCGATATCGCGCAGCGCGCCGTTGAGCGAACGGGGTTCGGGGTGGGCATAGACGAGCAGAACTTTCATGGTCGGTGTTCCCTGGTGTCATCAACTGACAACTTAGGTAGACCGCGGCGACCCTATGCGCTAGACATCCGGAATGCATAAGATTGTGCTGAAAAATGGATAGATCGGACGTCACGCTTGAACGGATGCGTACCTTCGTGCGCGTCGCCGAGCGCGCCAACCTGTCGGCGGTTGCCCGTGAGCTCGGCGTTGGCCAGTCCACGGTTACGCGGCAGTTGCGGGAGCTTGAGGAGGCGGTCGGCGTGCCGCTGCTCAGCCGCACCACCCGACGCGTCACGCTGACCGACGAAGGCAGCCGCTATTATGCCGACAGCATCCAGATCCTGCGCCTGGTGGAGCAGGCCGGCGACGAGGCCCGCGGCACGCGCGGTGCTGCCGCCGGCACCATTCGTATATCCTGCACGGCAGCCTTTGGGGTCTTGCACGCCAGCCGACTAATCTTCGCCTTTCAGGACCAATATCCGGAGATCGCGGTCGACCTCAGCCTGACCGACGAGCGCATCGATCTGGTGCGCGAAGGCGTCGATATCGCACTGCGTCTCGGGCCGCTCACCGACAGTTCGATGAAACTACGGCCGTTGGGCGAAAGTCGGCGTCTGCTGGTGGCTGCGCCCGCCTATCTCGCAGCGCGTGGCACTCCCTTTTCTGCGCGGGACCTCTCCGGTCATGAGGGGATCCGCATGTCGAACGTGGCGGGCAGCGACATTCTCATTTTGGAGGGACCGGACGGCCGCAGCCATTCGGTACCCTTTGCCGGGCGTTTTCGCGTCGATCATGGGCTTGCCGCGCGAGAGGCCCTCATCGCCGGGCGTGGGATCGCCCCCACCCATCAATGGCTGGTCGATGATCTGCTGGCGAGCGGCCGGCTCGTGCCGCTCCTTCCGGATTACGCGCTGCCGTCCGTACCGCTTAGCATGCTGATCGTGCCTGAGCGCGCGGGCATCGCTCGTGTTCGCTTGCTGGTCGACTTTCTCGTTGAGCAAATCCGCGGCATTCCTGGGATCGAGAAGGCCAAGCCGTAGGATCTGCGATCAGCCAGCCTATTCCAGCGCCTTGCCGATAAGCCGTTGACAGCGCTCGGCCATGTAGTCGATCATCAGCCGGACCTTCGGATCCTGGAAGCGCTTGTGCGGGTAGATCGCCGCAAGTTGCACGCTGAGTGGTGGCGTGTCGGCGAGGATCGGCACCAGCGCACCGGAATTGATGTGGCTTTTCACCTCGAAGAGCGGCTTGTTGATTATGCCGCGGCCGTCGAGCGCCCATTGGGTGAGCACGTCACCGTCGTCCGAATCATAAGGGCCGGTCACCTCGAGCTTGCGCACGCCCTCCATGGTCTGCAGCGTCCAGAAATATTCCTTCGAGCCGGGATAACGCAGCAACAGACAGTCGTGCTTGTCGGCGATCAGCGCGTCGGGCGTCTGGGGTATGCCACGTTTTTCGAAATAGGCGGGCGCTCCGCAGACCACGCGTTCGCAATTCATGATGCCGCGCATGCGCAGGTTCGAATCTTCGAGGATGCCGAGCTTGAAGGCGACGTCGACGCCTTCGGAGAGGATGTCGACATTGTGGTCCGACAGGCGAAGCCGCACTTCGATGTCGGGATATTTGTCGTGGAACTCCGGAATGCCCGACGCAATCAGGCGCCGACCTATCCCCAAGGGAGCGGTAATCTTCAGCGCACCCTTCGGATTGCGCGAGAGATCGGCGATCGCGTTTTCCGCTTCGTTGACCGCTTCGAGGATCTTCACCGCCCCGTCGTAAAAGACGCGGCCGTGCTCCGTCGGGGTCAGCTTGCGCGTCGTCCGATTGAACAGGCGAACGCCCATATGGCGCTCCAACTCTTTGATTCTATTACTTGCAACCGCCGGCGTCACGCGCTGGTCGCGACCGGCTGCCGACAGGGTTCCAAGCTCTACGACGCGCACGAAGACGCGCACATTGTCCAGATATGACATGCCTCCGTCCCACTCCTCCGGCCTCTCTCTAGCCTATCCATTCCGTCGCCATTTTATAGATTTTTTTGAAAGTGTTGGTGAAGCAGCGACGTTCCCGCGACCTCCAGCAATGACACATAATGCGCCGAGGAGAAATGGGAGAATTGCATGTACGAGTATGCCATAGCCTGGGATTGGCTGACCTTTGCCGTGCGATGGCTGCACGTGATCACCGCCATCGCCTGGATCGGTTCGTCGTTCTATTTCGTCGCACTCGACCTCGGTCTGAAGAAGAGGCCAGACCTGCCTGTTGGCGCCTATGGCGAAGAATGGCAGGTGCACGGCGGCGGCTTTTATCACATCCAGAAATACCTGGTCGCACCGTCCAACATGCCGGATCACCTGATCTGGTTCAAATGGGAATCCTACGTTACCTGGCTTTCCGGCTTCGGCATGCTGTGCCTGGTCTACTACGCCGGTGCCGACCTCTTTCTGATCGATCCGAACGTGCTCGACGTTTCGAAGCCGGTGGCAATCGCCATCTCGCTCGGCTCGATCGGCTTCGGCTGGCTTGCCTATGATACGATCTGCAAGTCGCCCTTCGGCCGCGACAATACCAAGCTGATGGTGCTTCTGTACTTCATTCTGGTCGGCATGGCCTGGGGCTATACGCAGCTCTTCACCGGCCGCGCCGCCTTCCTGCATCTCGGCGCCTTCACCGCCACGATCATGTCGGCGAACGTCTTCTTCATCATCATTCCGAACCAGAAAATCGTCGTCGGCGATCTCATTGCCGGCCGCACGCCGGACGCGAAGTACGGCGTGATCGCCAAGCAGCGTTCGACCCATAACAACTACCTGACGCTGCCGGTTCTGTTCTTGATGCTGTCGAACCACTATCCGCTGGCCTTCGGTACCCAGTACAACTGGATCATCGCCTCGCTGGTCTTCCTGATGGGCGTCACCATCCGCCACTATTTCAACACCCGCCATGCGGACAAGGGCAACCCGACCTGGACCTGGCTCGTCACCGCGCTGCTCTTCGTTGCGATCATGTGGCTCTCGACCGTGCCGAAGGTGCTCGCCGGCGGCGGGGAGGAGAAGATCTCCGCCGCACAGCAGCCCTTCGTGACCGCGGAAGCCTTTCCGAAGGTGCGCGACACGGTGCTTGGCCGCTGTTCCATGTGCCATGCCAAGGAGCCGGGCTGGGAAGGCCTGATCGTGCCACCGAAGGGCGTGACGCTCGAAACCGACACCGAGATCGCCAACCACGCGCGTGAAATCTACCTGCAGGCCGGCCGCAGCCACGCGATGCCGCCCGCCAACGTCACCGGCGTATCCGACGAGGAGCGGCAACTGCTCGTCGCCTGGTACGAGTCCGTCGTGAATGGAGGAAAGACCCAATGACCGAATTGCTGATCCGCGGCCGCGTGCTGACCTTTGTCGAGGAACCGAAGGGCATCGACGATGCGGCGTCCCATCGCTACTTCGAAGACGGCGCCGTGCTGGTGCGAGGCGGCAAGATTGCCGATATCGGCGAGCATATCGATGTTGCCCGCCGCGCCGGCGCGAGCGTCAAGGTCGCCGACCATCGCCCCAATCTGGTGCTGCCCGGCCTGATCGACACGCATCTGCACTTCCCGCAGACGCAGGCGATCGCCTCTTATGGCGCCCAGCTTCTCGAATGGCTGAACACCTACATCTTCGTTGAGGAGCAGAAGTTCCGGAAGCCAGAACATGCCGACTTCATCGCCGGCCGCTTCATGGACGAACTCCTGTCGAACGGCACGACCACGGCAGTCGCCTATTGCTCGGTGCATCCGGAGAGCGTCGACGCCTATTTCAGCGCGGCGGAAGCGCGTGGCATGCTGATGATCGGCGGCAAGGTGATGATGGACCGCAACGCGCCGGACGCGCTGCGCGACACCCCGCAGCAGGGCTATGACGAGACGAAGGCGCTGATCGCCAAGTGGCATGGCCGCGGCCGTGCGCATTACGCCATCAGCCCGCGCTTCGCCATCACGTCGACGCCGGAGCAGATGGAGGCGAGCCGCACGCTCGTCGCCGAGCACCCGGAATGTTATGTCCAGACGCACCTCTCCGAGAACAGGGACGAGATCGCCTTTGCGACCTCGCTCTACCCGGAGGCCAAGGACTATACCGACATCTATGCGCGTTATGATCTTCTGACGCGCAAGACCTTGCTCGGTCACTGCATTTATCTGAGTGATCGCGAGATTTCGGTTCTTGCCGAGACCGGGGCCGTCGGCACCTTCTGCCCGACCTCGAACCTCTTCCTCGGCTCCGGTCTCTTCGACCGTGACCGTTTCGACAAGCTCGGCGCCCGATGGTCGGTCGCAACCGACGTCGGCGCCGGCACCAGCTTCTCGATGCTGGAGACGATGGACGAAGCCTATAAGGTGCTGCACCTGCAGGGCCAGCGCCTGACGCCGTTCAACTCCTTCTACCGCATGACGCTTGGCAATGCCCGCGCGCTCGACCTCGACGACCGTATCGGCTCGCTGCATGTCGGCGCCGACGCCGATATCGTCGTGCTCGACAGCCGCGCCAAGCCATCGATGGAGCTGCGCATGCGGGTCGCCGGTTCGCTGGCGGAGGAACTCTTCATCCTGCAGACGATGGGCGACGACCGCTGCGTGGCCGAGACCTACGTCGCCGGCAAGCCGATGAAACACCCTGCGATTGCTGTGAAGGATACGGCGGCAGCGGCTGCCCGAAGCCTTGAAACGGCCTGAGCGAAACGAAGTTTTTTCTCAAACGTGAAGCGCCGCGCGTCTGATCGATGCGCGGCGTCTGCTTCTTCTTGGCAGCTACAGTTCTTCCGGCCGCTTGCCGCCCATCGCCTTGGTGAGCGCATCGGCGCGCTCACGCACGATGGGGCCGAGGGTTGACAGTTTCTCGTCATTGACGCGAACCGATGGGCCGGAGATCGAGATACCGGCGATCGTTTCGCCGTACTCGTTGAAGATGGGGGCTGCGACGCAGCGCATGCCGAGCGTGTGCTCCTCGTCATCGACGGACCAGCCGCGGTGGCGGATCTCCTGGATATCCTTCAAGAGGGCCGGGAGCGTGTCGCGGGTCTTGTCGGTGAAATGCGCGAGCTCGCGGCCGCCGAGAAGCTGGGCGATCTCCTTGTCCGACCAGGTCGAAAGGATCGCCTTGCCGATGCCGGAGGCATGAACCGGACCGCGGCGCCCGGGACGGAAGAAGGCGCGCATCGGCGCGTGGCTTTCGACCTGCGAAATGAAGACGACGTCGCCGCCTTCCTCGATGCCGATGTTGGCCGTCTCGCCGCTTTCTTCCATGAGACCCTTGAGGAAGGGGCGGCTGATCGTTCCGAGCTTGCGGAAGCGCAGATAGGCATTGCCGATCTCGAATGCCCTGAGGCCGACGGTCCAGGCGCCGGTGTCGGGGTCGTTCGTTACCATGCCGTGGCCGGCCAGCGTCGTCAGCAAGCGGTGGACCGTGGACGGCGCCATACCGGTCTCGTCGGCAAGCTGGGTCAAGGTCGAGCCGTCCTCCTGGGCGACGACCGTCAGAAGAGCAAGGCTGCGATCGAGCACCTGGACGGATGACGGTGCCGCATTCTCGCCCGCCTTGCGTCCGCGTTTTCCTCTGCCGTTGCCGTCCATCGAAGCCTCTCTGCAAATCACGTCTCTCGCCCATCATCCTCTATCAGGACGCGCTGGGATTTTCTCCGATTTGTTGAAAATCTTTATTTCCGTATGATGGAAATGATTTCCATTTATGTATTGCTGTTTGCGCTTAATGGATTATGGTTCCAGGAAATAGGAGGAAATCTCATGGCTAAGATGCGTGCCGTCGACGCGGCTGTTTATGTTCTGGAGAAGGAAGGCATCGACTGCGCTTTCGGCGTGCCCGGCGCTGCCATCAACCCGTTCTACTCCGCGCTGAAGGCGCGCGGCTCGATCCGCCACATCCTGGCTCGCCACGTTGAGGGCGCCTCGCATATGGCCGAGGGCTACACCCGCGCCAAGCACGGCAATATCGGCGTCTGCATCGGCACATCCGGCCCGGCCGGTACCGACATGATCACCGGCCTCTATTCGGCCTCGGCGGATTCGATCCCGATCCTCTGCATCACCGGCCAGGCGCCGCGCGCCCGTCTCGACAAGGAAGACTTCCAGGCGGTCGATATCGCCAAGATCGCTGCACCCGTCACCAAATGGGCGGTCACGGTCATGGAGCCGGCACTCGTTCCCTTCGTCTTCCAGAAGGCATTCCACATCATGCGCTCCGGCCGTCCGGGCCCGGTGCTGATCGACCTGCCGGTCGACGTCCAGCTGGCGGAAATCGAGTTCGATCCGGACACCTATCAGCCGCTTGAACCCTACAAGCCGAAGGCGACGCGCGCCCAGGCCGAAAAGGCTTTGGCGATGCTGAACGAAGCGGAGCGTCCGCTGATCGTTGCCGGCGGCGGCATCATCAATGCCGACGCCTCCGATCTCCTGACCGAATTCGCCGAGATCACCGGCGTTCCTGTCATCCCGACGCTGATGGGTTGGGGCACGATCCCGGACGATCATCCGCTGATGGCCGGCATGTGCGGCCTGCAGACGTCGCACCGCTACGGCAACGCCACCTTGCTGGCCTCCGATTTCGTTCTCGGCGTCGGCAACCGCTGGGCCAACCGCCACACCGGCAACGTTCCGACCTATACGGAAGGCCGCAAGTTCGTTCACGTCGACATCGAGCCGACCCAGATCGGCCGCGTCTTTGCGCCTGATTTCGGTATCGTCTCGGATGCGGGCGCTGCCCTTAAACTTTTCCTCGATGTCGCAACGGAGTGGAAGACGGCCGGCAAACTGCGCGACTGGTCCGCCTGGGCGGAAGAGTGCCGCGAGCGCAAGCGCACCATGCTGCGCAAGACGCACTTCGACCAGACGCCGCTGAAACCCCAGCGCGTCTATGAAGAGATGAACAAGGCCTTCGGCCGCGATACCTGCTACGTTTCGACCATCGGTCTCAGCCAGATCGCGGGTGCCCAGTTCCTGCACGTCTACAAGCCGCGCAACTGGATCAACTGCGGCCAGGCCGGCCCGCTCGGCTGGACCCTGCCTGCCGCCCTCGGTGTTCGCGCCGCGGATCCGGACCGGCCGATCGTAGCACTTTCCGGCGATTACGATTTCCAGTTCCTGATCGAGGAGCTCGCCGTCGGCGCCCAGCACAAGCTGCCCTACCTGCATGTCGTCGTGAACAATTCCTACCTCGGCCTCATCCGCCAGGCACAGCGCGGCTTCAACATGGACTTCGAGGTCAGCCTCGCCTTCGACAACATCAATGCGTCGGGTGATGCGGAAAAGGGCTACGGCGTCGACCACGTCGCAGTTGCCGAGGGCCTCGGCTGCAAAGCGATCCGGGTGCGCAGCCCGAACGAATTCCAGGAGGCCTTCGACCGGGCCCGCGCACTGATGGACGAGCACCAGGTTCCCGTCGTCATCGAGTTCATCCTGGAGCGCGTCACCAACATCTCGATGGGCGCCGACATCAATGCCGTCGTCGAGTTCGAGGAACTGGCGACCCGCGGCGAAGACGTGCCGACGGCGATCACCGCTCTGCTCGACTGAGGAAAGTGTGGGCGGTTCTCCGCCCGCATCCCGCTCCAAAGACAAACACAAGGAGGAAGCATCGCATGGCGAAGTTCGCTGCGAACCTGACAATGCTGTTCAACGAGGTGCCGTTCCTCGATCGTTTCGCCCTTGCTGCCAAGGCCGGCTTCGAAGGCGTGGAATATCTGTTTCCCTACGAATTCGAGAAGGTGAGCCTGCGCGCCGAACTTCAGCGCCACGGCCTGACCCAGGTCCTGCACAACCTGCCGGCCGGCGACTGGGGACGCGGCGAGCGCGGCATCGCCATCCTGCCCGATCGGGTCGACGAATTCCGCCAGGGTGTGGCGAGCGCGATCGACTATGCGACGGCGCTCGATTGCAAGCAGGTCAACTGCCTGGTCGGCATCGCGCCGGACGGCGTTTCCGACAGCATCCTGCGCAAGACGCTGGTCGCCAACCTGAAGCTCGCAGCAAGCGAACTCGGCAAGCACGGCATCCGCCTGCTGATCGAGCCGATCAACCGCTTCGACATTCCGGGCTTCTACCTGAACACCGTGGGTCAGGCTGCCTCGATCATCGAGGACGTCGGCAGCGACAACCTCTTCATCCAGTACGATCTCTACCATCAGCAGCGCACCGAGGGTGAACTGGTCGGCACCTACAAGCGCCATGCCAATCGCATCGCCCACGTTCAGCTTGCCGACAATCCGGGCCGCAACGAGCCGGGCACCGGCGAGATCAACTATCCGTTCGTCTTCGACGCGCTGGAGGAGGCCGGCTACGACGGCTGGATCGGCTGCGAATACAAGCCGCGCACCACGACGGCCGATGGCCTTGGCTGGCTCGGCACCGAGCGCCAGCGCACCCAATCCGCAAATATCATCAAGATC
The DNA here is from genome assembly GCF_055710065.1 of Ensifer sp. VA4. NCBI lineage: Bacteria > Pseudomonadati > Pseudomonadota > Alphaproteobacteria > Hyphomicrobiales > Rhizobiaceae > Ensifer > Ensifer sp. VA4. Next base: position 317,224 of record NZ_JBVQPO010000003.1, on the reverse strand, counting down.
AGGAGCTAAGCACCATGGCAACAATCGGTTTCATTGGACTGGGCATCATGGGCACGCCGATGGCGCGCCACCTGCAGGATGCCGGCCACACCGTCATCACCTCGAAATTCGTCATCCCGCCGCGCCAGGAACTGCTCGACAACGGCCTCAAGTTCGTCGACACGCCGAAGGCGCTGGCCGAGACCGTCGACACGATCATCCTGATGCTGCCGGACACGCCTGAGGTCAAGGACGTTCTCTTCGGCGAGAACGGTGTCGCCTACGGCCTCTCCAAGGGCAAGCTCGTCATCGACATGAGCTCGATCTCGCCGATCGAGACGAAGGAATTCGCCAAGAAGGTCCGCGAAACCGGCGCCGAATACATCGACGCTCCGGTCTCCGGCGGCGAAGTGGGCGCCAAGAACGCGTCGCTCTCGATCATGGCGGGTGGCAGCCAGGAGAGCTTCGATCGCGCTCTGCCGCTCCTCAAGCTGATGGGCAAGAACATCACGCTCGTCGGCGACTGCGGCGATGGCCAGGTCACCAAGGTTGCCAACCAGATTATCGTCGCGCTGACGATCGAGGCGGTTTCGGAAGCCCTCGTCTTTGCGTCGAAGGCCGGTGCCGACCCGGCGCGCGTGCGCGAAGCGCTGATGGGCGGCTTTGCTTCCTCGCGGATCCTCGAGGTTCACGGCGAGCGCATGATCAAGCGCACCTTCGATCCGGGCTTCCGCATCTCGCTGCACCAGAAGGACCTCAACCTGGCCCTTCAGGGGGCGAAGTCGCTCGGCATCTCGCTGCCGAACACGGCCGCAACGCAGGAGCTCTTCAACAACTGCGCCGCCAATGGCGACAGTGGTCTCGACCACTCCGGCCTCGTCCGGGCGCTGGAGCGCATGGCGAACCACCAGGTCGCCTGATCGCAGACAACGCAAAAATGCGCATGATCCGTTCGGCGTCCCATTGTGCCGGGCCGGTCATGTGTCCGGGCGGCGGTTGGAGGAACCGCCGCCCGAGACGGTTCTGAACGCAAGTCCAGCAAAAGAGTCTAGAGACTTTTGGGTGTGGAATTGCACATATGGATGGAGCATAGAAGCGATACGACATGCTCCTACAGCGCCGCGCGTCTTATCAGACGCGCAAAGGTCGCTGTAGCATTTTGAATTGCTGCATGTTTTTGTCCTTTAATCGGGTACGATTAAAGGAAACATGCAGTAGGGGGAGACGAATGCCAGCTATCACCGACCCACGCAGCTTCCTGGAAACACTGTTCGCCTCTGCGGTTGCCGCGGCCGATCCGGAGAAGGTGATTGCGGCTAATCTGCCGGAACGGCCAAGGGGGCGCACGGTGGTCGTCGGCGCGGGCAAGGGCGCCGCACAGATGGCGGCAGCCTTTGAGCGCCATTGGGATGGTCCGCTCTCCGGTGTGGTTGTCACCCGCTATGGCTACGCGGCCCCGTGCAAGAATATCGAGGTGCTGGAAGCGTCGCATCCGCTTCCGGACGAAAACGGTCTGCAGGCCTCGAAGCGGCTGCTTGCGGAAGTCAACGGCCTGACGGAGAACGACCTCGTCGTGGCGCTCGTCTGCGGTGGCGGCTCGGCGCTGCTGCCCGCGCCGCCGCCCGGCCTGACGCTGGAAGACGAGATTGCAGTCAACCGGGCGCTGCTCGCCTCCGGCGCGCCGATCAGCGCCATGAATGCCGTGCGCAAGCACGTCTCGCTGATCAAGGGCGGCAGGCTTGCCGCCGCCGCCTATCCGGCGAAGGTCGTCTCGCTGATCGTCTCCGATATTCCAGGCGACGACCCGGCACTGGTTGCGTCGGGCCCGACGCTGCCGGACGCCAGCACTCGCGAAGACGCTCTGAGGCTCGTCGAGCGTTATGGCCTTCAGCTCCCGGCCAAGGTCATGGACTGGCTCAAGAATCCTGAAAGTGCTGCTCCTTCGCCAAGCGATCCGCGCTTTGCCCGAAACGAAGTCCGGCTCATCGCGTCGGCGTCCGTTTCGCTCGAGGCTGCGGCTGCCAAGGCGCGTGCCGCCGGCATCGAGGCCGTCATCCTTTCCGATGCGATCGAGGGCGAGGCGCGCGACGTCGGTGGCGTGCACGCGGCGATCGCCCGTGAAGTTGCCGGCCGCGGCCGGCCGTTCCGCAAGCCGGTCGTCGTTCTCTCGGGCGGAGAGACGACGGTGACCATTCGCGGCAAGGGCAAGGGCGGACGCAACAGCGAATTCCTGCTGGCGCTGGCGCTGGGCATCGACGGCGCCAAGGGCGTCTCGGCGCTTGCCGCCGATACCGACGGCATCGATGGGTCCGAGGACAATGCCGGCGCCTTTGCCGATGACACGACCATTGCAAGGCTCGTCGCACGACGCCTCGACGCCGCAGCTTTGCTGCAGAAGAATGATAGCTGGTCGGCGTTCGATGCGCTCGGCGATCTCTTCAAACCGGGTCCGACCGGCACCAATGTGAACGATTTCCGCGCCATTCTGGTGCAGTGAAACCGGCGCGGCGGGCGAGAGCTCGCCCGTCATTGTCCGCGTCACGCGAAGTGACAGCTCACCGAACCGTAGGCGCCGAAATCCGCGACGATCGTATCGCCGCTCTTGGCCTCGAGCGTGCGGATGAAGGAGCCGGAGAGCACGATCTGGCCGGGCTCGATCGCGTCGCCGCATTGGGCAAGCCGGTTGGCAAGCCAGGCAATGCCGCGGGCCGGATGATTGAGCACGCCTGCCGCAAGCCCGGTCTCCTCGATCACCGCATTGCGCGAAACGATCGCGCCCATCCAGCGCATGTCGACCGTGTCGGGACGCACGGCGCGTCCACCAAGGATGAGGCCGCCATTGGCGGCATTGTCGGATATCGCATCGACGAGGGTGCGCGCCTTCCTGGTTTTCGGATCCGTCTGAACGATGCGGCTGTCGAGGATTTCCAGTGCCGGCATTACGTAATCGGTGGCGTTCAGCACCTGAACGATGTTGACGCGCGGCCCCTTCAGCCCGGCCTTCATGACAAAGGCGATCTCCGCTTCGACCCGCGGCTGGATGAAGCGATCGGCCGGAATGTTCGCGCCGTCGTCGAACAGCATATTGTCGAAGAGCACACCGGAATCCGGCGTGTCGATGCCAAGCGCCTGTTGCATGGCGTTGGAGGTCAGGCCGATCTTCCAGCCGATGATGCGATGGCCGTCGTCGCGCTTGCGTCTGACCCAGGCGGCCTGGATCGCGTAGGCGTCGTCGATGGTCATGTCAGGATGTTTGTGCGACAGGAGCCCGATCTGTTTTCGGTCGCGTTCTGCCTCATGCAGGCTTTCAGCGGCTTTGGCAATCTCTGTCGCATTGAGCATGGTCCGGCCCCTCCACTTAAGCGTGTCTAACGATACACCAAGGTCGCCGGTCCGGCACGGGCCGTCTTTTGCGTTCAGATCGGCTGGCTTACTGGCATCGGGACGAGGCCGATGAGGATCGACCAGCACGCGCGGCACAGGGTGTGCCCCGCCGCAAAGCCCGACGATCGTGTCCGCGAACCGAGCGCCGCTACTCGATAAAGACACGTACGCTGGCGGCACGGCCGACCGCGTCGATGACGGTGAGCGTCGAATAGCCGATCCCGTCGGGCTGCCATTGAGTAATCCGCCGGCGTGTCAGCTCCGGCAGCGGCCGGCCATTGGCGAGCCAGCGAAATGGCGCTCGGCCGCCTTGCAGCTTGAGCGTCAGCGGCGAAATCGCCTGGTGATCCATCCCGAGTTCGACACGCGCCCCCTCGGGCGGAAATACGATCTGCGGTGCCGGCTCGCGCGCCGAGGCGTTGACGAGGCCGCTTGCGGTCAGCGAGAAGCGGCGCTGGCTGATCGGCAATTCGGCTTGCGAAATGCGGACCGCGCCCGCCGGCGCATCCGGCAGCGGCGTGATGCCGAAGCCGGACTTGGCGAAGCCTTCGAAGAGAATCGGTGCGGCGCTGCCATAGCCGGTGAGGCCCGGCACGGCGCCATTGTCCGGACGGCCAACCCAGACGCCGAGCACATGGCGCCCGTCGTAGCCCACCGACCAGGCGTCGCGGTAGCCGTAGCTGGTGCCGGTCTTGTAGGCGATACCGCGCTGGCGGCTGCCCGTCGGCGGCAATACGCTCGAAAGCGCATCGGAGACGTTCCAGACGGCAACAGGAGAAAGCAGCGGCTCCGCTTCGATCAGGCCGGCCTTGCCATCGACGCCGTCGCCGAGCCGGAGAGGGAAGCCGCGATTGGCAAGTGCGGCATAGAGCTGCACGAGATCGCGCAGCGAAAGCCCAACACCGCCAAGGCCGATCGCAAGGCCCGGCGCTTCGCCGGGAGGCAGGGCCGGCTTCACTTCGCCGCGGCGGAAGCGCATCATCAGTTCGGCCGGGCCGACCGCGTCGAGAAGCCGGATCGCCGGAACGTTCAAAGACAATTGCAGCGCCTCGCGCACGCTGACATCGCCGTGATAACTCATGTCGAAATTGCGGGGTCGATAGCCGAAGAAATCCGCAGGACGGTCCTCGATGATCGTCTCCTGGCTGACCAGTCCTCCTTCGAAGGCCAGGCCATAAATAAAGGGCTTGAGGGTGGAACCCGGCGAGCGCGTGATACGGGTCATGTCGATCCAGCCTGAACGGCTGGCATCGAAATAGTCGGCCGACCCGACTGAGGCGACGATCTCGCCGGTTTTGGCATCGGCCATCACCATGGCGACCGAAACCTTCGGTCCGAGCCTGGCGGCACTGTCGCGTGCAACGGCTTCGAGGCTGCGCTGAACGGCAAGGCGCAAGGTCGTCTGATGCCGGATCGCCTGCGGATTTTTGCGCAACGCCCGCTCGGCGAGATGGGCGGCATAGGACGGAAGTTGCAGGCGGCGCGAGGGGACAGATGTCGCGATTGCGCGTTCGGCCTCGCCGTCTCCAATGACGTCAGCGACGGCGAGACGCTTCAGCACACGCTCGCGGGCGGCAACCGCTGCGGCATGATTGCGATCCGGCCGACGCTTTTCCGGCAATTGCGGCAGGGCGACGAGCAGGGCCGCTTCGCCGGCCGTCAGCCGCTTCGGCTCCTTGCCGAGCCAGGCAAGGCTCGCGGCACGCACGCCCTCGATGTTGCCGCCATAGGGGGCGTGGGTCAGGTAAAGGTTGAGGATCTGGTCCTTCGAGAGGCGCCTTTCGATCTGGATGGCGCGGGCGATCTGCAAGAGCTTTGCCGTGACGGAACGCTGCTGCCGCGGCTCGATCAACCGTGCGACCTGCATCGACAGCGTCGAGGCGCCCGAGACGATCCGGCCATTGCTGACGAACTGAAGCGCGGCTCGGCCGAGTGCCAGCAGGTCGACACCCGAATGCTCCCGGAAGCGCCGGTCTTCGTAGGCGATCAGCATCTTCAGGAACTGCGGATCGACATCGTCCACCGTCGTCTTCAGCCGCCAGAGACCCTGATGCGTTGCGAAGGCGCGCAGCAGTTGCCCATTGGCATCGTCCACCTCGCGCGAGACGACATCGGCCTCGTCGAGGGGGGGCGGGAAGGCTTGGTCGGCCTTCTCTATTGCAAAGCCCGTCAGCCCCGTCAGCAGCAGGCAGACAGGCAAGGCAATCAGCAGTTTGCGCCCAATTGACATGATCTGGCCTATTGCGCCGCGAGCACCTCCATGCGACCGGTCGCGGTGCGGGCCGAGAGCTGCGGCCGGTACATATCCTCGACGGTGGCTGCCGGATGGTCGTAGACACCCGGGGTCACCGCGCGCACCACATAGGCGAGCGTGACATCACGCGCGGATCCGGTGCTCCGGTCGATCGCCGCGACGAAGCGGTCGTTGCGGAACTCCGTGTGGGTCGCGGTAATTTCGCCGAGCCATTCGAAGTTGCTGAGCTGGGCGCTATCGACGAGGCTCGGATTATCGATCTGGAAGCCGGCCGGCAGAAGATCGGTGACGAGCACCCGCGACGGCCAGTCGTTGGTCTCCGTCATCTTGAGCACGACGACGTAGCGCTCGTTCTGCCGTGCTTCCATGACGTTAGCTTCCGCACCGTCGAGCGTGTAGTAGGTGCGCTCGATGGTGAAACCGTCGCCGCCGGCCGAGAGCGGCTGGGCGGGCGCGGCGACCGTGGTGACCACGGCCGAGACCGGATCGGCACCCTGATTGCGGATCACGACCGGATGGGTCGCCAGCGCATCGCCGGTCATCTGGGCCGTATAGCTGCCGGTCTTCGATGCGCCGTTGACGTCAAGCGCCATGTCCTCGTCGCCATTCTGGATGGCGCGGGCGGCAAGCAGCATCCAGGCCTGTTCCTGGGTGCTGGTATAGGTCTTCTGCTCCCATTCGCGCGCGACTGTCTTCGACAGCTCAGGAACGATCGGCGGGACCGGGCGGCTTTCAGCCGCGAGCGCCAACACGGCCGCGTTGTCACGCAGCGACGAGCCGTAGTCGGAGCGCGAGAGGCTGACATTGACGAGGCCCGTCGACATGTTCGCCGCCTTGGCGAATGTGTCCTGGGACCCTTGAGCGTCGCCATAGAGCGCCAGCGCGGCGGCGATATGCGCCTTCGCAAGCGGTGTCGGGAAGTCATCGATCAGCGTGTTGGCGTAGTAACGCAGATCGTTGATCGCCGCCTTGCGATTACGGGCGAGCACATAGAGCGCATAGGCGATCTCGTTGCCGCGATCCTTGGCGTTGGTGTCGTAGCTGACGCCGTTCTGCAGGTTTTCGAGCGCCTGGACCATCGCGGCCTCGGGCACGTCGTATTTCTGCTCGCGGGCGCGGGTGAGGAAGTCGGTGACATAGGCATCGAGCCAGAGGTCGCCGTAGCCCGGACCCCAGAGACCGAAGCTGCCCGACGAGGACTGGTAGGAGAGAACGCGATAGATGGCCTCCTGCACCCGTTTCGTCACGCCTTCGTCATCGGCGAGTCCGGACTGTTTCGCGAGCTCGCTGAGATAGAGCAGCGGCAGCGCGCGGCTGGTCGTCTGCTCGGCGCAGCCATAGGGGTAGCGGTCGAGCGTGATCAGCAGCGCCGGCATGTCGAAGGCCGCGGAACGGGTGACGCTAAGGTTGACCGAGGCGCCCTGCAGGATGCTGTCGGCGAGCAACTGCCCGTCGACCGTCAGGCTGCTTCCGGGCGCGATCGCGACCACTTGGCGCTGAGTAACCGGCAAGGTCGCCGGACGCACGAGCAGATCGAGCGACTGTTCGAGCGAAAGGCCGTTGGAGCCGGTGAGCGTCACGGTGACGACGCCATTGCCGGGATATTGTCCCACCACCGGCAAGGTTACCGCCGAGCGGCCACCCTGATCCAGGGTTACCGTGTTGCCTGTGCCCGGTTGTTCGACGGTCGCCGGACCGCTGGTCGTAACCTGGATCTGGTATTCACCGGCCGGCGCGTCGGTATTGGCGATGTCGAGCCTCAGCTCGGACCGGTCTCCAGGCGCCAGGAACTTCGGCAGGCTGGCGGTGACGACAACCGGATCGCGGATCACCACGTCGCGGGTGGCGTGGCCGACACCGGATTTCGTCCAGGCGACGGCCATCAGCCGCGCCGTGCCGTTGAACTGAGGGACATCGAAGCTGACGGTCGCCTTGCCGTCGCCGTCGAGCTGCACAGGCCCTTCGAAGAAGGCGACCAGCTTTTCCGTGGGCGGACTGCCCTGGAGCGCGACCTGGCCGCCGTCGCCGCCGGTGCGCAGTTTTCCGGTGGCGCCAAGCGAGCCGTCGATGAGGCGGCCGTAGAGGTCGCGGATTTCGAGACCGAGCTGCCTCTGGCCGAAGTACCAGGCTTCCGGATCCGGTGCCTCGTAGCGGGTGAGGTTGAGAATGCCGACGTCGACGGCGGCCACCGTCACATAGGCTTCCTCGTCGGCGCCGGCACCGGCGACCTGAAGGCTGATGTCGAGCGGTTTGCGGGGCTCCATCTTCTCCGGCGCATCGAGGGTGACGGCGAGCTTGCGTTCGGCCGGATCGACCGACAGCCATTTGATGCCGATGGCACGCATCGGCATGCGGCTCTCCTGGGCATCGCCCGGGCGGTAAAGCGTCGCCGTGACATAGGCGCCGGCGCCCCAGGCTTCGGTAACCGGCAGCTCGACTTCGCCGCCTTCCGCGGCGATCGATGCGGTCTGGGTCGTGATCAGGTTCTCGGTGCCGACGGTTACCAGCAATTCGCCGGCAAAGCGCGGCGAGACCTTGAGCTTGGCCGTGTCGCCGACCGCATATTTCTCCTTGTCGAGCGCGATCTCCAGGCCGTCGGGCGTTTCTGTCGAAGTGGCCGCGACATACCAGCCGGCGTCGAATTCGATGCTCGAGGTCGGACCATCGATCGAGGCTGTCTCGACTTCCAGGCGATAGCGTCCCCAACCAACAGGAACGGCGATCTCACCGCCGTCTTCGGTCAAGTCGACGCTGCCGTTAGCCACCTGCTTGGTGGTGACGACAGGTTCGTATTTCCAGGCGCTGCCGTCGCGGTACCAGTGATAGTCCCGTTCGACGCTGATCAGCTTCCAGAGTAGCCCGGGCATCGCGACCTTGGCGCCCGAGGGATCGACGGCGATCACGCGGAACTTGCCGACGGAGTTCTCGGCGAGTTCGCCCTCGAATTCCGGCTTGATGCCGAGCATCGGGCCTTCGGCCCGCACGGGCAGCTTCAACGAGCGCTCAACGGCACGGCCGCCGGCTTCACGCATGCGGACGGTGACGGTGGCGTCGAGCAACTGCGTGGTCGAGGGCACTTCGTCGAGCAGGACGTCGAAGCTGGATTTGCCTTCCTCGTCGAGCGGCGAGAGTTCCTCAAGCGGAAGGCGCGTGTCTTCGCTTGCCTCTTCATCGGCGAGACCGAAGGAGTAGCCCTTGAAGGCAGCGCTTTCTCGCGTCGGCTTGATCGTCACTTCGCCTTCGAGCTCGAGACCGGCTGCCGGCGCGCCATAGAGATAGCGCCCGTCGACCGCCACACTTGCCGTTTCGCCGACGGCGATTTCCTTGGCGTCGCTCGTCAGCTCGAACTCGGTGCGATCCGGCACGAAGTCATCGACCAGAAACTGCTTCTCGCCGATCGCCGGGGACTTCGGGTCGGTGAAGATCTGCATCGTCCAGGTGCCGCGCATGGCGTTTGCCTGGGTGTCGAGGTCGAGCGTATGGCCGCCGAGCTTGCCGCCGGCGCTGGTCATGCGCCGATATTCGACGCCATCTGGCCGGAGGAACACGAAGGTCAGCGGCAGATTCTCGATCGCAATGCCGTCGACATCGCGGGCAAGCGCTGCGGCATGCACCGTCTCGCCGGCGCGGTAGATGCCACGCTCGGTCCAGGCGAGAATATCGATGGCGCCGGGGGCCGCACGGCCAGTGACGCCACGATCGGAGAGGTCGAAGCCGGCGCGGCTCATGTCGAGGAAGACGTAGTCGTCCTCACCCTTCTTCGCGGTGATGACCGCCGGCGTCAGACCCGCCGTGCCGCGGATCAGGCCCGCCGTGAAGGTGACGCGGCCGTCGCCATCGCTGGTCGCGGTGCCGAGGATCTCGTTATTCTTGGCGACGAGCTGCAGTTCGACGCCTTCAATCGGCTCGGCGGTGGCAAGCGAGCGCACGAAGACGTTCAAACCGTCGGTGCCGGCGTAGGTGGAGATGCCGATATCGGAAACGACGAACCACTGCGTCGCGCGCGCGTCCCACTCCTGGCTGACGCCGGTGGTCGGCGCCGCGGTCAGGACATAGACGCCGGGCTTGCGCTCGGGCAGCGCCTCATCGACCGGGAAACTGGTGACGACTTCCTTGTTGACGTTGCGCTCGATGTCGATTGTGCCCTGCCAGACGAGCTCGCCGCTCTCGTCTTCGATGCGCTGGGCGCTGTAGCCGTCGAGCTGGGTGAGGAACTGCGAGCTTTGCAGCACCTGTGCGATGCTGCGGTCGCCAACGCGGTAGAGTTTCAGCTTGGCGCTGTCGGTGTTGACGGAGACGATCGGGATGCCGCGGCGCGCGGTCGATGGCAGCACGAAGCTGTCGCCGGTGAAGCGAACCATCTGGGCACGGTCCGCAACATAGATGTCGAGAGTAACGGGCGCTTCCAGCACCTCGTCGACGGTGGAGGGCAGGCCGGTGCGGAGCGTCAGCTTGTAACGTTCACCATGCGAAAGGCCTTCGATGCAGATCTGGTCGCCCTTGGCTTCGAGCGCCTTCGGCGCCGCGCCGTTGACGGTGACGAAGGAGGCGTAGTCACCGCCGCTCTTCAAAAGCTGTTCGGAGAACTGCACGCAGGCACGCGGTGTGGCCGCGTCGGAATCGATCGTATGTTCGACGACACGGAAACCCTTGCGCTGCTTGAGATCGAGATAGGCGGCCTCGACCGATTTCGCCTTCACCAGTTCCAGGCTCGCCTTGTAAGCGTCCAATGCGGCACGATAGTTTTCAGCGCCTTCGAGCGATTTCGCCATGACGGCAAGCGCATGCGCCCGGCTCTCGGTGGTGCGAGTCAGCTCGTAGCCGTTGATCGCGGCGATCGCCGCTTGCATCGAAACGGCCGAGTTGTTGGTGATGCGGTTTGCGGTGCGCGCCGCTTCCAGCCAAAGCTCGGCGTCATCGGGTGTGATCGCCAGGGCTCCCTGGAAGGCCTTCAGCGCGTTTTCGATATTGCCCATACCGGCCTGGCCGCGGGCCATGTCGATGAGCGTATTGACGCCCAAGCCCTGCTGGTCGTCGGCCAGCGCGAGATTGGCCTTGGTGTTGCGGGCGTCCTGCAGGATCTGGTCCGACAGGAATTTGAGGCGCGGCGGTGCGCCGATATCGGCTTCGGCGGCCTGCGGCTGCACGATCTTGCCGGCGATCGCGCCCGGGAAGGAATTCAGCTGGTTGTAGTCGGACTTGAGAAAGCACCACTTCACCTTGGGATTGTAGGTGAAGGCGCGGCAGGACTGATCCGCGATACAGGTCTGCTGGCACTCATCGAGCGAGACGTTCTGCTCGGTGCGGAGGTCGAAGCCGAAATAGTCGCCATCCCGCGTTATCTCGACCTGGCGGCCGGTCTCCTGCGCGATGGCGAGACTTCCGATGGTCAGAAGAGACAAAAGGAGGGTGAAAAGGCCGAAAAACGCGCGCACAGACATCAAGTCCTCCCAACGCTGCCGGTCTCGATAGGGGCTTCACTTTTCAGGCTTCCGGGCCGCTTGTCAACTGAGGAGAGCTCAAGGCTCAGCGCAATTTCCACGGGTATCCTGGTGTGAAGGGTCAAGCGTCGATCCGGAATGAAACAGGATAAAACGATATGTAAATCAAACTATTATGACATCGAACGACGAAGCGACGAGGCTAACCTCTTTGTTCCCTGAGGAAGATCGTCAGCGAGCGGCCCGCGTCGAGGATATGGTCGCGTGTGAGCTCGCTGGCGCGTCCGGCGTCGCGCGCGATACAGGCGTCCAAGATCGCCTTGTGCTCGCGGCGCGCCCGGGCAACGCCTGACGTCAGCGTCAGCTGCGCTCTGAGGTAGCGATCGATGCGGTCGAGCGAGGCGCGCACGATCTGCAGGTAGTAGGGGCGGCGCGCTGCCTCATAGAGGCTATAGTGGAAGTTGCGATTGATCTCGCCCCACCGGTCGGAATTTTCCTCGCGCTCGAACTCCTCGCAATGCTGGCGTGCAAGTTCGAGCGTGCGGCGATCGAGATTGGGCACGGCGAGGCGGATGACTTCGGCTTCGATCAGCGCGCGGAACTCGAAAATCTCCTCGATTTCCTCGATCGAAAGCCCGGCGACGACCGCGCCTTTGTAGCGCTCTGTGGTGATCAACCCATGCTGCTCAAGGCGCGAAAGCGCCTCGCGCACCGGAATGCGGCTGGTGTTGAACATCTGGGCGATGTGGTCCTGGCGCAGGTTCTCGCCTTCGGCGAGGTCGCCTTCGATGATCGCCTTGCGCAAGGCTTCATAGACGATATCGGCGGCTGAGGCCACTTGCCTGACATCGACGGCATCGAGTTTCATCGTGTTCAAACCCTGCTGGCCGAACCATGTGGCTCGGCGAATTTGGAAGCGTTTTCGCGCTCTTGGTCAATGGTCATAGGTCCAATTCAGGCGTCGGGCAACAGTGTCGAAAATAAGCTCAAGTTGCCCAACCTCCTGCGCAACCCATTGATATCATTGGCTTGGAAAGTCCAAGAGTAAACCTCGATTCCCAAAAGGAACCTCAAGTTGCCCACGCCAAGCGATCAAAAGATCACATAAAGTATCGCCTGGAGCTACCGGTCGATCGCGCACGGATGGCAAAGCTCTCCAATAACGATTTCTAAGATCGTTTTATTGAATGGCGATGACTAGGCGTTGGAAAGAAGAAATGATTTCTGCCATTGCGCCACTTTCTGGCGGTGGCGCAGGGTGACGGCCACCGTGGTTGATCGGCGCCGGGCGGGCATCCTTCTGCGGCACGATCGCAGATCTGCTGGATGATGACCTTCTGGCGCGGCTGCTTCGCCTCGCGCTCCGGCATTGTGGTTGCCTAATCCTGTCGAGATCAAAGTAGTATAAAGTAATATGATGAGAAGCCAATTTGACGGGCGGGTCGGAGGATGGGTCAGGGCATGGCAACGAGCGAGACAATGATGCAGCAGCGCGACCTGCGCGAGGAAACCGCGCCCCTTCGGGCGCGAATTCTCGACATGCTCACGCATCTGCCATGGGACGGCGTTCGCTACGGCCACCCTATTCCGGGGCTTTCGCTCTATCGCATCATCGCGCCAGCCGGCCCGTTTTCCAGCGTCTCCGAACCAAGCGTGGCGCTCATCATCAAGGGAAGCAAGCGTATCCATGTCGGAAACGAAATGCTCGTTTACGATGAATCCTGCTTCTTCATGACCGCCATCGGCCTGCCGATGACCGGCCAGATCTGCGAGGCGAGCGAGAGTGAGCCCTATGTGGCCGCTACGCTTCGCCTCGATCTCGAAAAGCTGCGTCGAATCATCTCCGATTACGACATACAGCCGCCGGATGCACCCGAACGCGATCTCGGCGTTGCGGTTGGCGCTGCCACACCGGAACTGTTCGACGCCTTATTGCGACTGATTTCGCTCGCGAACACGCCAGCGGACATCCCGTTCCTGGCCAGTCAAATCCAAAGCGAGATTCTCTATCGGCTGCTCACCGGCGAACAAGGCGCGCGGCTGCGGCGTTTCGCGCTCGCTGGCACGAACAGTAACCGGGTAGCAAAGGCCGTCGCGTGGCTGAAAGAAAACTATGCCCGTCCGCTTCGGGTCGAAGAACTCGCCGAGATTGCGAACATGGGGGTATCGACGTTGCACCACCATTTCCGCGCCATGACAGCCATGAGCCCGCTGCAGTTCCAGAAACACCTGCGCCTGCATCATGCGCGGGAACTGATGCTTTCGGAATCGCTCGACGCCGCAACAGCTGCGCTGCGGGTCGGCTATGAAAGCCAGACACAGTTCAACAGGGAATATCGGCGCGCCTTCGGTCATCCGCCGCTTAGAGACGTCAAGGCAATCCTCAGCGCCAGCGATTCAAAAAGACGCGACTCCATCGGTTGAGCAACAGCTAAGCGCGGGCGGAGCGTGGCCGTCGGGCGCATTGGCGCAACTCTTGCTATGATCACAATTTCGTCAAGCCAAGAGGAATAGGCAATAATCTGACAGGATCGAACCTACCAACGTGCAGGATGGTCTTCTAAGCTGCCGCCGCGGTCTGGCGAATGGCTGCGGCGCGTGAAGCGGGGTTTCCGGATGAGCATCCCGAGACCACGCGCCCGAACGCGAGGAGAGCATCATGGCAATTGTAACGATCAACGGCGTCGAACACACGGTCGAGGCCGAGGCGGATATGCCGCTTCTTTGGGTGATCCGCGACCTGGTTGGACTAACAGGGACGAAATTTGGCTGTGGCATGGCGCAGTGCGGTGCCTGCACGGTCTATGTCGATGGTTCGCCGGTTCGGTCTTGTCAGACCTTCGTCGGTGACATCGAAGGCGCAAAAGTGACGACCATCGAGGGCCTCAAGGGAAAGGTCGCGGAAACGGTTCAGGCCGTCTGGACCGATCTCGACGTGCCGCAGTGCGGCTACTGCCAGTCGGGACAGATCATGTCGGCGACGGACCTCCTGACGAACAATCCGAAGCCGAGCGATGAGGACATCGACAGGGCCATGTCGGGTAATCTTTGTCGTTGCGCCACCTATCACCGAATCCGAGCCGGCATTCACGAAGCCGCTAAGCGTCTGGAGGGTTAAAGCCATGCTGCCCAAACTCATGCAATCGGTTTTCCTTCCGGCCGCGAAAGCGCAGGCATCGCGGCGACAGTTCCTCATTGGTGCCCTTGCTGCAGGGACTGGTATAGCCATCGGCTTTCGCCTTCTGTCCGCGTCCCCAGCGGTAGCGGGCGAGACAGCGACGACCAGCGCGTCACATGCCTTTTCCCCCTACGTCACGATCGACGGCGATGGAAAAGTGACCGTCCTTTCGTCACAGTTTGAGATGGGCCAGGGCTCTTATAACGGCATTGCCACACTGGTGGCGGAAGAACTCGATGCCGACTGGTCCACGATCGAAGTGAAGGGGGCCGCCGGCGACGTGAAGGCCTATGGCAACCTCGCCTTTGGCGGCGCCTTCCAGGGCACCGGCGGATCCACGTCGATGGCGTCCTCGTGGGAGCGCTATCGCAAGGCGGGTGCCGCGGCCCGCTCCATGCTGGTCGCCGCCGCTGCCTCCGAATGGGGTGTTTCCGCGGCAGAGATCACCGTCGAGAACGGCACTCTTGCCCATCCATCCGGCAAGAGCGGCGGCTTCGGCGTCTTCGCCGCAAAGGCGGCGACAATGCCGGTGCCCACGGACGTGGCACTCAAGCAGCAGAGCGACTGGAAGCTGATCGGCAATGCCGGGCTGAAGCGTTTCGACAGCGCCGGCAAGGCAAACGGAACGGAGCAGTACACGATCGACATCAAGCTTCCCGGCATGCTGACCGCCGTGATGATTCATCCGCCGCTGTTCGGAGCAAAGGTAAAGTCCTTCGACGCCTCATCCGCGCGCACCGTCAAGGGGGTGGTCGACATCGTCGAAACGCCTCGGGGCATTGCCGTGGTCGGCGAGAACATGTGGGCGGCGATTAAGGGCCGCGAGGCGGTCACTGTCAATTGGGACGAAACGGCGGCGGAGAGGCGCGGCACGGCTGAGCTGATGTCTGCGTATCGGGACCTTGCGAAGAAGGCGCCGGCCGCGCTTGCGCGCAACGAGGGTGACGCCGAAACAGCCTTCGCCGGCGCAACCCAGGTAATCGAGGCAAATTTCGAGTTCCCCTATCTCGCGCATGCCGCGATGGAGCCGCTGAATGCCGTGGCGCGCATGAACGAGGACGGCACGCTCGAGGTTTGGGGTGGACATCAGTTCCCTGACGTATACCAGATGCTTGCCGGCCAGGTGGCCGGGATTGCCCCCGAAAGGGTACGCCTCAATGTGATGAAGACCGGCGGCAGTTTTGGCCGGCGGGCCGTATTCGACGGTGACGTCGTCGTCGAGGCGGTGCATGTGGCCAAGGCCCTCGGTTTCCGAGCGCCGGTAAAGGTGCAATGGACTCGGGAGGATGACATGCGGGCCGGTCGCTATCGACCCGCCTATGTGCATAGCCTCAAGGCTGGCATCGATGCGAACGGAAAGCTCGTTGCGTGGAGCGACCACATCGTCGGCCAATCCATCATGGCGAAGACTGCGTTCGACGGAATGGTCAAAAATGGGGTCGACCCGACCTCGGTCGAAGGGGCCAACAATCTGCCTTATGCCATTCCGAACCAGACGGTGGGCTTGACCACAACTGAGGTCGGCGTTCCGGTTCTATGGTGGCGCTCGGTCGGCTCGACCCACACCGCCTTCGCAGCCGAAACCTTCCTGGACGAGGTGGCCGAGGCGGCAGGACGAGATCCGGTAGAATTCCGTCTTTCTATGCTTGAGCCGCAGTCGCGTCACGCGACCGTCCTCAAGCTGGCGGCGGAAAAGGCCGAATGGCACAAGCCCTTGCCCGAGGGGCGCTTCCGAGGGGTTGCCATCGCCGAGAGCTTCGGCTCGGTTGTCGCCGAGATCGCCGAGGTTTCGACCGACGGAAAAGGCCAGATCCGGGTCGAGCGCGTCGTCGCCGCTGTCGATTGCGGTCTGGCGATCAATCCGGACCAGGTCCGCGCCCAGGTGGAGGGCGGGATCGGCTTTGGATTGGGGGCGATACTCGGCGAGGAGATCACGCTGACGGACGGCAGCATCGACCAGAGCAATTTCGACCTTTACACGCCGCTCAGGATCGATGCGATGCCAAAGGTCGAAGTTCACATCGTCGCCTCCGCCAATCCGCCCTCCGGCATCGGCGAGCCCGGCGTTCCGCCCATCGGCCCGGCAGTCGCCAATGCTGCCTACAGGGCGCTCGGCAAGCGGATTCGCGTGATGCCATTCGTGAAATCGCTCAACACGTGATCTCGCATGCCCGGCCGGCCGCACGGCCGGCCGGGCATGGGGCCAGACCTTCTGCCGGTCACATAAACCGCGTGGTCGCCGTCCACCAGCCTAAGAGGCGCGTTGAAAGACGCTTCAAACGCCGCCAATGCTGCTCTAGCCGGAAAGGTAAGATTAACTTTGGTATGGGGGCTTTCACCAGAGCCGAGACCATGGCCATGGGCGAAGCGTGGGTGGGGCCAGGGTATCGCATCACGTCTCGGGGGTATTACGAAAGTGCAGACGGTTTGCGACAGTTTCGCCCACCGAGTTATAAGCCTCAACTTAATCGCGAGCAGGCAAATTTCGAGCAAAGAAGTTCCTCGCAAGGCAATTTGCTCGGCACTGGATTTTTATGAAAGAGTACGATTTCGTTGCGTTAACGCAGCTTATACGCGACACCGTCTCCTCCGCCCAAGGCGAAACCTGGACGGAGATTGCCAATAAGCTTGGTAGGTTCATGTTCTGGGAGTTTGAGGACTACGAAGCGTAAGCTCAAGTCGGTCGCGTCGAGCGGATCCTGTTCATGATCGACTGGATGCATCGCCGCCGACTAACCCCGACTCCGGCAGGGCGACATCATGTGCCGCCAACTGCGCCTTCAACTCTGCAACATCAGGTTCGCCGGTTCGAGTCATCGCAGTTTTGAATCTGAACCTCCCCGTCGCGTCAACCGCGCTCAATTTGCGGGCGTCAGCCCGCCACCTGGTATTGCCGGCAGCACAGCGAGCGCAAATCATCGAAAGTACTGCAGGCAACTTGGCAAAAGCCCTATTCCAGACGGGAATGACCGGTATCAACGGCATCGGCGGTGGTAATGCCAATGGCATCAAGGCGGCAATTACGCTCGCGAGCGCCAACCTCAGCCTCGACGACCGCATCGCACTGATCAATTCCCTGAATGTCTACGCCGAAAACCACGCGAAGGACGTCGGAAACGCGGTAGAGCGGGCGCGGATTACAACGGCGCTCGTTCTCGCTGCAGGACCGATTGCCGAAGTATCACCAGCAGTTGCCGCTTGCATGGCCAATCTGGTCTGCCGCAACGAGGCGGCCATTGCCGTGGGTGAAATGATGGCTGGTGACGCGCTCGGTGGCGGTACTCTTGCCGTTGGCGGGGGAGTCGCGGCCATGACATCAGATTGGACACTTGGCGCCTCGATGCATCGGACGGGCAAGAATTTGAACTCGCAAGCCATCCTATTTGGAATGGTATCGGCGCGCTTGCCTAACCCAGTGAAAAATCGCGGTTTTCAGCGCTGGGAAGTTTGAGCCTTACTTTTGCGGAAGCTGCAGCTTGCCGTGGGCAATTCAGGTTACTTTTTACAAACAGACGCCTTCCTTCGGTAGTCGCAGCAGTTCGAATTTTCTAGATTGTATATTGGATCCAATATTTCTATGATTCTCTTTGCCGGTGGCGAGCGCGGTTGCTCCATCATCCGGCGAAACGGGGGAGCGCGGCTGATGCACAGGGCATCGGCGCGCCCGGGTGGCGCCCGTCCACCAGCACGGAAGGAGAAGGGGCATGCGCAGCAACAAGGTCGTCCACATCGTTTCCTGCCACGCGGAGGGGGAAGTCGGCGACGTGATCGTCGGCGGCGTCGCGCCGCCGCCGGGCAATACCCTTTGGGAGCAGCGCCGTTTCATTGCGGAGGACCAGACGCTGCGCAATTTCGTGCTCAACGAGCCGCGCGGCGGCGTTTTCCGCCACATCAACCTGCTTGTGCCGCCGAAGAACCCGCGCGCGACGATGGGCTTCATCATCATGGAACCGGAGGATACGCCGCCGATGTCCGGCTCCAACTCGATCTGCGTCTCCACCGTGCTGCTCGACAGCGGCATCGTGCCGATGCAGGAGCCGGAGACCCGCATGGTGCTCGAGGCGCCCGGCGGCCTGGTGAACGTCGTTGCCGAGTGCCGTAGCGGCAAGGCCGAGCGCATCACCGTTACCAACGTGCCGTCTTTTGCCGACAAGCTTGATGCCAAGCTCGAGGTCGAGGGCCTGGGCACGCTGACAGTCGATACGGCCTATGGCGGCGACAGCTTCGTCATCACCGACGCACGCGCGCTCGGTTTCTCGGTGACGCCAGACGAGGCGCGGGAACTGGCCGAAACCGGCATCAAGATCACTCGCGCAGCCAACGAGCAGCTCGGCTTCTCCCATCCGGAAAACCCGGAATGGGACCATATCTCCTTCTGCCAGCTGACGCTGCCGGTCGAGGAGAAGGACGGCGTGCTGCACGGCCGCAACACGGTCGTCATTCAGCCGGCCAAGCTCGACCGTTCTCCGACTGGGACCGGTTGCTCGGCGCGCATGGCGGTGCTCCATGCTCGCGGCGTGATGAAGATCGGCCAGCGCTTCAGCGGCCATTCCATCATCGATTCGACGTTCAATTGCCGTATCGTCGGCGAAACGACGGTCGGCGGCCGCCCGGCAATCGTTCCTGAGATTTCTGGCCGCGCCTGGATCACCGGCACGCACCAGGTGATGCTCGACCCGGCGGATCCGTGGCCGGCCGGCTATCGTCTTGCTGACACCTGGCCGCGCAAGCAGTAAGGCGCCGCGTGCGGGTTGCCTCGTGCGGCCCGCACACCGCCTTTCATCCTGCTGGCTCAGTCTTCCTTTATGATCCGGGTGGTGCCGACCCAGAGTTCGCGGGCCGGCCCCGCGCCGACATTGCGGGCGCGATGCGGCAGCGAGGCGGGGAAGTGCAGCGTATCGCCGGCCTTCAACAGATATTCCTTGCCGTCAATCTCGTAGAGCATTTCGCCTTCGATCAGATAAAGGAAGTCCTCACCCTCGTGGCTCGTCAGTTCGGAGGCGTAGCCCTTAGGCATGTGCGTGATGCAGCCATTGAGCGTCGCGCCCGGAAAGCCGCGCTCGATCAGTTCGTAGACGCGCTCCTTGGTCTCGACATTGTAGCCGGGGCGTTCGCCGGCGCGCGAGAGCATCGAATGCCCATGCTGCGGCGGCTGCGACAGGAAGGTATCGACGCTGGTGCCGAGCGCGTTGGCGACGTTGTAGAGCGAGATCAGCGACGGCGTGGAAATGCCGCGCTCGATCTGGCTGATGAAGCCTTCCGTCAGACCGGCTTCGCGTGCCACGTCCTTCATCGTCTTGCCGATTTCCTTGCGGCGCGCCCTGAGCATTTGCCCGAGCGAGGCGGGCGTCGCGGTTTCCGGGAGGGAGGCGCTTTCGGCAGCGTCAGGCGCCTCTTCGATCTTCAGGGGCATGATTTTCTTTCCGCTTGACTTGCGTCTATCGATGTACTTTAGTTCAGCTAAAGTTGGTTCGGCAAGCCGATCAGATCGGATGCCGGCCTTCTTAAAAAGGGGAACTACAAGAACGTCTTCGCGGCAATCCGTCGGCGACAAAAAACACCAAGAAAAATTGGATCCAATATCCAATTAACGTGTTCGGCGCGCGATCGATGCTGTCTGCGGTCAAAAGGAGGAGTGAGATGAAACGTATATTGCCTATTCTGCTCGGCGCGACGCTCGGGCTGCTTGCGGCCACTTCGGCATTTGCGATCGAGCGCGGCGGTGCGATGACCTTCGCGCGCTACGACGACTCGACCGTCATCGACCCTGTTTACGCGGACCGCAATCCGGACCTCTGGATGGTGAACGGCCTCTATGAAACGCTGCTGCGCAACGGCCCTGACGGCTCGATCGTGCCGGGGCTTGCCGAGGCGCACGAGGTTTCGGCTGATGGCAAGACCATCACTTTGACGCTGAGAAGTGGTCTGAAATTTTCCGACGGCTCGGAACTGACCGGCGCCGACGTCGTCTTCTCGCTCGATCGTGCGCGCAACCCGGATCTTGGTCCCTGGGCAGGACTGCTCGGCGCTGTCGACAAGGTCACCGCAGACGGCAACAAGATCACCGTATCGCTCAAGAACCCCGACCCGACGATCATTTCGATCCTTGCAACCTTCAATACCGGCATCGTGCCGAAGGCAGCTTTCGAAAAAGCAGCCGGTGCAACGGATCAGGAGAAGGCGCGCGCCTTCTTTGCAGCCGGCCCGGTAACGTCCGGCCCCTTCGTCATGAAAAGCCACGTGCAGGGCACCAGCATGACCTTCGTCCGCAACCCGCACTACTGGCGTCAGGGTGAAGACGGCAAGCCGCTGCCCTATCTCGACCAGGTGGAGTTCGTCGTCATTCCCGATGACGCCACCCGTATCCTCAAGCTCCAGGCCGGCGAAGTCGACGCCGCCGAGTTCATCCCCTTCGCTCGCGTCGGTGAGCTCAGCGCCGATCCGAACCTGAAGATGGAGCTTTTCCCCTCGACCCGTATCGTCTACGCGCCGATCAATACGCGCGAAACGAAGAAAGACGGCTCGAAGAACCCGCTTGCCGATATCAAGGTGCGTCAGGCGCTGAACTACGCGACCGACAAGAACGTGCTGATCAAGCTCGTCACCTTCGACACCGGCAAGCCGATGACCTCGCTGATGTCGGCGGCGACGCAGCTTCACTATGGCCCTGCGCCGCTCTATCCCTACGATCCGGAAAAGGCCAAGCAGTTGCTATCTGAAGCCGGCCTCGGCAGCGGTTTCGACGTGAAGTTCACGACACTTGCCGGCAGCGCCGACGACGCGACGCTGTTTACAGCCCTTCAGCAGATGTGGGCGCCGCTTGGCGTCAACCTCAAGGTCGAGCAGGTCGACAATCCGACTCGCGGCGAAAAGAACCGCTCCGGTGATTTCGACATCCATACCTATGGCTGGGCGAACGATGTCAACGATCCGGCGCAGGTGACCGGCTGGCTCGGCTACTACAAGCAGCGCCAGGCCGTCGGCACCGGCTGGAACAACCAGGAATTCAACACGCTGTTCGAGGCCTCCAACGTCGAACCCGACCCGGCCAAGCGCAAGGACGAATACAAGCGCATGCAGGAGATCTACGCGGCGGAAGCGCCGCTGCTCTTCCTGTTCGAGACGCCATTCGCCGTCGCGGTATCCAAGTCGATCGAAGGCTACGTACAGACGCCACTCGGCGCCAACGACTTCTCGGAAGCCTGGCGCGCCGACTGATAGCGAAACGATCTGCGAGAGCCGGGCGGCAGGCCGCCCGGTTTTCCGTTGAAGGTTGGATTCATGCCCTCACTTTCCTATCTCGTGGCACGGCTGCTGCAGATCATCCCCACCTTTCTTTTGGTGATGATCTTCATCTTCCTACTCGTACGCCTCTTGCCCGGTGACCCGGCGATCGCCATGGCAGAGGCCAAGGCGACCGATGCCCAACTCGAACAGATCCGGCACAATCTCGGCCTGGACCAGCCGCTGCCGGTTCAGTTCCTCGTCTTCGTCAAAAACACGCTGACTGGTGACCTCGGTCGCTCGATCATGCTGAAAGCGCCGGTGACGGAGATCATTCTCGATCGGCTGCCGACGACGATCTTCCTAGCGCTCTATTCGGTCGTGCTTGCCGTCTTTCTCGCCGGGCCACTCGCCTTCCTCGCGGCGTCGCGTGTCAACAGTTCGGTCGATGTCGCGATCCGCGGTGTCTTTCAGGTCGGCCTTTCCATGCCCGTCTTCTATATCGGGCTCCTGTTGCTGACCGTATTGGCGGCGCAACTGCGCTGGTTCCCGGTCGGTGGCTACGGCAAGACCTTTCTCGCGAACCTCTATCATCTCATCCTGCCGGCCTTGAGCGTCGCGCTCTACACGTCCGCGATCATCCTGCGCAATCTCCGGGCCTCGCTGATCGAGGTGCTCGATGCCGATTATGTGCAGTTCGCCCGGGCCAAGGGGCTTTCACCGCGCATCATCATGACCCGGCATGTGCTGCGCAATGCGCTGGTCTCCACCGTAACGCTGCTCGGCCTGTCGATCGGCAACCTGATGAGTGGCACGCTGGTGACCGAGACGGTCTTTGCTATTCCCGGCGTCGGCCGGCTGATGCTGGAGGCGATCTTCGCCCGCGACTATCCGCTGATCCAGGGCCTGACGCTCACCTTCGCCGTGCTCGTCTCCGTCGTCT
The DNA here is from genome assembly GCF_055710065.1 of Ensifer sp. VA4. Classification (NCBI taxonomy): domain Bacteria; kingdom Pseudomonadati; phylum Pseudomonadota; class Alphaproteobacteria; order Hyphomicrobiales; family Rhizobiaceae; genus Ensifer; species Ensifer sp. VA4. The sequence goes on along the minus strand of NZ_JBVQPO010000003.1, from coordinate 294,821 downwards.
TCCTGCTGACGGACGTCGTGCAATCCTGGCTCGATCCGAGGCTTCGCCAATCATGACCGCCTTGACGCAATCCCATGCGCGGACGCGGGGACGTCTGCAGACCTTTCTCGCCCGCGCCTTTACCCGCCCGTCCTTTATCGTCGGCATCGCCATCCTCGGCCTGTCGCTTGCGCTTGCGCTGTTCCCGCAAGTCTTTGCGCCCTACGATCCGCTGGCCTTCGACCTCCAGGCGATCCAGCAGGGGCCGAGCCTTGCGCACCCCTTCGGCAGCGACAATTTCGGGCGCGACGTACTCTCGCGCGTCATCTGGGCCTATCGGGTCGATATGCAGATGGCCTTCTTCGCGACGATCTTCGCGCTGCTGATCGGCCTCGCCGTCGGCGCCTTCGTCGGCTACTATGGCGGCATAGCCGATGCGATCTTTGGCCGTTGCGTCGATGCGATCATCACCTTTCCCTTCCTGGTCTTGGTGATCGCGATCGTCGCGGTGCTTGGCCCCGGCCTCGTCAATATGTATGTGGCGATCACCGCTGTGAACTGGGTTTATTACGCCCGGCTCACCCGCGCCGAAATCATGGCGCAGAAGGCCAACGACTATGCCGCCGCCGGCCGCGTACTCGGCTATTCCGATCGCCGCATCATCTTCCGCCATCTCTTGCCGAACGCGATCTCGCCGATTCTGGTCTACTGGATGACCGACATGGCGCTCGCCATCCTGCTCGGCTCGTCACTCGGCTATCTCGGCCTTGGAGCCCAGCCGCCGGCTGCCGAATGGGGTGTATTGATCGCCGAGGGCCGCAACTTCCTGCTGACGGCCTGGTGGATGAGCCTGATGCCAGGCATCGCCATCGTTCTGACCGGGCTCGGCTTCAGCCTCGTCGGCGACGCGCTTGCCGACCTGCTTCGACCGAAGGGGCGTTGAGATGAGAGTACAGAAGAAAACTGTTGTTCTTGACGTCAGGCACCTTCGCACCGAGTTCGGCATGCAAGAACGGCCGTTGGTCGCTGTCGACGACGTTTCGTTCCAGGTGGCGGAAGGCGAGATCCTTGGCCTTGTTGGCGAGTCCGGCTCGGGCAAGAGCATCACGCTGCGCTCGATCCTCGGCATCATCCGGCCGCGCGGCCGCGTCGCCGGCGAGATCCTCTGGAACGGACAGGACCTCGTTCCGCTGGATGAGGCGCGGCTCAGACGCATCCGCGGCCGTGAGATCGCGATGATCTTCCAGGAGCCGATGTCGTCACTCAATCCTCTGCTGACCGTCGGCCTGCAGATTTCGGAGAACCTCGTCGCGCACACGGATCTCGACGCCAGGGGAAGGAAGGCGCGCGCGATCGAACTGCTCGATCTCGTCGGCATCCCCGCTGCGCGCAGCCGCCTCGACGATTTCCCGCACGAGTTCTCCGGCGGCATGCGGCAGCGGGTGATGATCGCGATCGCGCTTGCCTCCAACCCAAAGCTGCTGCTCGCGGATGAGCCGACCACCGCGCTCGACGTGACGATTCAGGACCAGATCTTGCGACTGATCCAGTCGCTGAGCCGCGATCTCGGCATGGCGGTGATCCTCGTCACCCACGACATGGGCGTCGTTGCCGAAACCTGCGACCGCGTCGCGGTCATGTATGGCGGACGGCTCTGCGAGATCGGGACGACGACGGAGGTGATCGCCGATGCGCGCCATCCCTATTCGCTGGGGTTGCTGCGCTCGATCCCGCGCGATGTCGCGCCGCGAACGCCGCTTTACTCCATCCCTGGCGCACCGCCGGCGCTGAACGCGCTTCCGCCCGGCTGTGCCTTCAGCGCGCGGTGTCCCGTTGCCGGTGGCGACTGTGCCGATGTTCGGCCACGGCTCCAGGGCGCCGGCGCACTCAGGCAGGTTGCCTGTCATCATCTTCAGGATGCGCTTGCGCATTTCGGTCCGCGGGAGGCGGCGCAATGACCATGCCCATGCAAGCAGGCCCGACCCCGTTGCTTTCGCTACGCGCGCTTTCAATGCGCTTCGCGAAACGACGTTCGCTCTCCGATACGCTGGCCCGGCGCCCGCAACAGGTCGTTTCGGCGGTCAATGGCGTCGACCTCGACGTGATGCCCGGCGAGACGCTCGGGATCGTCGGCGAATCCGGCTGCGGCAAGTCCACACTGGCGCGCCTGATTGCCGGGCTGCACCGACCGACCGCCGGCGACATCCTGTTCGAGGGGAAAAGTGTCGTCGGTCTCAAGGGTGCACGGCGACGCGCCTACAACAGGCGGGTCCAGATGATGTTCCAGGACCCCTATACCTCGCTCAATCCGCGCATGACCGTGCGCGATACGCTGCGGGAAGCGATCACCGTGCATCGCATGCGCGACGGTGCTGCGATCGACCGGCGGGTCGATGAATTGCTGGACCTTGTCCGGCTGCCGGAAGGGGCCGCCGACAAGTATCCGCACGAATTCTCGGGCGGGCAGCGCCAGCGCATCGGCATTGCGCGTGCGCTCTCGCTGGAGCCGACGTGTCTTGTCGCGGATGAGCTGGTCTCGGCGCTCGACGTCTCGATCCAGGCGCAGGTCGTCAATCTCTTGATCGAGCTTCAGGACGAGCTGGGCCTGACGGTGCTGTTCGTGGCGCATGACCTTAGGCTCGTACGTCACGTTTCGCACCGTGTCGCCGTCATCTATCTCGGCGCGATCGTCGAGATCGGACCCTCCGAAGCGCTGTTTTCAACGCCGATGCATCCCTATTCGAAGGGGCTTCTTGCCGCAGCACCGTCGCTCGATCCCAGCGCCAGACGGCGTGCGCCGGCACTCGTCGGCGAGTTGCCGAGCCCGCTCGCCATTCCGCCCGGCTGCCCCTTCCACGTGCGCTGCCTGCACGCGACCGAACGCTGCCGCCGCGAAAAGCCGGCGTTGCGTCCAGTCGGTGCGGGCATGACCGCCTGCCATTTCGCCGAAACGATCGGCGACGCCTGAAACTCCACTCGATAGGAAAGACATTATGGATACGACAGCAAGGCCGGATATCTCCGGCCGCATCGGCGCCTTGCGGCGCAAGCTTGCCGAAACCGGGCTCGACGGCTACGTCGTGCCGCGCTTCGACGAGCATCAGGGCGAATACTGCGCGCCACATGACAACCGCTTGGCTTTCGTCACCGGTTTCACCGGCTCGGCCGGGGTGGCGATTATCATGCGCGACCGTGCCGCGATCTTCGTCGATGGCCGCTATCAGGTGCAGGTGCGCGACGAAGTGGATCTCGGCACTTTCGCGATCGAGCACTTCTATGACGCACCGCTCAAGGATTGGCTGAATAACAATCTCCGCAAGGGCGAGCGCGTTGGGTTCAACGCCATGCTGCTGCCCTCGACCTGGGACGCCGATTGCGGCCGTTCGGTGGAAGGGGCAGGTGGCCTTTGGACTCCTGTCGACGAAGACCTCGTCGACGCGATCTGGACCGACCAGCCGGAAAAGCCGCTCGGCAAGATCATGGCTTTCCCTGTTGCCTATTCCGGCGAAAGCGTTGCCGGGAAAAAACGTCGTATCGCTCAAATGCTGGCGGAACAGGGGGCAGACCTTCTGATCGAGGCGCAGCCGGACAATATCGCCTGGTTCCTGAATGTTCGTGGACGCGACGTCGCGTTCAACCCGATGCCGCAATCTTTCCTGGTCTTCGACCGCACCGGGCAAACGGAATGGCTGGTCGACCATCGCAAGCTCCCGAACGATCTTTCCGATTTCGAACTCGACGGGGTCGCGCTGGCCGAGCCGGCCCAATTGCTTGAGCGCGTTCGGACACTGGCGGCCGGGCGAACGGCGCTGATCGATCCGGGTTTCGCCCCATCGGCGGCCGCCCATGCCACGCGCGCCGTTGGTGGGACCGTAAAGCTTGCAAAAAGCCCGATCACGCTTGCCAAGATGCACAAGAACGCCACGGAGCTTGCAGGATTTCGTGACTGCCACCGTCTCGACGGTGCCGCATGGATACGCTTCTTCGCCTGGCTCGATCGCCACGCCGCCGAACGAGATGCGAGCGGTAAGCCGGTCACCGAGCTCGAGGCGGAAGAACGGATCCTCGCCTATCGCTCGATGGCCGAGAGCTTCGTCGAGTCGAGTTTCCGCTCGATCTCGGCAGCCGGCGGCCACGCCGCGATGTGCCACTATGCGGCCACCGAGAAGAGCAACGGCTTGATCCGCAAGGGCGGCGTCTACCTGCTCGATTCCGGCGGACAGTATCTGACGGGCACCACCGATGCCACGCGGACAACGGCGATCGGTGCGGTCGATGACGAGATCCGGCGCGCCTATACCGCCGTTCTCAAAGGGCTGATTTCGATGGTGTCGCTGAAAATTCCGAGGGGTACCTTCGGTCACCAGCTTGACGCCTTTGCCCGGCGTCCGCTCTGGGATCTGGGGCTCGATTATGATCACGGCACCGGCCACGGCGTCGGGCATTTTCTTTCGGTCCACGAGCAGCCCCAGCGCTTCGACCGTCGCGTCAATGAGATCGAGCTGAAACCCGGCATGGTCACGACCATCGAGCCTGGCTATTACAAGGCCGGCGCCTATGGCATCCGCATCGAGAACCAGGTCGAGGTCGTGGATGACGGCGACGGCTTCCGGAGCTTCCGCAGCCTGACACTCGTACCGATCGATCTGCGGCTCGCCGACATCGGTCTCCTGACCCAAGCGGAACGGCGATGGATCGACGCCTACCACAGCCGCGTTGCGCGCGAGATGGATGGCCTGCTCGATGCCGAGACATTGCGCTGGCTCTCGGAGAGAACCGCTCCGATCGACGCCTGAAGCGACACCTGTGCTTGAGCCTTGACCACCGGACGGCGGGCCAATCGGCCCGCCGCAACCTCTTTACAAACGACCCGAACGGTTGCAGCGCCTTACACGCCGTGTGAGTCCTCTTGCTCGTCAGGCAGAATTTGTGATAATTTTCACAAATATTGTTCGTGGTCGCCGAGGCCACGAAATGGCTCGAACACGGACAAGGGCATGGTCAGTCGTAAAACCGCTCGCATCATTCAACTCGCCGACGCGCTTTCCGGGCGAAGGGTGCTGCATCTGCGCGACGCCGCTGCATTGCTCGGCGTTTCGGAAATGACGGTTCGCCGCGATGTCGCCGACAACCCGGGCCAGTTCGCCTTTCTCGGTGGGCATATCGTTCCGGCGGCGGAGATCGAGGGCGACGCACCCTACGAACTGGCGCGCGAAGCCGACAGCCACGCCGCCGCCAAGCGCGAGGCCTGCGTCCACGCGGCCCGCCACATTCGTCCGGATGAGACGATCTTCATCGATTGCGGCACGACGCTCGAATATCTCGTTGATCTCATTCCGGAAAATTATTCAATTACGGCAGTATGTTATTCGCTGAACGTAGCTGAAAAGCTGACGCACAAGCCAAATGTGCGGATTGTCATGCTGGGCGGTGTCTATCATCCGTCCTCGGCGTCTTTTTCCGGCAATTCCGGGCTGGAGACGCTCGAATCGCTCGGCATCAACGTTGCGTTTCTGTCGGCGGCCGGTGTCGATCCGGGCCGGGGCGCCACCTGCGTGCATTTTCACGAAGTCTCGGTGAAGCAGAAGGTCATTTCGCTTGCGCGCGAAAGCCATCTCGTTGTCGATCTCAGCAAGATCGGCAAATTGAAGCCGGCTTTTTTCGCGTCAATCGGTGTTTTTCGCTCTATCATTACGGAAGAGGGCGAGACGCAGCTGTCGGGCCTGTAGCGGCAGCGCAAAAATATTACAAATTCGTCAAAGCATGAGAGGTTCGCTTGACACTCTCAGTTTTTGATGAAATAGTCACAAAAATTCGATAGAAAAATAACAAAATCGAGATCTCGGCGGCCATGCCCGCGTGCTGGTTGCGACAGGGAGTTCAAGGAGCCATCGCTTGGAAGACCTAGCTGTGAAAACCGGCGCGTCGAAAGTCGCGCAGTCGCCGGCGGCGGGCCATAACTGGCCGCGCAACAACGGCATCGATCTCGATCTCGGCTGGGTGCTGGATCAGCGCGTCAACCTGTCTGCTGCCGAGCGCCGCGTCGCGACATTGCCTGGCCGCCGCACCGTCAAGAAGGATGCGCAGGCTGCCTGGTTGCTGAAGGCCGTCACCTGCATCGATCTCACCACCCTTAACGGTGACGACACGACGGAGCGCGTTAAGCGGCTCTGCGCCAAGGCGCGCCAGCCGGTGCGCCAGGATCTGCTCGACGCGATGGGCATGGGCGGTCGCGGCATCACGACCGGTGCGGTTTGCGTCTATCACCGCTTCGTTTCGACGGCTGTCGAGGCGCTGGACGGATCCGGCATCCCGGTCGCTGCCGTCTCCACCGGCTTCCCGGCCGGCCTCATCCCCCATGATGTGAAACTGCGGGAGATCGAGGCATCGGTTGCCGACGGCGCCAAGGAAATCGACATCGTCATCACCCGCGAGCACGTGCTGACCGGCAACTGGCAGGCACTCTACGACGAGATGCGCGACTTCCGCACCGCCTGCGGCGATGCCCATGTAAAGGCAATCCTGGCGACTGGCGACCTGAAGACGCTGCGCAACGTCGCGCGCGCCTCGCTCGTTTGCATGATGGCGGGCGCCGATTTCATCAAGACCTCGACCGGCAAGGAGGGCGTCAACGCCACCCTTCTGGTAACGCTCGTCATGCTGCGCATGATCCGCGCCTATCAGGAGCGGACCGGCCTCAAGGTTGGCTACAAGCCGGCCGGCGGTATTTCCGCGGCCAAGGACATCCTGAACTACCAGTTTTTGATGAAGGACGAACTCGGTCGCGAATGGCTCGAGCCGGATCTCTTCCGCATCGGTGCATCGAGCCTGCTCGCCGACATCGAGCGCCAGCTCGAACATCACGTGACCGGCGCCTATTCGGCCCTCAACCGACACCCGATTGGATGATCCCGATGACTGTCGCAAGGTATTTTGACGAAATGTCCTATGGTCCCGCGCCCGAAGCCGACACGGAAGCCCGCCAGTGGCTGGCGCGCCACAAGGGCGAGTTCGGCCACTTCATCAACGGCGCCTTTGTTGCTTCCGCCTCGGGCAAGACTTTCGAGACGAATGAGCCGGCGACCGGCAAGCTGCTCGCAAAGATCGCGCTCGGCGGCGCCAAGGACGTGGACGACGCCGTTGCGGCCGCCCGCAAGGCTCAGGGCCCGTGGGCGAAGCTGCCGGGCCATGCCCGCGCGCGCCATCTCTATGCGCTCGCCCGTATGATCCAGCGCCACGCCCGCCTGATCGCCGTGGTCGAGGCGATCGACAATGGCAAGCCGATCCGCGAAACGCGCGACATCGATGTTCCGCTCGCCGCTCGCCACTTCTATCACCATGCCGGCTGGGCGCAGCTTCAGGAAACCGAGTTTGCCGATCAGGTACCGGTCGGCGTCGTCGGTCAGGTCATTCCCTGGAACTTTCCGTTCCTGATGCTCGCTTGGAAGGTTGCGCCGGCGCTGGCACTCGGCAACACCGTCATCCTCAAGCCCGCGGAGTTCACGCCGCTGACGGCGCTGCTCTTCGCAGAACTCGCTTCCGCCGCTGGACTGCCGGCCGGTGTGCTCAATGTCGTGACCGGCGAAGGCGAAACCGGCGCGCTGATCGTCGAGCATGCGGATATCGACAAGATCGCCTTTACCGGCTCGACCGAGGTCGGTCGTCTCATTCGCGAGCGGACCGCCGGCACCGGCAAGTCTCTGACGCTCGAGCTCGGCGGCAAGTCGCCCTTTATCGTCTTTGACGATGCCGACATCGACGGCGCCGTCGAAGGCGTGGTGGACGCCATCTGGTTCAACCAGGGTCAGGTCTGCTGCGCCGGCTCGCGCATCCTCGTGCAGGAAGGCGTGGCGCCACTCTTTTACGAGCGTCTGAAGCGCCGCATGCAGACGCTGCGCGTCGGCCATCCGCTCGACAAGGCGATCGACATGGCGGCAATCGTTGCTCCCGTGCAGTTGCAGCGGATCGAAAACCTTGTTGCCAAGGGTGTTGCCGAGGGTGCTGCTTTGCACCAGCCGACGATCGAACTGCCGAAGGGCGGCAGCTTCTATCCGCCGACGCTGCTGACCGGCGTGCAGCCGACCTCGATCGTTGCGACCGAGGAGATCTTCGGACCCGTCGCGGTATCGATGACCTTCCGCACCCCGGAAGAGGCGATCCAGCTTGCCAACCACACGCGTTACGGCCTTGCCGCCAGCGTCTGGAGCGAGACCATCGGCCTCGCACTTCATGTCGCGGCCAAGCTCGCCGCCGGCGTCGTCTGGGTCAATGCCACCAATCTCTTCGATGCCTCCGCCGGTTTCGGTGGCAAGCGCGAGTCCGGCTTCGGCCGAGAAGGTGGTCGCGAAGGTTGTTACGAATATCTGAAGCCGAAGGCTTGGCTTGGCCGCAAGCTCAGGGCGGCCGTCGCCGAACCGGCGCTGAAACCCGTCGTTGGTGATTTCGCCATGCCTGATGTCGATCGCACCGCCAAGCTCTTCATCGGCGGCAAGCAGGCGCGGCCGGATGGAAATTATAACCGCAACGTACTTTCGCCCAAGGGCAAGGTGCTCGGCGAGGTCGGCGAGGGCAATCGCAAGGATATCCGCAACGCCGTCGTCGCGGCGCAAGCCGCCTCCGCCTGGTCTTCGGCAACGACGCACAATCGCGCACAGATCCTCTATTACATCGCCGAAAACCTGAGCGGTCGCGCCGATGAGTTCGCCGATCGCATCGCGGCCATGACCGGCGCGTCTGCGGCGAACGCCGATGCCGAGGTCGAGGCCTCGATCGCCCGCCTCTTCACCTATGGTGCCTGGGCGGACAAGTACGAGGGTGCCATTCACCAGCCGCCGCTTCGCGGTGTCGCGCTCGCCATGCCTGAGGCGCTTGGCGTCGTCGGCGTGGTCTGCCCGCCCGAAGCGCCGCTTCTCGGCATGATCAGCCTCGTCGCGCCGCTGATTGCCACCGGCAACCGCGTCGTCGTGGTGCCGAGCGAGCCGCATCCGCTGGCTGCCACCGATTTCTATACGGTTCTGGAAACTTCAGACGTTCCGGCCGGCGTCGTCAACATCGTTACCGGTTCGGCGATCGAGCTGGCAAAGACTCTTGCAAGCCACAACGATGTGGATGCGCTCTGGGCCTTCGGCACGCCCGAGCTTTCGACGCTGGTCGAGAAGCTCTCAGCCGGCAACCTCAAGCGCACTTTCGTCGACTACGGCAAGGCGACGAACTGGCTCGATCGCGAGGCGGCAGAAGGTCCGGCCTATCTGCGCCGCGCAACGGACGTCAAAAACATCTGGATCCCCTACGGCGAGTAGGGGCAGCTATTGCGCGGGCGGGGGGAGCCGGTCAGCGCGATGGAGGAAATGAACAGTTAGGGAGACGCGTTCGCCCGCGAAGGGCAGCGCAGAGAGCGCGATGGCACTCGTCGCGCGCAGGAGGAGGACTGTAATGCTGAAGAATATCGATCCGGCGCTGAACGCCGACGTGCTGCACGCGCTGCGGTCCATGGGACACGGCGACACGCTGGTCATTTCCGACACCAACTTTCCGTCCGATGCGATTGCGCGAAAGACGGCGCTCGGCACGCTGCTGCGCATCGATAACGTATCGGCCGCGCGGGCGGTCGAGGCCGTGCTTTCGGTGCTGCCGCTCGACACGCCGCTGCAGCCTTCCGCCGGTCGCATGGAGGTTATGGGCGCGCCTGATGAGGTCCTGCCGGTGCAGCAGGAAGTGCAGGCGGTGATCGACCGTGCAGAGGGCAAATCGGCGCCGATGTACGGCATCGAGCGCTTCGCTTTCTACGAGGAAGCCAAAAAAGCCTATTGCGTCATCACCACGGGCGAGACCCGCTTCTACGGCTGCTTTCTGTTCACCAAGGGCGTCATCCCGCCCAAGACCGCCTGATCGACCGCCTGCGCGGTCGCCGCGCAGCGCCTGACTACAGATGAAATCGCGAGAGATTGCCTGGGCACACCGTTTGCTGCGGTGCGGTCGCAGGGGGAGGCATGAATGAAGGTTGGTGTTTCGATCCTTGGAATCTTCGTGGCCGACACGGCCTATCTGGCACCGCGCATGCCGGTCATCGGTGAAACGATTACCGGCAGTGGGTTCTCGGTCGGTCCCGGCGGCAAGGGCTCCAACCAGGCGGTTGCAGCAGCACGTGCCGGCAGTCCGGTCTCCTTCATCTCCAAGCTTGGTCGCGATACCTTCGGAGAGATGGCATTGCGCACCTATGCGGAAGCGGGCGTGACGTCGAAGATCGTACAGATGGACGACCTGCCCACGGGCGCGGCCTTTATCTACGTCAACGACCAGAACGGTGAGAATGCGATCATCGTCTATCCCGGGGCGGCGGGCTCGATCGGCATCGACGACGTCGAAGCGGCGCGTGAGACGATTGAAACTTCACGCATCTTCGTGACCCAATTGGAGCAGCCGGTCGCAGCCGCGCAGCGCGCGCTCGAGATCGCCCATGCGGCCGGCGTCACTACGGTTTTCAATCCGGCGCCCGCCGAAGCCTTCCCGGATGCGATCTATCCGCTTAGCGACTACCTCGTGCCGAACGAGACGGAGGCCGCAGCCATCGTCGGTTTCGCACTTTCTTCGCAGGATGACATCCGTCGCGCCGGCGATGCGATCCTGAAGAAGGGCGCGAAGACCGCGCTCATCACCCTCGGGGAACGTGGAGTGCTCTATCACAACCACGAGCAGTCGGTGCTGGTGCCCGCGATTGCGAGCGGCCCGGTGATCGATACGACCGGGGCAGGCGACGCCTTCGTCGGCGGCTTCTCAGCGGCGTTGGCGCGCGGACACGCTCCGATCGAAGCCGTTCGCTTTGGTTGCGCGACCGCTGGCATCGCGGTCACCCGCCGCGGCACCGCACCGGCCATGCCGACGCTCGCCGAGATCGAGGCGCTGCTGGCACGAGGGGTGTCCGCATGACGCGCAACGACCCGATCAAGCACTTCTTCATCTGGCCCGCCCTCATCATCGTTCTGCTTGTTTCGATCTTTCCGCTCGTCTATTCGCTGACGACGAGTTTCATGAGCATGCGGCTCGTGCCCCCGACACCGGCCCGCTTCGTCGGCTTCGGCAATTATCTCGATCTCTTGCAGAATCCACGCTTCTGGCACGTGGCGGGCACGACGACGCTGATCGCCTTCATCTCCGTCGGGCTGCAATATGTGATCGGTCTCTCGGTGGCGTTGGCGCTGAACTCGCGGGTACCGGGTGAGGGCATCTTTCGCGTCAGCTTCCTGCTGCCGATGCTGGTCGCGCCCGTCGCCGTCGCACTGATCGCCCGGCAGGTGCTCAATCCGACAATGGGGCCGCTCAACGAACTGATGACGGCGCTCGGCTTTGCCAATCTGCCTTTCCTCACCCAGACGAGCTGGGCGCTCGGCTCGATCATCGCCGTCGAGGTCTGGCAATGGACGCCTTTCGTCATCCTCATGCTGCTTGCCGGCCTTCAGACCCTGCCGGACGATGTCTACGAGGCAGCCGCGCTGGAAAATGCCACGCCCTGGCAGCAGTTCCGCGACATCACCTTTCCGATGCTCCTGCCGATCTCGGTCGCCGTTGTCTTCATCCGGCTGATCGAGAGCTACAAGATCATCGACACGGTCTTCGTCATGACTGGCGGCGGGCCGGGGATCTCGACCGAGACGCTGACCCTCTTTGCCTATCAGGAGGGCTTCAAGAAGTTCAACCTCGGTTACACCTCGGCGCTTTCCTTCCTGTTCCTGATCGTCATCACGGTGATCGGTCTCGTCTATCTCGCGGTCCTCAAGCCCTATCTGGAGAAGCACAAATGAGCGTGCGTACTCTCAAGGGGAAGCGGCGTTGGCTGGCGCTCGGCGGCTGCCTCGTCTGGCTCGCCGTCACCTTCTTCCCGCTCTACTGGGTGCTGATCACCTCGTTCAAGACGCCGATCGCCGTCGTCGGGGGGCCGACCTATCTGCCCTTCGTCGATTTCGAGCCAAGCCTGACGGCCTGGAGCGAGCTCTTGTCGGGCCAGCGCGGCGAGTTCTTCAACACGTTCCTCGCCTCGACGATCATCGGGCTGTCAGCAGCGGTTGCGGCCACCGGGATCGGTGCCATGGCTGCCTATGCGCTTGTGCGTTTTACCTTCCGTTTCCGCCTTCTGTCGGCGTTGATCTTCGTGGCGATCGCCTTCGGCGGTTTCCTGCTTGGCCGCCATGTGTTTGGCTTCGGCCAGGGGATCTCGCTGATCTACGCTTTTGTCGCCGCGCTCGTGCTTGCAGTGATCTCGAGCCGTTTCCCCCTTCCGGGGCCGGAACTCGGCAATAACGACATCGTCTTCTGGTTCGTCAGCCAGCGCATGTTCCCGCCAATCGTCGCCGCCTTCGCGCTCTATCTGATGTACACGGAGATGGGCAAACTCGGCTTCAAGCTGGTCGACAGCTACATCGGCCTCACCTTCGCCTATATCGCCTTTTCGCTGCCGATCGTCATCTGGCTGATGCGCGATTTCTTCGAGGCGTTGCCGGTCGAAGTGGAGGAGGCGGCGATGGTCGACAACGTGCCGTCCTGGCGGATCTTCTTCGGCATCGTGCTGCCCATGTCGAAGCCGGGACTGATCGCCACCTTCATGATCACGCTCGCCTTCGTCTGGAACGAGTTCCTGTTCGCGCTGTTCCTGACCAATTCCAAATGGCAGACCCTACCGATCCTCGTCGCCGGCCAGAACAGCCAGCGCGGCGACGAATGGTGGGCGATCTCGGCTGCCGCTCTCGTTGCCATCATTCCGATGATGGTCATGGCCGGGCTTTTGAGCCGGCTCATGCGCTCCGGCCTGCTTCTCGGAGCGATCAAGTAACCAACCCGCTTTGGCATGCATTCATTCATAGGAGGATAGAATGAGGAAATTGCTACTGGCATCTGGCTCTCTCGCAGCTCTCGCGATGGGGAGCGCGGGAACGGCGTTTGCCTGCGATCCGGATTACACCGGTGTCGAATTGACGGCGACGACACAGACCGGCCCCTATATCGCCTCGGCGCTGCAGCTTGCGGCCAAGGGCTGGGAGGAGAAGACCTGCGGCAAGGTCAAGGTCGTCGAATTTCCCTGGTCGGAGCTCTATCCGAAGATCGTCACGTCGCTGACCTCGGGCGAAGACGCTTTCGATGTCATCGCCTTCGCCCCGGCCTGGGCGCCCGACTTCACTGATTTCCTGTCGGAAATGCCGGCCGACATGCGCAAGGGCGCCGATTGGGAAGACATCGCGCCTGTCTACCGCGAACAGCTGATGGTCTGGAACGGCAAGGTGCTGTCGCAGACGATGGACGGCGATGCCCATACCTATAGCTACCGCATCGATCTCTTCGAAAACGCCGACAACCAGAAGGCGTTCAAGGCGAAATACGGCTACGATCTGGCTCCGCCGAAGACCTGGAAGCAGTATCTGGACATCGCTGAATACTTTAACCAGCCGGCCAACAACCTCTGGGGCACGGCGGAAGCCTTCCGTCGCGGTGGCCAGCAGTTCTGGTTCCTGTTCAGCCATGTCGCCGGCTACACCAGCCATCCGGACAATCCGGGTGCCATGTTCTTCAATCCGGAAACGATGGACGCGCAGGTCAACAATCCAGGCTGGGTGCGCGGTCTCGAGGAATATATCCGCGCCTCCAAGCTTGCGCCGCCGAACGCGCTGAACTTCTCCTTCGGTGAAGTGAACGCCGCCTTTGCCGGCGGCCAGGTGGCGGAATCGATCGGTTGGGGTGATACCGGCGTCATCGGCGCCGACCCGAAACAATCGAAGGTGGCCGGCAATGTCGGCTCCGCGCCGCTGCCGGGATCGGACGAGATCTGGAACTACAAGACCAAGACGTGGGACAAGTTCGATAACATCGTCCAGACCTCCTTCATGGCCTTCGGCGGGTGGCAGGCGGCGGTGCCTGCGACCTCGACGAAGCAGGAAGCAGCCTGGAACTATATCCAGTACCTGACGAGCCCGGCAGTTTCCGGCCAGGCGGCGATCACCGGCGGCACCGGGGTCAACCCCTACCGCATCTCGCACACGACCAATCTCGATCTCTGGTCGAAGATCTTCTCCGAGCGGGAGGCAAAGGAATATCTCGGCGCCCAGAAGGAGGCGGTCACCGCCAAGAATATTGCACTCGACATGCGCCTGCCCGGCTACTTCTCCTATACGGAAGTGCTGGAAATCGAACTCTCCAAGGCGCTCGCCGGCGAGGTGACGCCGCAGCAGGCGCTCGATAGCGTCGCCGAGCAGTGGAACAAGCTGACCGACGAGTTCGGCCGCGACAAGCAGCTTGCCGCCTATCGCGCATCGATGGGCCTTCCCCAGGAATAATGAGACCACGCCCGTCCCGATCGCGTCGGGGCGGGCTCCCGCATCCCGGCTACACCGGGCGTCGCCAGCAGCAGAGGCTACAGCATGTCACAGGTCCGATTGCAGCAGATCACCAAGTCCTTCGGGAACGTCACCGTCATTCCGCCGCTCGACCTTGACATTGCCGACCGCGAATTCGTCGTGCTCGTCGGGCCGTCCGGCTGCGGCAAGACGACGACGCTGCGGATGATCGCCGGTCTCGAAACCGCGTCATCGGGATCGATCCGGATCGGCGAGCGCGACGTAACCGACCTGCGGCCAGGCTCGCGCAATTGCTCGATGGTGTTTCAGAACTACGCGCTCTACCCGCATATGACGGTCGCCGAAAACATCGGCTACGGCATGAAAGTGCGCGGCACGCCGAAAGCGGAGATCGACAAGGCGGTGGCGGATGCCGCCCGCATCCTCAATCTCGGCGCCTACCTCAATCGCAAGCCGAGCGCGCTTTCCGGCGGCCAGCGCCAGCGCGTGGCGATCGGTCGTGCAATCGTGCGCCAGCCGGATGTCTTCCTTTTCGACGAGCCTCTCTCGAATCTCGACGCCAAGCTTCGCATCGAAATGAGAACCGAAATCAAGCTGTTGCATCGCCGCCTTCAGACGACTGCCGTCTACGTCACCCACGACCAGGTGGAGGCGATGACCATGGCCGATCGCGTCGTCGTCATGAATCAGGGCCGCATCGAGCAGGCGGCCGATCCGATCACGCTCTACGAAGCCCCGGCCAACCTCTTCGTCGCCGCCTTCATCGGCGCGCCCAGCATGAACTTCGTCGAGGGGCAGCTCGAGCGTGGTGACGGCGGGCTGCAGTTCAGGGCCGATGGCGGGGTGGCGATCAAAATTGCGGAAAGCCGCGCTGAGAAGCTTGGCGCCTTTGTCGGTCAAACCGTCGTGCTCGGTATTCGGCCGGAACATACAATGGCGGCGGATCCAAGTG
The DNA here is from genome assembly GCF_055710065.1 of Ensifer sp. VA4. Taxonomy (NCBI): domain Bacteria; kingdom Pseudomonadati; phylum Pseudomonadota; class Alphaproteobacteria; order Hyphomicrobiales; family Rhizobiaceae; genus Ensifer; species Ensifer sp. VA4. The sequence continues at coordinate 279,551 of NZ_JBVQPO010000003.1, read as the reverse complement.
CGCCGACGGTCAGGTTGACGGTGCGTGACATCGAACCGCTCGGCCCCCATACGCTCGCGCTCGGCAGAATAGGGCCGGCGGCCTTCACGGCGCAGGTTCACGCCGCCTCGCGCATCGGCCCGGATGACGAGATCGAGGTGCCGATTGAGTCTGAGAAGATGCACTTTTTCCTGAAGGAAACCGGCGTGGCTATCGGCCGCTGACCGGCGGGCGGGGCCGAAGGCGATGACGCCCCCGGCCTGCCGTATTATTGCTTTTCGGCGCGCGCAGTGGCGAGGAAGGCGAGTTTCGCCGGCATTTCCAGATGCTTGGAAAGCACCACACGCTCTGGCGTATAGTGGTGCTCGACGTCGAGACAGTTGACCGTGCCGAGCAGTTCGCCGCCGACGACAACCGGGATGTTGGCGACCGAACCGCAGCCGAGCGACCAGATGGTTTCGTGGTCGCCGAAGACCTTGGAAATGTCGACGATGGTGTTGGCGACAAAGGTCTGGTGCGCCTTGTGCACGATGTCGAACCAGCTGTCGTAGCGGATCGGCTTGGTGCCGGAGGTCGGGTATTCTTGCGGGTGCGAGGTGTAGGCGCGGCGGGCGACTTCGTTGATCATGTCGACCGTCATGATGGTGAAGAGCTTGGCACCGATCACCTGGCGGCAAAGCGTCTGCAATGCGGTCCATACCGCATCGGCATCGGTGGTCTTGGCGATGGCCGCGTCGAATTCCGCCAGCGCGGCAGCGATCTGTTCACTGTTCATGCTATGTCCTTGGGGTTACTCGATATTTTAGAGCGGGACGCCGGCGGAGAGCCGCACGCGCTTTCCTTGTCCCGCTCTAGGTGGCATGCGCGGCGCTGATCTGCATCAGTTCACGCGAATAGGGATCCTTGAGGTCGCCGCGCTTGAGATCGGCGACGTCGGCCACTTCGACGATGCGGCCCTGGCGCATGACGGCGAGGCGATCGCAGAGGAATGAGACGACTGCCAGGTTGTGGGTGACCATCAGGAAGGTGAGGTTCTGCTCGCGCCTGAGTCGCTTCAGCAGGTTGAGGACTTCCGCCTGGACCGAAACGTCCAGCGCCGAGGTCGGCTCGTCGAGCAACAGCACCTTCGGTTTGAGCATCAGCGCGCGGGCGATCGCCACGCGCTGGCGCTGGCCGCCCGAAAGCTGGTGGGGAAAGCGGAAACGGAACTTGCGATCGAGACCGACCGAAGTCATGACTTCCTCGATCCGCGCGCTGCGGTCGCCGATGCCATGGATCGTCAGCGCTTCACCGAGTGTCGCGTCCACCGTCTTGCGCGGATGCAGCGAGCCGTAGGGATCCTGGAACACCATCTGGCACTGGCGCGAGAAGGCGCGGTCGATGCCGTGGCCGCGCGGCGAGCCAAGCACGGTGATCTCGCCCGTCCATTCCGGTGCGAGACCAGCGATCGCCTTCAGCACCGTCGATTTTCCCGAGCCGCTTTCGCCGACGAGCGCAAAGCTCTCGCCGTCGGCGATGTCGAGATTGACGTCGTGGGTGATCTGCACGTCACCATAGGAGATGTCGAGGTTCTTGAGAGAGAGCGCGGTCATGCCTTGGCCCATGCACTGCGGTCGAGCACCGGCAGCTCGTCCCGTGTTTCATCGAGGCGCGGGATCGAGGCGATCAGCCCGCGCGTATAGGGATGCTTTGCCGCCATCAGCTCGCCGGCCCTACATTCCTCGACCACCTCGCCGGTGTTCATGACCAGGATGCGATCGCAATAGCTGGAGACGAGGTTCAGGTCGTGGCTGATGAAGATCAGCCCCATGCCCTTGCGCTTCACCAGTTCGTCGATGATGTCGAGCACCTGGGCCTGGACCGAGACGTCGAGCGCCGAAGTCGGCTCGTCGGCAATCAAAAGGTCCGGCTCGGGGATCAGCATCATCGCGATCATCACGCGCTGGCCCATGCCGCCGGAGACTTCGTGCGGGTGGAGGCGGGCGACACGCTCCGGATCGGCGATACGCACCGATTCCAGCATGGCGAGCATGCGGCTGTTGACCTCGCGGCGCGGCAGCTTCTGGTGCGTCAGCAGCGCCTCGGCGATTTGTTCGCCGATGGTCATGACCGGGTTCAGCGAGAACTTCGGGTCCTGCATCACCATCGAGATGCGGGCGCCGCGGATGGCGCGCATCTGTCGCTCGGACTGTTTCAGCAGGTCGATGCCGTCGAAAACGAGCTTGTCGGCGGTGACCCGGCCGGGAGCCCGGATGAGCTGCAGGATCGAGCGGCCGGTCATCGACTTGCCGGAACCACTCTCGCCGACGATGCCGAGGCGCTCGCGGCCAAGCGTGAAGGAGATGCCGCGCACGACTTCGAGGTCACCACGCGGCGTCGGGAAGGTGACACGCAGGTTTTCGATTTCGAGAAGTTTCTTCATCAGCGCTGCTCCCCGCTCTTCGGATCCAGCACGTCGCGCAGTCCGTCACCCAGGAAGCAGAAGCCGAGGCTGACGAGAATGATGGCAAAGCCGGGCATGGTCGCAACCCACCACTGATCAAGAATGAACGAGCGGCCACGCGAGATCATCGCGCCCCATTCGGGAAGCGGCGGCTGGGCGCCGAGGCCGATGAAGCCGAGGCCGGCGGCCGTCAGGATGATGCCGGCCATGTCGAGCGTGACGCGGATGATCATCGACGAGGTGCAGAGCGGCAGCACGTGGCCGAGATTGACACGCAGGCTTGACGCGCCGAGCAGGCGGACCGCCGAGATGAACTCGGAGTTCTTGAAGGTGAGCGTTTCGGCGCGGGCGACGCGGGCATAGCCCGGCCAGGAGGTGATGGCGATGGCGATGATCGCGTTTTCGATCCCTGGACCCAATGCGGCGACGAAGGCGAGCGCCAGGATGAGCTTCGGCAGCGACAGGAAAATATCGGTAATACCCATCAGGATACGATCGATCCAGCCGCCGAAGTAACCGGCGACAACGCCGATCACGAGACCGGCTGGTGCTGCGAGCACGGCAACCAGCGTAACGATGGCGAGCGTGATGCGCGCGCCGTAGACGACGCGGGACCAGATGTCGCGGCCGAGTTCGTCGGTTCCCATCCAGTGGGCAGCGCTCGGCGGCAGCAGGCGCTCGCCGAGCGACTGGCGCAGCGGGTCATGTGTCGCCAACCAGGGGGCGAAGAGGGCCGTCAGCACCAGTGCCGCGATGATGATTGCGCCGACGACGGCCAGCGGATTGCGCATGAGCGCGCCGAAGATGCGGTAGAAGCGGCCGAGGCGTGCCTGCATCGGCGAGGCGGGGCTGTCGTCGATCAGCCAGTCGCGAAGTGTGGTCATGTCCGCCTCCTCTTAGCGTGCACGCGGATCGAGCACGCGGTAGAGCACGTCCGAAATCTTGTTGATGCCGATGAAGACCGCGCCGATGACGAGCGTCGAGCCGAGCACGGCCGACATGTCGGCGTTGAGCAGGGCGACGGTCAGGTAGTTGCCGATGCCGGGCCAGGAGAAGATCGTCTCGATCATGACCGAGCCTTCAAGCAGGCCGGCATAGGACAGGCCGATGACGGTGATCAGCGGCACGCGGATCGGCCGGAAGGCATGGCGCCAGATGACGAGGCGCTCCGGCACGCCCTTGACCCGTGCGGTGGTGACATATTCCTGGCTCAACTGGTCGAGCATGAAGGAGCGCGTCATGCGGGCGATATAGGCGAGGGAGAAGAAGCCGAGGCAGGACGCCGGAAGGATCAGGTGCCAGACGGCATTGCGGAAGATCTCCCATTCGCCGGCGATGATGCTGTCGACGAGGATCAGACCGGTCACCGGCGTAACCATGCCGTCATAGAAGATATCGACGCGGCCCGGACCGCCGACCCATTTCAGCCGCGCATAGAACACGGCAAGACCGACAAGGCCGAGCCAGAAGGCGGGGACGGAATAGCCGAGCAGGCCGACGACGCGAATGCCCTGGTCGAGCCACGAGCCGCGGTGGGCGGCGGCAAAAACCCCGAGCGGCACGCCGATCAGAACGCCGAGAATGATGCCGAGTGTCGCCATTTCGAGCGTCGCCGGGAAGACGCGGGCGAGATCCTCGATGACCAGCTTGCCGGTCGAAACCGAGGTGCCGAAATTGCCTGACAGGACGTCGCCGACATAGCTGACGAACTGGACGGTCAACGGCTGATCGAGCCCCATTTCCTGGCGGACACGTTCATAGACGGCGACCGGCGCGCGGTCGCCAACGAGGGCGAGAACCGGGTCGATCGGCACGATCCGGCCGATGAAGAAGGTGATCGCGAGCAGGCCGAGAAAGGTTATCGCGAGCGTGATCAGGAAGCCCATCAACGAGAATAGGCGCTGCCGTGCTCGGCTTGGCCGGGCGGCGCGGCGTACAGGCGCTGCTGGTGTCGTGCTGTCGTTTGCCACGTGGCGATTCCATCCCTCTTCGCTTGCGGTCTCACTTGCCGATAGCGCAAAAAATCGCTTGGAGTATATAAATAAGTTTGCTTAAATCAAAAAAATTTTACTGGGGCGACTATGGGGAAAAGTGTGTGTTGGTCTCCGCCCGCGTCGCTCCAGCGCATAAGAGGCGAGCGCGTTTACGGCTGGGTCGATCCGACCCAGTCATCGCAACAGGGAGGGAAACGTGAGCGGTCCGTCGGATGACGAAGCCACGTCCGGGAAAAGTGCCGGGGCAGGACAACCGAAGATCGGCGCGCTGGTGCGCGCGCGTCGGCGACAGATGCATATGACGCTGCAGGAACTGAGCGATGCGGCGGGCGTTTCCGTCGGCTATCTCAGCCAGATCGAACGCGATCTCGCCATGCCCTCGCTCGGCACGCTCGCCCAGATCGCGCAAGGGCTCGGCGCCGAACTCAACCACTTCATCCTGGCGCCCGCGATCGATACCGGCCTCTCGCGCGCCGAGGGGCGCATGGTGTTTTCCGTCGGCGGTTCGCCGGTCTCCTATGAGCGGATCGGCGCGGACTTTGCCGGAAACCAGCTTTCGAGCTTCGTTATCACGATACCGCCCGGGCATCGCTCCGAGGTCTTCAGCCATGAGGGCGAGGAGCTCGTCTACATGCTCGAAGGGGAAATCCTGTTCGGACTCGATGGCGACGAGACGACGCTTTCGGTCGGCGACGGCCTGCATTTCCGCGGCATCCAGCCTCACTACTGGTGGAACAGGACCAACACGCCCGTGCGGCTGATCTGGACCGGCACCTTGCCGCTCTTCCGCGCGCGCGCATCCCAATCCAACGAGACCGGCGCGCCGAAATCGGCGCTGAAGCCGGCAATGACAAAAACCAAGCCTCATCGAAAATAGGAGAATGATGATGAGAATGTTCAAGGCCGCGGTCTTCGCGGCGTCCCTGATGCTGAGCGTGGCGCCGGCAGCGCTCGCCGAAACGCCGGCGGAAGTGCTGGTCGTTGCCCAGAATATCGACGACATCGTCAGCATCGACCCGGCCGAGGCCTATGAGTTTTCCTCAGGCGAATACGTCACCCAGACCTATGACCGCCTGGTGCAGTACGATGCGCCCGACGTGAAGAAGCTGGCGCCGGGCCTTGCTTCGGAATGGACCGCCGACGATGCCGCCAAGACGATCACCTTCACGCTGCGCGATGGCGTTACCTTCTCCTCCGGCAATCCGCTGCGCGGCGAAGACGTCGTCTATTCCTTCAAGCGCGTCGTCGTTCTCAACAAGGCCCCGGCCTTCATCCTCACGCAGCTCGGCTGGACGCCTGACAATATCGACAAGATGGTGACCGCCGACGGCAACAAGGTCACGATCAAGTACGAAGGCGACTTCTCCTCGGCCTTCGTTCTCAACGTGCTCGCCGCCCGCCCGGCCTCGGTCGTCGACGCGGAAACCGTCAAGGCCAACGAAGCCAATGGCGACTTCGGCAATGCCTGGCTGAAGGCCAATTCGGCCGGTACCGGTCCGTTCGTGCTGAAGGCGTTCCGCGCCGGCGAACTTCTGAACCTCCAGGCCAACCCGAGCTATTTCGGCGGCGCTCCGGCAATCAAGGGCGTCATCATCCGCCACGTGGCCGAAGCCGCCACCCAGCAGCTTCTGCTTGAGACCGGCGACGTCGACATGGCGAAGAACCTGACGCCGGACCAGGTATCGGGCCTTCAGGGCAAGGGCGGCACGAAGGTCGAATCCTATCCGCAGGCGGCCGTTCACTTCCTGTCGTTCAACCAGAAGAACGCGGCACTGCAGCCGGAAGCCGTCTGGGAAGCCGCGCGCTACCTCGTCGACTACAAGGGCATGACCGACAGCTTCCTCAAGGGCCAGATGGAAGTGCACCAGGCCTTCTGGCCGAAGGGCTTCCCCGGCTCGCTCGATGAGACGCCCTACAGCTACGACGTTGAAAAGGCGAAGAAGATCCTCGCCGACGCCGGCATCAAGACCCCGATCAAGGTGACGCTCGACGTCATCAACTCGACGCCGTTCACTGACATGGCGCAGTCGTTGCAGGCGTCCTTCGCCGAAGCCGGCATCAACTTCGAAATCATCCCGGGCACCGGCAGCCAGGTGATCACCAAGTACCGTGCACGCACCCACGAAGCCATGCTGCTTTACTGGGGCCCGGACTTCATGGACCCGCATTCGAACGCCAAGGCCTTCGCCTATAACGAGGACAACGCCGACGACAAGTATCAGTCGACGACCACCTGGCGTAACGGCTGGGCCGTGCCGGCGGAACTCAACGAAGCGACCAAGGCAGCGCTCAAGGAAGCCGATCCGGCCAAGCGTGATGCGCTCTATGTCGACCTGCAGCACAAGGTGCAGGAAAAGTCGCCGATCGTGATCATGTTCCAGGCCGCGACCCAGATCGCGATGAAGGACAAGGTCGAAGGCTACGTCAACGGCGCCATCTCGGACTTCGTCTTCTACCGCCTGGTGAAGAAGAACTGAGCCGACGCCGCTCTTGCGCCGATCCTCAAAGGCGCACATATCAACGCCCTGGACCGGAAACGGCCCGGGGCGACATGTTTTTCGGCACCGGTAAGCGCCGGTCGAATAGGAAGCAGAGGGAAGGTCAGTAGCGATGGCGGATGTGAAGGTGAGAACGCGTGAAACCGGTGCGACGGCCGTCGTCGGCAGGACCGGCTTTCCGCATGTGACCTCGGTGACCGGGGGTGAGCTCGATATCGTCACCGGCCCGTCGCAGCCCGGCTACGGTCCGCTCGATCTGCTCTACGCGTCGCTTGCGAGCTGCCTGGTGCTCAGCGCCCGCATCGCCGCCAGCCGCTACGGCGTGCTCGACCGGTTGACGGAAGTGAGCGCCAAGGTGACCGGCGAAAAAGCGCATGACGAGCCTTCGCGCGTCGCAACATTCAACATCGTCTTCGACATCAAGGGCGATTTCGATGATGCGGTCCGCCATGCGATCGCGGAGGCGGCCGAAAACGAGATCTGCACCGTCAGCAACACGATCCGCGGCAATCCGGAATTCGTGACGCGCTTCAGTTCTTGAGGCGAGCTATTCGCGCCTATGGCCGGCTGCCATCGAAAGCCGGCCGCAGATAAGTGGCCTAAGTGCGGCCTAAGCAGGCTGCGGCGCCAGTGCTTCCGTCTGGCGCCGGCCGATGGTCAGCACCAGCAGGGCCGCAACCACGCAGAGCATCCCGGCGGCGAGCAAGGCCGGGGTATAGGTTTCGAGCGACGTCCGGCTTGCTCCGGCGACGAAGGTCGCACTGGCGGCGCCGAGTTGGTGACCGGCGAAGATCCAGCCGAAGACCAGCGCCGCCCGTTCCGGGCCGAAGCGTTCAGCCGCGAGTTTCACGGTCGGTGGGACCGTGGCGACCCAGTCCAGGCCGTAGAAGACCGCGAAGATCGACAACGTGTAAATATTGAAGCCGCTGAACGGCAGGAACATCAGCGACAGGCCACGCAGGCCATAGAACCAGAACAGCAGCCAGCGATTGTCGTAGCGGTCGGAAAGCCAGCCGGAGCCGACAGTGCCGATGAGATCGAACACGCCGATCAGCGCAAGCAAGCCGGCAGCGGCGACGGCGGCAATGCCCACATCGCCGCAGATCGAAACCCAATGGGTCTGGATGAGCCCATTGGTGCTGAAACCACAGACGAAGAAGGTGGCGAACAGCACCCAGAAGGTGTTGGTCTTCGCGGCATCGGCGAGCGCCCTGATCGGCGCCGTCAGCAAGGCGCCGAAGCTTTTTGCCTTGGGCGGGGCCGGGACGACCTGCTTGGCGCCAAAGGGCGCAAGACCAAGATCGCTTGGCCGGTCTTGCATGAGCAAAAGCACGAGAATGAAGGCAACGGCGAGAACGATGATGACGAGCGTCAGGGCCGACCGCCAGCCGATCGCTTCGGTCAGCGATGCGAGCAGGGGCAGGAACACGAGTTGGCCGGTGGCATTGCTCGCGGTCATCAGTCCGACGACGAGGCCGCGTCGCTTGTCGAACCAGCGTGTCGCGACTGTGGCGCCGAGAACCAGGGCGGTCATACCGGTGCCGATACCCAGAACCACGCCCCAGAGCGCGACGAGGTGCCAGAGTTCGGTCATGTAGAAGGAGGCGGCGATGCCCGAGAGGATCAGGACCAGTGCCGCGGAGACGACCTGGCGGACGCCGAAGTGATTCATGAACGAAGCGGCGAAGGGGCCAAGCAGGCCGAAGAGGCAGAGGCGGATCGCCAGCGCCATCGAAATCTGCGCGTTGGACCAGCCGAATTCGGTCTCAAGCGGTTTGATCAGCACGCCGGCCGAGCCCATGGCGCCTGCGGTCGACAGCATGACCAGGAAGGTGACGGCGGCCATGGCCCAGCCGTAGTGGATATTGCGTTTGACAAGGTAACGCGCAAGCGCTGGACCGAGCATCGTCGATTTCCTTATGTCCGTGATTTTGAGATGTGCGAGAGCGCCGCGCGGGCTTACCGAGCGCGTTTCGCAAATTGAATGGTTGTCAGCTGACGGAGGGGGCCTAAAGCGTTTGCAGCAGTTCCTTCAGTTGCGCGGCGGCGTCCGTCCCCAGTCGCGCCTCGATCCGGTCCTGTGCGCCCTGCCAAAGCGGCGCACCGTCTTCGAGGATCCGCCGGCCGTTTTCGGTGAGCTCGACGACGGCCTCCCTCTGATCCTTGCCGCTCCCGGTTTCGACCAGCCCCATTCCCTCCAGCACCTTGACGTTGCGGCTGACCGTCGAGCGCTCGAGTTCGATCTTGCGGCCAAGTTCGGTCATCGAGATCGGTTCATCGCGCTCAATGTGCCGAAGCAAACTGAATTGGGCGAGGTTGATGCCGATCGGCTGAAGTGCATCGTCATAGAGCGACGTCACTCTCCGAGTGGCTTTGCGTAACAGGGCACAGTAGCAACGAGACATAATGTGTGTATATACACGCAACTCGATGGAGTCAAGCGCCCCGGAGCCGAGGCGGGCGCGATTGCGTGGCAGGCAATGAGATGATCCCGGAGCCCGTTCAGGCCGCGGCGCTCAATCGACGAAGGGTTCGAGCTCCTTGTCGAACTCCACCTCGACAACATTGTTGAAGAGCGCAGTTGCCACCATGATGCCGGAGAAGGCGACGAGATCGACCAGCGCCTTGGCATCGTAGCGCGCCTTGAGCCCGGCCCAGATCTCCTCCGGGACCGCATTGGAATCGGCAACGATCGCGCGTCCGAAGGCGATCAACCGCTGCTCGTCTTGCGTGGGTACAACGGTATGGAAATCGATACCGGCATCGGCGAAGGCGCGGCGGAAGAAGCCCATGGCGATCGGCGAGCGCATGGCCTCGGAAATCGCGTGCGAGAGAAACCAGATCGCCCGATCGTCAAGCGCTGGACGCAGTCCCTCGCGTAAAGTGAACCATTCTGCATAGATCCGGTGCGCAACCGGCGAATGCAGCAGCGTGCGCTTCATGTTGGTCATGCGTCCGCGCACGCGTACCTCTTCGTCATGGGCGGCGCGGATCTCGTCGGAAGCGGTTTCGTAGTCGATCTGGGGGATGTGGCTCACGGGCTTGCCTGTCTATGAAGGACGCATTCTTGGTGCGCTTGTGATGGTGAGGAATCAGACGGTGCTGAGCAGAATGCTCGTTTCGCTGTTCGACACGCCGTCGACGTCGCGTACTTCGCGCAGGATGCGGTCGAAGTCGCTGAGGCTGTTGGCGCGGATTTCGGCGACCAGATCCCAGCCGCCATTGGTCGTATGGAGTGCGTAAAGCTCGGGCAGGCCGCGCAGGTATTTGATGACCTTGGTGGTGTTGCGGCCGCTGACCTCGATCATCATGATCGCACGGATGGCGCGATCGTCATAATCCTGCCGCACGCGCAGCGTGAAGCCGAGCACGGCGCCGCTTTCGAGCAGACGGTCGATCCGCGTCTGCACCGTCGCCCTGGAGATGCCGAGCACCGCCGCGATCTTGGAGTAGGGCGCACGGCCATCTTCGCGCAACAGGGAGATGAGCTGGTGATCGAGGTCGTCGAAGATATGCATGAATGTTGCATATTACGATTGTGCAAATTGCTCAATATGCTCCTCAATTTTGGGCAAGTTTAAAATTTCAACTCACTTCTTGCCTGCCTAGGCTGACCTCATCGAATTTCTCCGATGGAGTGGTAACGTGGTTCAGTATGTCGGTGTCGGCAACGTAATCGAGCTGGTCAAATCGATCGGCATCGAGACGTTCCTTTTGGGGCTTGCGGAATATATCGAAAATGATTTCCGCCGATGGAACGCATTCGAGAAAACCCCGAGGCTCGCAAGCCATTCCAAGACCGGCGTCATCGAATTGATGCCGACTTCGGATGGCGAGCACTACGGCTTCAAATACGTCAACGGCCACCCGAAGAACCCGAATGTCGGTCTGCAGACGGTCACCGCCTTCGGCGTCCTTTCCGACGTCAGCACCGGTTATCCCTGCCTGGTCTCCGAGATGACCATCATGACGGGCCTGAGGACCGCCGCGACCTCAGCACTTGCTGCAAAGTATCTTGCTCGTCCCGACGCCCGCTCGATGGCGATCATCGGTCTCGGCGCCCAGTCCGAGTTCCAGGCGTTGGCCTTCCGCGCTTTGCTTGGCGTCAAGCGTCTCCAGGTCTTCGACATCGATGCCGAAGCGGCTGACAAGTTCTGCAACAACCTCGCTGATATGGATTTCGACATCGTCGTTGCGGCGACCGCGGAGGAGGCGGTTGCCGGTGCCGACATCATCACGACGGTCACGGCCGACAAGCGCAACGCCACGATCCTTTCCGACAACATGGTCGGCGCCGGCGTGCATATCAACGCGGTTGGCGGCGACTGCCCCGGCAAGACCGAACTGCAGGGCGATATCCTGCGCCGTGCCGACGTCTTCGTCGAATATCCGGAGCAGACGCGCATCGAGGGCGAGATCCAGCAGATGGCGCCGGATTTCCCGGTCACCGAACTCTGGCAGGTCATCGCCGGCGAGGCCGAAGGTCGCCGCAGCAACGGCCAGATCACCATCTTCGATTCCGTCGGTTTCGCGACGGAAGACTTTTCGGCGCTGCGCTTCCTGCGCGACAAGATCCAGGGCACTGCCTTCTACACCGAGCTCGACCTAACGACGCAGCCGGAGCATCCGCGCGATCTCTACGGCCTGTTCAAGCAGCAGCCGGCCGCTTTTGCCGAGCGGAGCGTTGCCTGAATGAAGAGACCGTCCGTACAGGCGCCGAAGGGCGTCGTGATGATCCGTCCGCATCATTTCGGCCCGAACCCGATGACCGCGGAAGATAACGCCTTCCAGGCAACCGATGCGAAGCGTCAGCCCTCGGCGATTGCCAAGTCAGCTTACGATGAAGTCAGCCGCATGGCTGATGGGCTCGCCGGTGCCGGCGTTGCCGTTCATCTCTTCGAAGATGAGACGACGACGCGGCCCGATTCCGTCTTTCCGAACAACTGGTTCTCGACCCACTCCGGCGGTCACGTCGCGATCTATCCGATGTATTCGGAAAGCCGTCAGAGCGAACGCCGCTCCGACATCATCGAGATGCTGAAGAACGAGTATCGCGTTCAGGACGTGATCGACTATTCCGGTCTCGAAAAGGACGGCGTCTATCTCGAAGGCACCGGCGCCATGGTTCTCGACCATATCGGTCGCGTTGCCTACGCCGCCCGCTCCAACCGCACCAATGAAGTGGCGCTGGAACGCTTCTGCACCCACTTCAATTTCGAGCCGATGATCTTCGGCGCGGTCGATCGCCACGGCAATTCGATCTACCACACCAATGTTTTGATGTGCATCGGCACGGAATTTGCCCTGATCGGCACGGGGATGATCCCGGATGTCGCCCGTCGCCAGGAAATCTGTGCCCGCCTCGAGGAAACCGGGCGCCAGGTAATCGATCTCACGATCGACCAGATCGAGAATTTCGCCGGCAATGCCATCGAGCTCGACGGCGCGGACGGCCGCGTCGTCGTCATGTCGGCGCGCGCGCTCGCCTCTCTCCGCACCGATCAGATCAAGGCGCTAGAAGCATCCGCCCGTGTTCTCGCCTTCGACGTGCCGACCATCGAGCTAGCCGGCGGATCCGTCCGCTGCATGCTTGCAGGGGTTCACTTGTCCCGTCGGGAAAGCGTGAACAAGCAACCGCTTTACGTCGCCATGTCCGATCGCTAGAAGCACCTCATCCAAGCCAAAGGTACTACAAATGTCGCAATCCCGCCCCGTCTACCAGTTCAACAACATCATCGTCCGCACCCCGTCGAAGTCGGTCGTCAACGGCCTGCGCGCCGATGATCGCGGCAACCCCACCTTCGAAGGTGTGAAGGCCGAGCACGATGCCTACATCGCGGCGATGAAGGACGCGGGCGTGAAGGTGACGGTTCTGCCGGCGCTCGAAGCCTTCCCGGATTCGATCTTCGTCGAAGATCCGGCGCTGGTCTTCACCGAAGGCGCAATCCTCCTGCGCCCGGGTGCCGTAACGCGCGTCAAGGAAACGCCGGAGATCGAACCGACGCTGCGTGCAATGTTCGAGACGGTGCTCGACCTGCCGGGTGACGGCTTTGCTGATGGCGGCGACGTGCTGACGACCCGGGAAAGCGTGATGATCGGCCTGTCGGCCCGCACCAACAAGGTTGGCGCCGAGGCCCTCCAGGCTTGCCTTGCCAAGCTCGGCCGCAAGAGCGAGATCGTCGCGACGCCGGAAGGCGTACTGCACTTCAAGACCGATTGCTCGCTGCTCGACGACGAGACCGTGCTTTCGACTGCGCGTCTCGCCAAGTCCGGCGTCTTCGAGCGCTTCAAGCAGGTGATCATTCCGGAAGGCGAAGAGCCTGCTGCCAACGCGCTGCGCGTTAACGACGTCGTCATGGTCGGCTCCGATTTCCCGCGCACGATCGAGATGCTCGACAAGCTCGGCTACAAGGTCGTGCCCATGAAGACGACGGAGATCGGCAAGATCGATGCAGGTCTCTCCTGCATGTCGCTGCGCTGGTTCAGCAACACGCTCTGATCCGACGCAATCCCCGAGGAGGAACATTATGAAGACGTTGAAGACCGCCCTGTTCGCAGGGATCGCCCTTTCCATGGCTGCCGGCAGCGCATTTGCCGAGGATACGCTGCGGCTCGGCATGACGCCGGAGCCCTACATGCCCTTCACCCAGGTGAACGCCGGCGGCGAATGGGAGGGCCTGGAAGCCGACCTTTCCCGCGCGCTGTGCGAGAAGATGGCGGTGAAGTGCGACATCAACCAGATGGCCTGGGACGGACTGATCCCGTCGCTGAAGGAAAACAAGGTCGACTTCATCATCGGCGCCTTCTCGATCACCGACGAGCGCCGCCAGGTCGTCGACTTCTCGACGCCCTATTACACTGAAGGCACGTCCTTCGTCGGCGCCAAGGCTGACACGAGCGAGATCAAGACGGTCGATGCAGCGGACGGTTCCGGCAAGATCATCGATCCGGCTAATGTCGAGGGCAAGATCATCGGCGTGCAGACGTCGAGCGTGCAGGCGGCTTACGTTGCCAAGTACCTGACCGGTGCCGAAGCCAAGAGCTACGACACGGCAGACAACTCGGTTGCCGACCTGATCGCCGGCCGCGTCGACTACGTGCTGATCCCCGACCTCTACATCCAGACCTTCCTGAAGACGCCGGAAGGCACCGACTACGAGGTCAAGGTCGAGGTGCCGAAGAACGTCACGCTCGGCGAAGGCGTCGCCTATGCCGTGCGCAAGGGTGACGCTGCGACCCTCGACAAGGTCAATGCCGCGCTTGCCGTTCTCGAAAAGGACGGCACGACGCAGAAGCTCGTCGACAAGTGGATCTTCGGCAAGAAGTAAACGCACGTTCTTGAGGGCGGCGCTCCGGCCTCGGGCCGCCGCCGCCCTTGCTCGCCAAACCGGCCGCAGCGCCGGGGCACCCTTGCAGCCACCGCGACGACGACCTTTGCCCGCCGTGACTGGACGGGCGGCGTTCTACAGCGCCGCGCGTCTTATGAGACGCGCAAAGGTCGCTGTAGCACTTTGATTTGCTGCATGTCTTTGTCCTTAAATCGAGGTCGATTTAAGGAGACATGCAGTAGGGCTGACGAAAATCGGGAACAGGTAACGACGGATGGACTATTACTGGCAATTGCTTGCCTGGGGCGGGGAGGGCTGGGGCGACGATTTCGCCTGGGGCCTGCTGATGACCTTGCAGGTTTCCGTGGTCGCCTATGCGGTTGCGGTTCTCTTCGGCTTCCTGGGGGCTGCCGGCAAATTGTCGAAGCACCGCGTCCCGCGCGTCCTTGCCGAAATCTACACGACCGTCGTCCGCTCGCTTCCGGAACTGCTGGTCATCCTGCTTCTCTATTTCTCGGTAGCCAGCGGCGCCGAGCGGCTGTTGAAACACTTCGGCCTCGTCGCCGAGACCTTCCAGTTCAGTTCCTTCTGGGCGGCCATCATTGCGCTTGCCTTCGTCTCGGGCGCTTTCATGACCGAGGTGCTGCGCTCCGCCTTCCTTTCCGTGCCGCCTGGCCAGATCGAGGCAGCGGTCTCGATCGGCATGCCGAGACGCAAGGTTTTCACCCGCATCATCTTTCCGCAAATGATGCGCTACGCCGTGCCCGGCATGGGCAATCTCTGGCTGTCGATCACCAAGGAAAGCGCCATCATCAGCGTGCTCGGCTCGTTCAGCGAACTGCTTTACACCGGGTACCGAGCCGCGGCCGGCACCAAGCAGTACATCTTCTTCTACGGGCTGACGGCCATCCTGTTTCTTGCGATCACGCTCGTTTCCGTCCTGGCGATCGCTGAGATCGAGCGCCGCCTCAACCGGGGGCACCACTGATGGAAACGATCTCCAACGTCATCGGTTTCCTGCCGGCGTTGATCAAGGCAACCCCGCTGACACTGCTTTTGACTGCGGTCGCCGGCGTCTTCGGACTGGTCATCGGTACGCTCGCGGCACTTGCCCGGCTTTCCGGCCGCCGCGTGCTTTCGGTTCCGGCCTATGTGTTCACCTTCGCCTTCCGCGGCACGCCGCTCTTGGTGCAAATCTATCTGATCTATTACGGCCTGGGGCAGGTGCTGCCCGGCACCTGGGTGCGCCACAGCTTCCTCTGGCCCTATCTGCGTGACGGCCTGTGGTATGCGATCTTCGCGCTGAGCCTCAACCAGGCTTCCTACAATGCCGAGGTCATCCGCGGCGCGATCAAGGCGGTCCCGCTCGGACAGATCGAAGCGGCAAAATCGATCGGCATGCGCTCGTCGATGATCCTCCGCCGCATCACCCTGCCGCAGGCGTTCCGCTCCTGCCTGCCGGTGCTGACGGGCGATCTGATCATCCTGTTGAAGACGACGTCGCTCGCCTCGACGATCACGATCCTCGAGGTGATGGGCACTGCCCGCATGCTGCAGCGCCAGTCGCTGTTGATCTTCGAACCGCTGATCGCCGCCGGCATCATCTATTTCACCGTCGTCTTCATCCTGACGCGCGTCATGCACGTCGTCGAGAAGAGGCTTACCCGCTACCGCACGGCGTGGGCATAACGAGGAGGCGCGCGCAAAGACGCGACGAGAGGAACGAACATGGCTGCAACAGCGCTTTCCGTGAAGAACATTCACAAGAGCTTCGGCTCCGTCGAGGTGCTCAAGGGCGTCTCCTTCGAGGCGAATTCCGGCGATGTCATCTCGCTGATCGGCAGCAGCGGCTCCGGCAAGAGCACGTTGCTGCGCTGCATCAACTATCTGGAAACGCCCGACGAGGGCGAGATTTCGGTGTCTGGCGAGGTGGTCCGCACCGTCAAGGGCAAGGATGGGAAGTTCGTCGCCGCCGACAAGCGACAGCTCGAACATATCCGCACGCGCCTCGGCATGGTGTTCCAAGGCTTCAATCTCTGGTCCCACAAGACCATCCTCGAAAACATCATCGAAGGGCCGATCCACGTGCTCGGCATGGCGCGCAAGGATGCGATCGGCGAGGCCGAACTGCTGATGGAAAAAGTCGGCATCACCCCGAAGCGCGATCATTACCCGAATCAGCTCTCGGGCGGCCAGCAGCAGCGCGCGGCGATCGCCCGGGCGTTGGCGATGAAGCCGGAGGTTATGCTCTTCGACGAGCCGACCTCTGCGCTCGACCCGGAACTTGTCAACGAGGTGTTGCTCGTCATAAAGAAGCTCGCCGAAGAGGGGCGCACCATGGTGATGGTCACGCATGAGATGTCCCTTGCCCGCGATATCTCAAGCGAGGTGATCTTCCTGCACAAGGGACTGGTCGAAGAACGCGGCGCGCCATCAAAGGTGATGCGCGATCCGCAATCGTCGCGGCTGCGCCAGTTCCTGCAGATGGCTTGAGGAGGCTGAAATGCGCGACGCCACGTTTTCCGAGTTCCTGCCCGAGCTCGTCGAGATCCGTCACAGGCTGCATGAGATGCCCGAGATAGGACTTTCCGAGGTGAAGACCTCCGAGTTTGTCGCAGGATTGCTGCAGTCCTGGGGCTTCGAGGTGACGCGCGGCCTGGCGACGACAGGCATCGTCGCCACGCTGAAGCGCGGCAACAGCAATCGCGCCATCGGCTTCCGCGCCGACATGGATGCGCTGCCGATGCTGGAAGAAACCGGCCTTGCCTATCAGAGCAAGCACCCGGGCGCGATGCACGCCTGCGGCCACGATGGCCACACCAGCATGTTGCTCGGTGCCGCCTGGGCACTGTCGAGGGATGAGAGTTTCAACGGCACGGTCCATCTGATCTTCCAGCCGGCCGAGGAAAACTTTGGCGGCGGCAAGCTGATGATCGAGGACGGCCTGTTCGAGCGCTTCCCCTGCGAACGGGTCTATGCGCTGCACAACTGGCCGGGCCTGCCGGTCGGCCAGTTCTCAAGCCGTCCAGGTGCGATGGCGGCGTCGATCGACGTGTTGACGCTGACGATCCGGGGCAAGGGCGGCCACGGCGCCCAGCCGGAACTGACGGTCGATCCCGTCGTCGTCGGCTCGAGCGTGGTGATGGCGCTGCAGACGCTGGTCTCGCGCAACGTCTCGCCGCATCAGCCGTCCGTGGTGACGGTCGGTTCGTTCCAGTCGGGCTCCGCTTCGAACATCATTCCCGATACGGCGGTGCTGGAGATCAGCATGCGCTCGACCGATCCTGCCGTGCGCAAGCAGTTGCAGGAGCGTGTGGAGCAGATCGCCCGCTTCCAGGCGCAGAGCTTCAATGCCGAGGCTACCTTCGATTGGCAGGTCGGCTATCCCGCGACGATCAACGATGCGCAGGCGGTCGAAGACGCACGCGCCGTGATCGCCGAGACCTTCGGCGCCGATGCCTATGTCGACCTCCCCGAGCCATTGATGGGCAGCGAGGACTTTTCCTTCCTGCTGGAAAAGGTGCCGGGCGCCTATGTGTTGATCGGCAACGGTCAAAGCAGTGGTCTGCACACTACCCGCTACGATTTCAACGACGAAATCCTCGAGCGCGGGGCGATGTATTTCTACCATCTCGCCCGCGCAGCGCTCGTCTGAACCGCGGCGGCGCTGACCGTTCAGGCGTTTGGGTGCAAGTCGCCGAAGACGGTCGGGATCAGTTCCGATACGGTCGGATGGATGTGCACCGCGTGGGTAATCGTCGTGTAGGGCTTGGCTGCGTACATCACGTCGAGGATGCTCTGCACCGCCTCGTCGCCACCGGTGCCGAGGATTGAGGCACCGAGGATTTCCTTGGTGTCGGCATCGACGATCACTTTCATGAAACCCTCGGTCTCGCCCTTCTCGACGGCGCGGCCGACGCGGCTCATCGGTCTGGTGCCGATGTGCAATTTGCGCCCCGACTTGCGCGCCTCGGTTTCCGTCATGCCGGCGCGTCCGAGCGGCGGATCGATGAAGAGAGCATAGGTCGAGATCCGGTCGCTGACCTTTCGCGCCTCGCCATCGATGAGGTTTGCCGCGACGATTTCGAAGTCGTTGTAGGCGGTGTGGGTGAAGGCGCCGCGGCCGTTGCAGTCGCCCATGGCGAAGATATGCGGTACGTTGGTCCTGAGGCGCTCGTCGACTTCGATGTAACCGCGGGTGTCGGTCTTGACGCCGGCGCGGTCCAGGTCGAGATCGTCGGTGTTCGGCCGACGTCCGGCCGCCAGCAAGAGATGGGAGCCCGCGATCTCGGGCGCGCCTGCCGCGCAATCGACGCCAGCGACGACCTCGTCGCCCCGCTTGGCGAAGCGGATGCACTCGGCATTCAGCCGGAACTCGATACCTTCTTTTTCCAGGATCGCGAGAATGGCATCGGAAACATCCGCGTCCTCGCGGCCGATCAGCCGCGGCGCCTTTTCGATGACGGTCACCTCGGAGCCGAAGCGGCGGAACATCTGCGCGAATTCGAGCCCGATATAGCTGCCGCCGACGATGATCAGATGGCGGGGCAGGGTGTCGAGATCCATGATCGAGACGTTGGTGAGATAGGGCACCTCCTCGACGCCAGGGAAATCCGGTGTCGCGGCGCGGCCACCGACATTCAGGAAGATCTGATCGGCCGAAAGCAGGTCTTCGCCGACGCGGATTTCATGCGGGCTTTCGAAGCGGGCATGGCCTTCGAAGACTGTGCAGTTCTTCATCCCCTTCAGCCAGCTTTCGACATTCTTGCGCGACGTGAACCGCACCGTGTCCTTGCGTGCCATGACGCGGGCGAAATCAATGGAGATGGGGCCAGTGGTGACACCATAGTCCGCACCTCGCCGCGCCAGATGGGCCGCATAGGCGCTTGCAACCATCGCCTTGGTCGGCATGCAACCGGTGTTGACGCAGGTGCCGCCGAAGAACTTGCGCTCGATGATGGCGACGGTCTTTCCCGCGGCTGTCAGACGACCGGCGAGCGAAGGGCCGGCCTGACCGGCGCCGATGATGATTGCGTCGAAGTGTTTTGTCATGAGACTAAGGACACCACCCAGAGTGCGAGGAGAACGGCGACGGCATCCTCGCTAAGGGCAATCGGCAGATCCTTGCCGCCGATGGCCGCAACGAGGCGCTTGCGAGCTTCGTAGCCGCCGAGCGTTCCGATGACTGCACCGATGACGCCGGCGACCAGCCCGCCCAACATAGCACCTCCGGCGGCGCCAAGCACGGCACCGCAGAAGCCACCGCTGACGATGCGGGCGCCGAACTGCTGCGGAGCCTTTCGGCTCGGCGTGCTCGGCAATTGATCGGTGACGAACTCCACGAGGGCGAGCAGGCCGAAGATGTAGGGCGTGAACCGAAAGCCCATGAAGGCGGCCCAGGTGCCGTCAAGCGATAACCAACCGGCCGCAGCGCCGATGCTCACGGCCGCCGGTGCAGTCATGGTTCGCAGGCCGGCAACCACGCCGATAAGCAGCGCGAGAAGATGGATCGACATGAAATCCCCGAACTTTCGCCGGGCGAACCCTCCGTCAGCCCCCGAGCGGTTGGGTCGAGCGGCATCGCAACCAAGAGTGACGCAGATGTTTCTGGCGGGCCTTGATCAAGGTGGCCGACAATGCTGTCGATTGCAACCGCCATTCGGTAACGCCGAATACGATAGTCCAGCTTCTCGATCGTATTAGTGGATGGCGAGATTTTTCATGCGTCACAGTCTCAGCGTGCAACCCTATTTTTTGCCGGGGGCTGACATATATGGAATGGCTTACCCCGACGCGGCGGACTTTCCGTGATCAAACTTGGGGATCGAAATCCGAGGAGAATCCCATGCGCCTGACCAGACTGCTTATCGGAACTGCCTTTGCCTTCACCTTGACCGCAGCCGCGGCCAGTGCCGACGTAGTCGTCTCCTCGAAGATCGACACCGAGGGCGGTGTGCTCGGCAACATCATCCTTGCCGTGCTCAACGCCAACAACATCAAGACGGTAGACCGCGTTCAGCTCGGTGCGACGCCGGTCGTGCGCAAGGCGATCACCGCGGGCGAGATCGACATCTACCCGGAATACACCGGCAATGCCGCCTTCTTCTTCGAAAAGGCTGACGATCCGGTGTGGAAGGACGCGGCCAAGGGTTACGAGACCGCCAAGAAGCTCGACTACGACGCGAACAAGATCGTCTGGCTGACGCCGTCTCCGGCCAACAACACCTGGGCGATCGGGCTTCGCAAGGAAGTGGCGGATGAGAACAAGCTGAAGACGCTGAGCGATTTCGGCAAATATGTTTCGGGCGGCGGCAAGGTCGTGCTCGCCGCATCGTCCGAGTTCGTGAATTCGGCCGCTGCCCTTCCGGCCTTCCAGACGACCTATGGCTTCACCCTGAAGCAGGACCAACTCATCACGCTGTCTGGCGGTGATACCGCGGCAACGATTGCGGCCGCGGCGAACCAGACGAATGGCGCCAATGCGGCGATGGTCTACGGAACCGACGGTGGCATCGCGCCTTCCGGCCTCGTCGTGCTCGAAGACGACAAGGCGGTGCAGCCCGTCTATCAGCCGACACCGATCATTCGCGAAGCGGTGCTCAAGGAAAATCCGCAGATCGAGGAACTGCTGAAGCCGGTGTTCGAGAAGCTCGATCTCCAGACGCTTCAGGACCTGAACGGCCGCGTACAGGTTGGCGGCGAGCCGGCCAAGACCGTTGCCGAAGACTTCCTGAAGAAGAACGGCTTTCTGAAATAAGTTGACCGACAACCGGGACGCTGGTCCGATGGCCGGCGTTCCGGGGCGTGCCTGCAGGTGCTGAAGTCGCGCCGGCACAGGCGGGGAGGGATATGGTTTGAGAGAACTCCGCTTTGACAAGCTCGGAGCGATCATCGCGGCTTTGGCGCTTGGCGGCGCCTTGATCGCGCCCTTCGCAACGTTTCGCGCCAATCGCATCGTCGCCGGTGAGGCGAAGACGCTCGTCGAGTCCCTGCCGCAGCCCTGGAGCGCGGCAGTGCTTTTGGTGATCCTTGCGGGCGCGCTCGCGGCGGCCATGCGGTCGCCCGCCATTTTGCGCCTTGTCGCAGCTTTCGCAGCGCTGGGCGTGCTGGCGCTCGGCATCGGTGTCGCCGCCAGCCACCTGGCGCCGGAAGGCAACAGCTACGCCCGCGTTTCGCCGGCCTCCGGCTTCTGGGTCATGCTCTTCGCCTTCGGGCTGCTGGCCGCCGATGCTCTGACGCGATTGCGCCCGGCGCCTTTCGTGCGCATCATCGTGCTTGTCGCCGTGCTCGCCTTCATCGGGATGCTGTTGCTTTCCG
Organism: Ensifer sp. VA4; assembly: GCF_055710065.1. Lineage (NCBI taxonomy): Bacteria > Pseudomonadati > Pseudomonadota > Alphaproteobacteria > Hyphomicrobiales > Rhizobiaceae > Ensifer > Ensifer sp. VA4. The sequence continues at coordinate 257,992 of NZ_JBVQPO010000003.1, read as the reverse complement.
GTACCTGGGACGGTCTCTCGATCCTCAAGGAATATGCAAGCCGGGTCGATACTTTCTGGGCGGAAGCTCGCAAGCATGTGACCTTGGCGCTCGGCTCGCTTGCGGCCGCAACCATCGCCGGCATCCCACTCGGCATCCTCTGCCATCGCGTCACGCGGCTGCGCGACGGCTTGCTCGGAGTCCTGAACGCGATCCAGACGATCCCGTCGATCGCACTTTTCGGCATTCTCATTGCACCGCTTGGCTGGATCGCCGCCAACGTGCCGGGCGCCGCCACGATCGGCATTCGCGGCATTGGTGTCGCGCCGGCCTTCGTCGCATTGTTTCTCTATTCGCTCTTGCCGGTCGTCGCCAATACCGTCGTTGGGCTGGCCGGTGTTCCGAGGGACGCGAATGACGCCGCCCGCGGCATCGGCATGACCGATTGGCAGCGGCTTGTCGGCATCGAATTTCCGCTGGCCTTTCCGGTGATCCTCACCGGCATCCGCATCGTGCTCGTGCAGAATATCGGCCTGGCAACCATTGCGGCGCTGATCGGCGGCGGCGGTTTCGGCGTCTTCGTCTTCCAGGGTGTCGGGCAGACAGCGATGGATCTCGTGCTGCTCGGGGCCGTTCCGACCGTCGTGATGGCGTTTGCCGCGGCGATCGTCCTCGACGCGATGATCGAGATGGCCACACCAAACAACAGACAGGCAGAGGCCGCATGATCGAGATCGAGAACATCACCAAGCGCTATGGCGAGACCGCCGTCGTCGACGACGTCAGCCTTACGATCGCGCCGCGCACAGTCATCGTCGTGGTCGGCACCTCCGGTTCCGGCAAGACGACGCTTCTGCGTATGATCAACCGGCTGGTGGAGCCGACGGCGGGGACGATCCGCCTCGATGGTGAGGACAACCGTTCGCTGCCAGGCTATGAACTGCGCCGGCGCATCGGTTACGCGATCCAGGGGCACGGCCTGTTCCCGCATCGGACCGTCGCACAGAACATTGCCACCGTGCCGACCCTGCTCGGCTGGGAACGCTCGCGCATCGATGCCAAGGTGGACGAGCTTCTCCAACTGTTCCAACTCGATCCGGCCGCCTTTGGTCCACGCTTTCCGCACGAGCTTTCCGGCGGTCAGCAACAGCGTGTCGGCGTCGCGCGGGCGTTGGCTGCCGAACCGAAAGTCCTGCTGATGGACGAGCCCTTCGGCGCACTCGACCCGATCATTCGCGCCAAGGCGCAGGATGATCTGCTCGCCATTCAAAAGCACTTCGAGACGACGATCATTCTCGTCACCCATGACATGGAGGAGGCCTTCCAGCTCGCCGACCGCATTGCCGTCATGGACAAGGGCAAGGTGGTGCAATATGCGACGCCCGCCGAAATGCTGATCAAGCCCGCGACCCCGTTCGTCGAAAGCCTGATCGGGGTCAGCGAGCGGCCCTATCGGTTGCTCGCGATCGAGCAGGTCTCAAGCGCCGTCGAACCGGGTTCGGCAGATGGCGCTGCCATATCGAGCGCGCTCACGCAACGGGAGGCCCTTGCCGAACTCCTCTGGTCCGGACGGAGCGCGCTGCCGGTGGCTGATCCCGCAGGTGCAATCATCGGCAAGGTTAGTCTCGAAGGGCTGGCAAAACGAGCAGCTGGGCCTGCCTGATGCCGAACCTATCCACGCTTTTTCGCGCGGGAGCGTTCCTGGTGCTGGTCGCCTTCCTGCTGCAGCCGCAATGGTTCGAACCCTTGTTGCGGCCGCTGGTTCAGGAGAATGCGCCCGTGATCTACAATCAGGGCAGCCTGCTGCAACTGACGCTGCTGCATCTGCGGACCGTCGCTGTGGCGACCGCCGCTGCGTCGCTGGTCGCACTCGCCTTGGCCATACTCGTGACACGCTCCTCCGGCGCGGAATTCCTGCCGCTCTCGCGCAGCCTTGTGAACATCGGCCAGACCTTTCCCCCGGTCGCGGTGCTGGCTTTGGCCGTCCCAATCTTCGGCTTTGGCGAGAAACCGACGCTGATTGCGCTTTTCCTCTACGGCCTGCTGCCGATCTTCGAGAATGCCCTGACCGGGCTGACGACCTTGCCTCCCTCCGTCATGGAGGCGGCGCGCGGCGCCGGGATGACGGGCGGACAGCGCCTGCTGAAGGTCGAGTTGCCGCTTGCCATGCCGGTGATCCTTGCCGGCATCCGGCTTTCGGTGGTCATCAGCCTCGCGACCGCCACGATCGGATCGACAGTCGCGGCGAAGACCCTGGGCGAAGTGATCATTGCCGGACTGCAATCGAACAATCTGGCATTCGTCGTTCAGGGTGGCCTGATCGTCGCGACGCTTGCCGTGTTGCTGCACGACGGCTTGCAGGCTGCCGAGAGAAAACTCGCCGCCCGGATGGGGCGCTAGATGCCATCTGGAAACGCGACAGGCTGACAAGTCTCGGCGATCGACTATTGCGCCAAATTGCGGTGGCACATGCTAGAATGGCGCGTGCTGTACCGAGGCGCCAAGAGTCCGATTGTCAGGGATATGGGCGGGTTCAAGACCAGGCTCAATATGCCGGGATGGTTGTTGCCCAGACCGCGCGATCATGGCTACGGCCCCCTGGCCATGGTCGTCGAGTCGATGCTGGAGCCAGGCAGGCTTATCGCCATGCACGAGCACCAGAACGACGAAATCCTGTCATGGGTGCCAGATGGGGTGATGCGTCACAACGACCCGGCTACCGGTCGGCTGATTACCGACAGCGCGCACCTTATGGTGATGAACGCCGGAAAGAGCTTTTGGCATTCGGAGGAGACGTTGCCGAGCGATCCTCCGCTACGGATGCTGCAAGTCTTCGTGCGTCCTCATAGCCTCGATCTTCCGCCGAACATCCAGCATGGTCCCATTGCGCCGGCACCCGTCAATCAATGGAGGCACCTTGTCGGAACGGAAGATGGCGTGGCGCCGTTTTTCGTGCGTAACAACGTCGACATCTTCGACCTCAGGCTTGAGGCTGAGGCAGAGGTTACGTTCCCGCGGGCGGAGGGGCGGCACCTCTACTTCTATCTCTTTTCGGGCTCGATACAGGTCGGCGATGTCGGATTTGGCGCGGGAGATCAGGGGCTATTCTTGTCGGATGAACCCTTGGACCTTTTTTCTACTCGTAGCACATTGATCGTTGCGTTCCTCATCGAGCCGAATGCCGGTGTCGCGAGGAGAGGGACGGTTGGCGACCATCCCAAAATACCGCCGCCCTACCTGGCCCGGCCGTTGCTGAGGCTATTGCACTGGCGTGACCGTCTGGTTGGAAAAACCTGAATTGCAGAAACCATCCGCGCAACGTCCAGTGGTCTGGACCGCTTTCCTCCTGTTGTAGAGTTGCGGCGACGGTACCCTCATGGGTTGTCGGGTGAATTGCCTGTTTTGGCGGCATCTGCCCCGATTATGAAAATGAATTTCACATTTTTACGGAATTTGCGGATTTGGGTTGACGCCCTGAAAAAACTGTCCCAGTCTGCGAAAATAAATTACGCCAAAAGGCAGGGGAACAGGACGAGCATGAAAGTCGGCATCATCGGACTCGGATTCCGTTTGGGGTATCTGGGCTATGTCTTCAAGGCCGTGGACGAGAGCTTCGGGATCGCCGGTTATGTCGATCCGAACCCGGCGGGTCTGTCCACCCTGACCGAAAAAGGCATCCCGGCCGGCAAGGCCTATGCGACGCCCGAAGAACTGATCGCCAATGAGAAACTCGATCTTTTGATGATCGGCTCGCCCAACCACATGCATCTCGAACATATCCGGATTGGGCTTGAAGCGGGTCTCAAGGTTTTCAGCGAAAAGCCGATCGTGACGACGATCCAGGAGAGCATGGAACTCGCAGCGCTGATGGCGAAATTCGGTCATGAGCGACTGATGGTCGGTCTGGTGCTGCGCTACGCGCCGATGTATCGCGACCTGCGGGCGGCGCTTGCCGAAGGCAAGCTCGGCCAGGTGGTCTCGATCGAGGCGGCCGAACATATCGAGCCCTATCACGGCGCCTTCTTCATGCGCGACTGGCGCCGCTACGAGCGCTACTCCGGCAGCTTCATGCTGGAGAAGTGCTGCCACGACCTTGACCTCTACAACGGCGTCGTCGGCGCGCGGCCGGAACGGGTGGCGAGCTTCGGCGGCCGCAAGAGCTTCATTCCCGCCAACGATCCGGCGCGCGAAGGCATCAACGATCTCGAACTCTTCCATCGCAAGCCGAGCGGCTGGATGGGATCCGACAAGGTCTTCGACAGCGACGGCGACATCATCGACTATCAGGTGGCGATCGTCGAATATGCCAATGGCGTCGGCATGAACTTCCACACCAATCTCAACGTTCCGGATCAGTTCCGCCGCTTCTGCATCATGGGATCGCGCGGCATGGCCGAGGGCGATTTCATCCGCGGCTATTTCGATGTCCACGAGATGCTGACCGGCAAGAAGGTCATCGAGAACAAATACGCCGCCACGGAACTGTCGCAGCACTACGGTGCCGACGAGCAAATGGCGACCGATATCATCGGCCACGTCCGGGACGGCCGGCCGCTGCCGGTCTCGACGCTCGATGCGCTGGAGGCGGGCATCCTGGCGCTTTCCATGGACGAGGCGCGGCGCAAAAAGAGCGTCATCGACCTCCGACCGATCTGGGATCGTTTCGACGAAACCCTGCATTCCCGCGCGGCGTGAGGGGAGAAGCGGGATGAGTGTTCAACGCAGCACGGTCATCTTCGCCTGGATCCTGCTCCTACCGGCCCTGCTCTACGTCACGGTGATCGTTGCCTATCCGCTGGTCGATACCTTCATCCTGTCGTTCACCGACGCCTCGCTGAAGAAGACGACGAATTGGGTCGGCTGGGCGAACTACGACAAGATCTTCAACGAGACCTTCGCCGAGGTCATCTTCCGCACCTTCATCTGGACCTTTTTCTCGGTCTCGATCAAGATGATCATCGGCGTCTTCGGCGCAACCATGCTGAACGCAGCCGTACCGGGCCGCGCGCTCTTCCGCGTGCTGACCATGCCGCCGTGGATCGTGCCGATGGCGATCGGCATCTTCATGTGGGGCTGGATGTACAACGGCCAGTTTGGCATGATCTCCGGCATGCTGCAGAACTGGGGTCTGGTTGACGGGCCGGTCGCCTTCCTGGCGCGTGGTGAGACAGCCTTCTGGGCAACGATCATTACCGACGTCTGGATCGGCGTACCGCTGGTGACGCTCTATATGCTGGCGGCGATGCAGGCGATCCCGCAGGATCTCTATGAGGCCGCCTGGACGGATGGGGCAGGGCGCCTCTATCGCTTCCGTCGCATCACGTTGCCGCTGCTCATCCCCTCGATGATCACCATGTCGATGCTGTCGCTGATCGCGACCTTCAACTCGTTCGACATCATCTGGATCCTGACCCAGGGCGGACCGAACGGCGAAACGACGACGATGATCATCGACACCTACCGCACGGCGATCGGTTCGAAGAAATACGGGGAAGGGGCGGCCCGCGCGGTGCTCATCTGCATCTTCCTGTCGATCTTCTGCCTCGCCTATTTCCGCGTCACCAGCCGCCTTGCCTCGGGAGAGCACCGATGAGCCAGCCCGCCATGATCAACCGCTATCGCTGGCATGAGCTGGTGGCGATCTATTGCGGGATCTTCGTTTTCCTGGCGTTCATTCTGGCGCCCTTCGTCGAAGGCTTCCTGGTGTCGCTGAAACCGCTCGGCCTCTTGTTTTCCTCGCCCTACAAGTTCTGGCCGGAGAACGGGTCGTTTGCGGCCTACAAGTCGATGTGGGTGAGCGTACCGGGCTTTGCCCGTTACATCTTCAACTCGTTCTTCATCTCGTCGATCGTGACGGTGATCGTGCTGGTGCTGGTGGTGCCGGCGGCCTATGCCTTTGCGCGCTTCAAATTCCGCGGCAGCGGTGCGCTGCTGGCGGCATTCCTCGCGGTCAACATGTTCTCCGGCGCGGTGCTGCTCATTCCGCTCTTCCGGCTGATGCGCAGCCTCGGCGTGCTCAATACCTATTTCGCCATGATCGTGCCGGGCGTCGCCTTCCTCATCCCGTCGGCGATCTGGCTCTTGCGCACCTACATGATGCGCATTCCGCGCGAACTGGACGAAGCGGCCTTCGTCGATGGCGCCAGCCACTTCTATACGCTTCGCCGCGTCATCCTGCCGATAGCCATGCCCGGCATCACGGTCGTCGCGATCACCACCTTCATCGGGTCCTACGCCCAGCAATTCATCTTCGCGCTGACCTTCAACTCGAAGACCGAATACATGCCGCTGCCGATCGGGCTCTACGCCTATTTCGGCCGGCAGGAAGTCATCTGGAACGAGCTGATGGCAGCGAGCTTCGTCGGCATCGCGCCCGCGGTCATCCTCATCTTCCTGATGCAACGCTATCTCGTCGCGGGCCTGACGGCCGGCGCCGTGAAACAGTAACCGCAACAACGAGCTTCATAAGCAAGGGGAACCACCATGAAAAAGCATGCCTCATTGATTGCAGGAACCTTGGCGCTGCTTGCCACGACGGCGCTGCCGTCGCTGGCCGCCGACACGGAAATCAGCTTCATCGCCTGCGGCGACAAGATGCAGCCGGCCCATGCCGAGTTCATCAAAAAGTGGGAAGAGGCCAATCCCGGCTACAAGATCGCGGCCGAAGTGGTCGGCTGGGGCCAGTGCCAGGACAAAGTGACGACGCTTGCCGCTTCCGGCACGCCGGTGGCGCTTGCCTATGTCGGCTCACGCACGCTGAAGGAATTTGCCGACAACGAGCTGATCGTGCCGATCACTTTCTCCGACGAAGAGAAGAAGTCCTATTATCCGTATATCATGGATACGGTGACGACCGACGGTAAGCAGTGGGGCGTGCCGGTCGCCTTCTCGACCAAGGCCCTCTACTGGAACAAGGCCCTGTTCAAGCAGGCCGGTCTCGATCCGGAAAAGCCGCCGACAACCTGGGCGGAAGAGCTCGAATACGCCAAGACGATCAAGGAAAAAACCGGCATTGCCGGCTTCGGTGTGGTCGCCAAGACCTTCGACAATACGATGCACCAGTTCCTGCATTGGGTTTACACCAATGATGGTTCCGTCATCGATGCCGACGGCAAGATCACGCTCGACAGCAAGCAGAACCTGGAGGCGTTGACCGCGCTGAAGGACATCGTTCCCTACGCCGAAGAAGGTCCGACGTCCTACGAGCAGAACGAAGTCCGCGCGATCTTCCTCGACGGCAAGCTCGGCATGATCCAGGCTTCGGTCGGCGCGGTGAACCGCCTGAAGGAAACCAAGATCGACTGGGGCGTCGCACCGCTGCCGCTCGGTCCGAGCGCCAAGGGCCCGGGCACGCTCTTGATCACCGACAGCCTGGCTGTCTTCAGCGGCACTGGCGTCGAGGAAAAGGCGGTTGAATTCGCCAAGTTCCTGACGGATCCGGAAAACCAGCCGATCTACGAAGCGCAGGAAGGCCTGACGCCGCTGCGCCCGGGCAAGGCGGTCGACGACATGGTTGCCGCCAACCCCTATTGGAAGCCGTTCATCGACGGCATTTCCAACGGTGGTCCGGAGCCGCTCTTCACCGATTACAAGGGCCTGCAGAACACGATGATCGAGATGGTCCAGTCGGTCGTGACTGGCAAGGCCGAACCGGCTGACGCGCTGAAGAAGGCCGCCGCCGACCTCGAACAGTACAAGTAAGGTCACGGGGCCGCGACTTTCTTAAGTTCGCGGCCCGCATTCTGCCATGAAAGAGCCGCTTCTCGCCGGTGGCCGGAGACAGTTTCTTGGGACAGCTCAATCTCAATCGGATTCAGAAATTCTACGGGACTTACGAGGTACTGAAAGGCATCGATCTCGAAGTCAAGAACGGTGAGTTCGTCGTTTTCGTCGGACCCTCCGGTTGCGGCAAGTCGACCTTGCTCAGGATGATAGCCGGTCTCGACGAGACCAGCTCAGGGGATATCCTGATCGAGGGCAAGCGCGTCAACGACTTGCCGCCGGTCAAGCGCGGAATCGCCATGGTCTTCCAGTCCTACGCGCTCTATCCGCACATGACCGTCTTCGAGAACATCGCCTTTCCGCTTCGCGTGGAAAAAATGGCCGAAGAGAAGTTGAAGGCGAAGGTGGAGCATGCCGCGCGCATCCTGCACCTCGACCAGCGCCTGCAGCAGAAGCCCGGCATGTTGTCCGGCGGCCAGCGCCAGCGTGTCGCGATCGGGCGGGCGATCGTGCGCGAGCCGAAGATCTTCCTCTTCGACGAGCCGTTGTCGAACCTCGACGCGGCCCTTAGGGCGGACATGCGCATCGAACTGGCGAAACTGCACCGGCAGTTGCAGGCAACGATGATCTACGTCACGCACGACCAGGTCGAGGCGATGACGATGGCGGACCGGATCGTCGTTCTCAATACCGGGCAGATCGCCCAGACGGGCGCGCCGCTCGAACTCTATCACAAGCCTGCCAATACCTTCGTTGCCGGCTTCATCGGCAATCCGAAGATGAACTTCCTCCCTGTTCGCTGCAAAGGCGTCAGCGATGCCGGCGTCGAGGTCGACTACAAGGGGCAGACGGCGGTCATTCCCGTGGCCCCGCAAGGCGGCCTCGTCGGCCGAACGCTGACGCTCGGGGTTCGCCCTGAACACATCACGCTCGGGCCCGGAGATCTGACCCTCAAGGTTACGCCGACGGTGATCGAGCGTCTCGGCGCCCATACGGTCGCCTATGCGGCGATTGGCGGCGAAGGCGAAAACTTCTGCGCCATGTTGCCGGGCACGGCGGCGATCCGGCCGGAGGTGACGATCCAGACCGGCATCCAGGTTGCCGATTGCCATCTCTTCGACGAAGCGGGCATCGCACTCGAACGCCACGTCGAATTGACCGACATCGACATGGGCGTGCTCGATCCAGCAGCTGCTTGATCGCAACGTTCAGAACAAGGAAAGGGACCGCCGGCTTTCGTTAGCCGGCGGTCCCTTTTTTCTATGTGCTGAACGCGTCCGAGAAGTACCGGTGCGGGGTGAGACTGCGGCGCGTGTAGAGCAGTTCAGGCCGCACCCTTTTCCGCTGCGTGCGGATTGTCGACCTTCGGCCAGATATCCTTGCGGGCGCGCTTGTAGTCGGTCCGCGCCGGGTTGTTCGGATAGGGAGTGCCCGCCGAGCAATAAAGGATCTCGGACGCGATCTTCGAGAACGAGGCGTAGAAATGGTTGGTCGACTTGATGACCAGGATCTTCTTCGTGGTCGGATCGATGCCCATCACCGAGAAGAGGCTTGGATCGAAGCTCTGTGCCCGGGTCGAGTTGAGGATGATGTCGATACCGCTGAAATGGATGTGAGCGGCGTCGCCGAACGGTGCGAAACTCTCGCCGAAGCGCATCTCGGCGTCCCGCACCAGTTTGACCACCTTGACCGTGCCGTCGACCGGATTGCCGGTTCCGGGGGCTGATTTGGCGCCAAAACGCAACCGGATTTCGGCGCCTTCGCCGGCCGCCATGCAGATCTGTACGGCCATTGGATCCCAGATCGTTCCGACCGCAACGTCGGTTGCGCCACGTCTCAGCAGTTCTTCGAGCAACACCGTCGCGTCACCAGCCGTGCCGCCGCCCGGATTGTCCCAGACATCCGCGATCACCACTGGCCCTGCGGCCGCGGCAAACGCCTCGCTGACGGCCTGCTTCTCGTCGATCTGCGGCATGATAAAGGTGCCGCGCTTCGAGAAGAGCTCGAGCCCCAGCTCGCGCGCCAGATTTCGCCCCTTCTCCGGCCTGCCATTGGTCACCGCCACCATCTTCGTACCCATCTCGGGAACGTCGCCCGCCATGAAGCCATGGACGACGGAGAGCGAGAGCACATCCGCGTCTTCTCTTTCGATCCGCATCAGCTTGTCGACGAAGGACCGCATCGGCTCGCGCGAGGTCGGGTAGACGTCGATCATCCGGCAGTCGAACACCGACATGACCGGCGTCACGCGGCCTTCGAGCGTATCGACCACGATGCGCCAAAGGTCCTCGGCGCGGTCGACGAAGTCGGTGTGCGGAAACTCCTTGAAGAACACGAAGAAGTTCGAAGCCGCGGCGCGCTTGGCCGTGAGGTGGCTGTGGGGATCGAGCTCGGCGCAGACGAGAATATCGGGTCCGACGATTTCGCGCACGCGAGCCAGCAAGTCGCCCTCGGTGTCCTCGTAGCCGGCAGCGACCATCGCGCCGTGCAGGCCGAGCACAACGGCGTCGACCGGCATGGCCGCGCGCAGTTGATCGAGGATCTCGTCGCGCAGGCCCTCATATGTTTCGCGGTTGACGAGGCCTGCCGGATCCGCCCAGGTGGCGGTGCCTTCGATCAGTTCCCAGCCCTTTTCCGCGGCGACGCGACGGCCAACCGTGATGGGCGCGGTGCAAAGCGTCGGGGTCTCCGGGTGCTCACCCGGTGGTGCATAGAGCGAGGCCTTGAAGGCCCGGCGGTCGATGCAGATCGGGGAGAAGGTGTTGGTCTCGGTCGCAAGCGCCGCAGTGAAGATCCGCAATGCCTTTGCCTTTTCTGTCGCGTCGATCTTTAGGCCGGACCCATCGGGTTCGGCAGGTAGCCGGTGAAGCCGGCGATCTTCCAGCGTCCCTGATGCAGGCGGCAGTAGTAGACCGTCTGCCATTTCAGGATGTCGACGCTGCCATCTGTCTTCTTCAGGCTGCCATCGAACTTCTTGCGTGCCAGCGCCTGGTCGCCGTTGATCTCGATGTCCTCGAGCGTCGTCGTCGTGAAGATCGCGGTGCGTGGATCCTCGGCAAAGCTCTGGCCGGCGAAGTCTTCCGCCTGGCGCAGCCACTCGTCACGATAGGCGGCGAGCGACGGGAAGGTCAGCCGCCAATTGTCAGGGTTGGTCTCGCGACGACCGTCGATGCCGATGAAGCCCTCCTCGACGAAGTCGTCCGCGACCATCGACCAGTCGGCCGCGAGAAAGGCGTCGATATCGCGAGAGACGAGCATCTCCCAGATCGAATGGCGTGCAGTGTCGGAGGAGGGGAATGGATTGAGGAAAGGATCCCGCATATTTGCGCCCTGGATTGAAATTCTTTTCATGAATGGCGTTTTTCACTAGCCAAATTCAGCTTTCTATGGTCACTTGTCAACGATCAAAGAAAATAATTTGCAAGAAGGCTGATGATGACGATCAAGCGCTATGGTGCGGAACAGGTCGGCGCTGGCGGTAAACCCTTGCCCTTCGCACGCGCGGTGGAAGCGGACGGCTGGCTTTATGTTTCCGGCCAGGTTGCCATGGAAAACGGCGAGATCATCGAGGGCGGGATTATCCCGCAAACCCACAAGACCATCGCCAACGTACTGGCAATCCTGACCGAAGCCGGCTACGGTCCCGAGCATGTGGTTCGTTGCGGCGTCTGGCTCGACGATCCCAGGGATTTCTGGACATTCAACAAGATCTACCAGGAGTATTTCGGAGCTCATCCGCCGGCACGGGCCTGCGTCCAGTCGGCGATGATGGTCGATTGCAAGGTCGAGATCGACTGCGTCGCCTACAGGCCGAAGGAAGGCTGATCTTAGAGCGGGATGAGGAAAAGTGTATGCGGTTTTCCGCCCGCATCCCGCTCCCATTCGTGATCATAAGCAAGGCATAACCGGGCGATGGACATCTTCGCGACACTGCAGGAAGAAAAAGGGCGGCTCTCCCAATCGGAAAACCGCATTGCCGAGATTCTCCTGAATGACTTCGAGTTTGCGGTGAACGCCTCGATCATCGAGCTGGCGAGCAAGGCAGACGTGTCGCCGCCGACCGTCACCCGCTTCTGTCGCCGGCTCGGCTGCGACAGCTTTTCAGACTTCAAGGTGCAGCTCGCCCGCACAGCCTATATCGGCATGCGCTACCTGAAGCCCGAGCCGAAGAGCCGCGAGACCGGCGATGTCGCCCAGGACATCATCACCAAGGCGCAGAATGCGCTGTTTCTGCTGCATCGCTCACTCGACCTTGCGGCGATCGAGCAGGCGGTCGAGCGGATCGCTGCGGCGGAAATGATCTACGCCTTTGGTTCCGGCGGCAATTCCTCGATGATCGCCGGCGAACTGCAGAACCGGCTCTTCCGTTACGGCCTGCGCATCACCTCCAGTTCCGACCACAGCATGCAGTTGATGATGACGGCGGCCGCCCGGACGAGCGATGTGCTGATCGGCTCGTCCTTTTCCGGCCGCAATGCCGAACTGGTGCGTGCCTTCACGCTGGCGCGCGAGTTGAAGGTGCCGACCATTGCTTTGACGCAGAGTGGCAGTCCGGTGGCGGACGCGGCCAGCATCACGGTGCCGGTCGACCTGCCAGAAGGCAACAATATTTATCGTCCCACCTCCACCCGCATCGCCTATCTGGCGCTGCTCGACATCCTCTCCAGCCTCGTCGCCTATCGGGTGCAAGCCCAGGCGACGACCACACTTCGGCGCATCAAGCAGCAGCTGGTGGCGCACCGCGATGGTGACGATCGCCAGCTTCTCGGAGACTGACGCGCCGCGAAAGGTCAGCGCATGACGCAATCCCTCGCGATCGTAACCGGCGCGGCCGGCGATATTGGCCGGGCCATCGCCCGGCGGCTTTCCGACGATCACGACGTGATCTTGCTCGTCGACATCGATGCCGACGCTGCCGAACGGGCTGCACGCGCGCTCGGCGATGACGAACGCTTCGTGGCCATGGCTTGCGACGTGACCGACACGACTAGCGTTGCGGCGATGGCGGCGACGGCAGCTAAGAGAGGAGCGGTTCGCACGCTCGTCAACAATGCGGGTGCTGCCCGCGCCGTTAGCCTGCATGATACGACGCCTGAGATCTGGCGCATGGACAACGCGCTGAACCTCGAAGCCGCGTTCCTGTGCTTTCGTGCCGTCGAGGACATGTTGAAAAATACCCATGGATCTGTGGTCAACATCGCCTCGGTCAACGGCATGAACGTCTTCGGCCACCCGGCCTACAGCGCCGCAAAAGCCGGCCTCCTGCATCTGACGCGGCTCATCGCGGTGGAATACGGCAAGTTCGGCATCCGCTCGAACGCGGTTGCCCCCGGCACCGTGCGCACTCAGGCCTGGGAGGCGAGGGCTGCGGCAAACCCTGATGTCTTCGAGGAGGCACGTCGCTGGTATCCGCTGCAGCGCATCGTCAATCCCGACGATGTCGCCGATGCCGTGCAGTTTCTCGCGGGACCACTCGCCGCGGCCATTACGGGCGTCTGCCTGCCAGTCGATTGCGGCCTTACCGCCGGTCAGGCGGAGCTGGCGCGCACGTTTTCGCAATCAAGCCATTACTGACATTGCATTTGGGAGGAAGAAGATGCACCCGGTTTCCTATCGTCTCGAGGCGTCCTGGCAGCCGGATGGCGGGCCGTTCGGCCAGTTCACCTTCACGCTGTTTAATGTCTCCGGTGCGCCACTTTCCGGCTTCAGCATCGTCTATACGTCGTTGACGCGCGTCATCGATCCCGAGGCCTGCGGCAATGCCGTCTTCCTGCGCCGCAACGCCAATTTTCACGAGTTTGCGCCGCCGGAGGGGCTGACGATCGACAACGGCGAAAGCTGGACCTTCACCGTCAGCGGCCTGCATCGCCATGCGCGCCATTGCACCGATGGCGCCAAGTCCGCCTATCTGACGCTTGCCGACGGCCGACATGTCCCGGTCGCGGTATCGGATTTGCTTCTTGAAAACGCCGTCAGTGAGCCGCCGCCGGTTCGGCTGCCGGAAGGCAAACTCGACCAACCCTATGCGCTTCAACCCTGGCCGGCGACACTCGAGCTTCGTGCCGGAACAGGTTTTCCGGTCGTTCTCTATCCGGCCACAGGCACCGGGCAAGGCGACATTGCTGCGCTTGATACCGTCCTGTCGCTCTTCCACCGACTGTTTCCCGAGAACCATGCACCCTTCAGCCTCGCTGCGTCGCGGCATGGGCGGCCGATCGTCTTCATCGCGGATGCCGGTCTGGCGGCAGAGGCCTATCGTCTCGACTTCTCCGAAACCGACATTCGCCTGAGTTACGGCGGCAGCGCCGGCCGCCAATACGGCCTGACGAGCCTTGCCCAACTTCTGCACGGCGCGCGCAATCATCCCGGCAAGTTCCGCTTCCCGGCGAGCGGCACGATCTCGGATGCACCGCGCTACGGCTGGCGCGGCTGCCACCTCGATGTCTCTCGACAATTCTACCCGACTGCGGACGTGGCGCGGCTGATCGATATCCTCGCCTGGTTCAAGCTCAACATCTTCCACTGGCATCTGACGGATGATGAGGCGTGGCGCCTGGAGATCAAGGCGTTTCCGGAGCTGACGACGCTCGGCGTTCTGCGTGGCCCCGATGAACCGCTCTTGCCGCAGCTCGGCAATGGTGCAGAGCCCGTGGGAGGCTTCTACAGCCAGGCGGACGTCAAGACGATCGTCGCGCAGGCAACGTCGCTCCACATCGATGTCGTTCCGGAAATCGACATTCCCGGACACAGTACGGCGACGCTCGTTGCGCTTCCGGATCTGACCGATGGCCAGGAGGCGCCGGAGAGCTACCACTCGGTCCAGGGCTATCCGAACAATGCGCTCAATCCGGCCGTCGCCTTCACCTACGATTTCCTCGAGAAGGTCTTCGACGAGATGGTCGGGCTCTTCCCGAGTGCGTACATCCATATCGGCGGCGACGAAGTGGCGAATGGCTCGTGGCTTGCTTCGCCCCTTGCCAAGAAGCTAATGGAGCAGGAGGGCATTTCCGGTACCTTCGCGCTGCAGTCCTATTTCCTGAAACGGGTGAAACAGATGCTGACGGCGCGTGGCCGCAAGCTCGCCGGCTGGAACGAGGTGGCGCATGGCGGCGGTGTCTCGACCGAAGATACGCTGCTGATGGCCTGGGAGCGGCCGGAGGTCGGCATCGAGCTCGCGCGCGAAGGTTATGACGTGGTGATGACGCCCGGACAGGCCTATTACCTCGACATGGCGCAGGCCGACGCGTGGCAGGAGCCCGGTGCGAGCTGGGCTGGTACGGCAACGCCCGCCCATACCTACGGCTATGAGGCCGAGGGTGAATTCCCCGAGGAGTTGAAGCCGCGCCTCAAGGGCGTCCAGGCTTGCATCTGGTGCGAGCACTTCCTCTCGCGCGGCTACTTCAACCGTTTGGTCTTCCCGCGGCTTCCGGCGATCGCCGAAGCGGCCTGGACACCCAAGTCGGCGAAGGATTGGCTGCGTTTCGCGGCAATCGCGCCGCTCAGCCCGAACCTCTGAGAGGAAAATCCATGCGCATCGCCGTTGGTGGCATCCACACCGAGTGCAGCACCTATTCACCGGTTCTGATGACGGAGGAGGATTTCCGTGTCCTGCGCGGGCAGGCGTTGCTCGACGTGGACTATTTCAGCTTCATGAAAGCCGAAGGCGTCGAGCATTTGCCGCTCTTGCATGCGCGCGCCGTGCCGGGCGGACCCGTATCGCGCCCGACCTATGAGGCGTTCAAGGCGGAGTTCTTCGTAAAGCTCAACGACGCTCTGCCGATCGACGGCCTCTATCTCGCCATGCATGGCGCGATCAAGGTCGACGGCATGGACGATGCAGAAGGCGACTGGATCTCGGCCGCCCGTGCCGTCGTCGGCCCCGATTGCCCGATCGCGGCGAGCTATGACCTGCACGGTAATGTCAGCCAGAAGATCATCGATCAGCTCGATATCTTCGCCGCCTACCGCACCGCGCCGCATATCGACACGCCGGAAACCATGACCCGTGCCTGGTCGATGCTCGTCTCGGCCCTCAAAGACGGAACGCGCCCGGGTATCGCCTGGGCGCCGGTTCCGGTGTTGCTGCCCGGCGAATGCACCTCGACCGAGGACGAGCCGGCGAAGTCGCTTTATGCGCAGCTGCCAGAGATCGACAAGCGGCGGGGGATCCTCGACGCGAACCTGATGGTCGGTTACGTCTGGGCCGATGAGCCGCGGGCTACCGCCTGCGCAGTCGTCACCGCGACGGATAGAGCCGCGGCCAAGCAAGCGGTCGAAGAGATCGCCGCTGGCTACTGGGCGGAGCGGAACAACTTCCGTTTCGGTCCGGTGACGGGACCGCTCGACGAGATGCTCGACATCGCCGAGCGGGCGACGACAACGCCGATCATCCTCGCCGACTCCGGCGACAACCCGACCGGCGGCGGCGTCGGCGACCGTGCCGATGTACTGAAGGCGCTGCTTGTACGCAACTGGCGCGGCGCCTTGATTGCCGGCATCACCGACCGGCCCGCTGTCGAGGCCTGTTTCGACGCGGGTGTTGGCGAAACGCTGATGCTCAAGATCGGCGGAAGCCTCGACCCGGCAAGCCCAAGCGCCGAGATGCTGGTGGAGGTCGTCAGCCTCGACGATCCGGGTGCTCAGAGGGAGCGGCAGGCGGTGGTGCGTGTCGGCGCGATCGATATCGTCATTGCCGCGCGCCGCAGGCCCTATCACGATATCGCGGACTTCCGTCGGCTGGGGCTCGATCCCCACGCCGTGCGGTTGCTGGTCGTCAAGTCGGGTTACCTGTCGCCGGAACTGGCGCCGATCGCCAACCCCAATCTGATGGCCCTGACCGAAGGCGTCGTCAATCAGGGTATCGCCGGTCTGGCAAGCCTCCGCCGCCAGCGGCCGGCCTACCCCTTCGATCAGGACTTTGCCTTCGAGCCGGCTGCGCGGTTCTCGGCCCGTTGGTCGAGCGACGACTGAGGTCGCGCTATCCGCATTGTTCCTACCTGAATCTTGGGTAGGCTTTCTGCTGCAGCGCCGCGCGTCTTCTGAAGACGCGCCAAGGTCGCAGCGATACTTCAAGTTGCTGTATGATTGTCCTTGAATCGATGCCGATTTAAGGAATTTTGCAGCGCCCTCCACCCGCTTCGCGGACACGTTCTGGTATGACTTCCACCATTCTCGGCGCCATGCGCAACCCGGCCATGCGGATCAGCATGCTGGCTATCTTCCTGTTCGGCTTTGCGGGGGCAGCAACCTCGCCCTACCAGTCGGTCGTCGGCATCAACGAGTTGGGGCTTAGCGACGCCGTCTATTCGTTGCTGATCCTTCTCGCTTCGACGGTCAATGTCATCGTCAGCGTTTCGATCGGCATTCTTGCCGATCGAGTCGGCAACTACCGGGTGCTGATGTCAACGGCGATCCTCTTCGGCGTCGTCGGCTATGGCATCGTCTATCTGCTGCCGCACCAGATGAGTTTCGTCATCAGCGTCCTTTTGCTGCTGCCGATCTACGGCTCACTCTATACGCTTCTCTTCGCCAATGTGCGCAGCATCGCACGGCGGATGAGTGGGCATGATGCGGCATCCCTGACGACGGGCGCGCGTGCCGCCATCTCGCTTGCCTGGGTGCTGGTGCCGGGACTGGTGGGCTTTGCGCTGGCGGGCGGAGAGAGCATGTTGCCTGCCTATCTGCTTGCCTGTCTTGGCTGCACCGTCAACCTGCTGATCGTTTTCTTTTCGCTCCCCAATGAGGGCGGCGTCGATCCGTCGCTCGGCAAGCGGCTGTCCTACTGGACATCGTTCCGGGAAATCCTGACGCCGCGCATCTTTCTGCGGGTGATTGCCGTTGCGACGGTCACCTCGACGCTGCATGTCAATGCCGCGGTGCTGCCTCTGATCATGACCGACGAAATCGGCGGAAGCGTCACCGATATCGGCATCATCGTCGGTATCGTCGCCTTCCTGGAAGTCGTCTTCATCTTCGTCTGGGCGCGCATTCAGTTGAGCCTCGTCCCCTTCAAGGCGCTGGCGCTAGGGAGCGCCATCTATATCGGCTACATGCTGCTGCTCGGTTTTTCCGCTGCCACATGGCAAATCTACGCGCTCACGCTCATCAGCGCCTTCGGTGCCGCGGCGCTGATCACCATTCCGATCAGCTATCTTCAAGACCTGATTGCCGACCGGCCGGGACTTGGAAGCTCACTGATCGCCGTGAACCTTTTCTTGAGCGGCGGGCTTTGTGCCGGGCTCTTTGCGCTCGGTACCCGGATCAGCGACTATTCAGGGACCGCACTGCTCGGCGGTGTCGGGGGATTTGCCGGGCTGGTATTGCTGCTGGTGCTTGACGGCAAAAGCTCATCTCATCCAAGAACGTTCGGGGCGCCGTGAGGCGCCCCGAAGACAACATCAGTTGCCGAGGATGCCCGGCAGGCGCAGGCCCTTCTCCTTGGCGCAATCAAGGGCAATGTCGTAGCCCGCATCGGCATGGCGCATGACGCCGGTTGCCGGATCGTTCCAGAGCACGCGCTCAAGTCGCTTGGCCGCATCGTCCGTGCCGTCGGCGCAGATGACGACGCCTGAATGTTGCGAGAAGCCCATGCCGACGCCGCCGCCATGATGCAGCGACACCCAGGTGGCACCCGATGCGGTGTTGAGCAGGGCATTGAGCAACGGCCAGTCGGAGACGGCGTCCGAGCCGTCCTTCATCGCTTCGGTCTCGCGGTTCGGCGAGGCGACCGAGCCCGAGTCGAGATGGTCGCGGCCGATGACGACGGGAGCCTTCAGTTCGCCGTTCTTGACCATTTCGTTGAAGGCGAGGCCGAGGCGGTGGCGATCGCCGAGGCCGACCCAGCAGATGCGTGCCGGCAGGCCCTGGAAGGAGATGCGCTCGCGGGCCATGTCAAGCCAGTTGTGCAGGTGCTTGTTGTCGGGCAGCAGTTCCTTGACCTTGGCGTCGGTCTTGTAGATGTCTTCCGGATCGCCTGACAGGGCCGCCCAGCGGAACGGACCGATGCCGCGGCAGAAGAGCGGACGGATATAGGCCGGAACGAAGCCCGGGAAGGCGAAGGCGTTTTCGAGACCTTCTTCCTTGGCCATCTGGCGGATGTTGTTGCCGTAGTCGAAGGTCGGAATGCCCATGTCCTGGAAGGCAATCATCGCTTCGACATGATCGCGCATCGAAGCGCGCGCAGCCTTTTCGACCGCCTTCGGATCGCTGACGCGCTTTTCCTTCCACTGGCCCATCGTCCAGCCCTTCGGCAGATAGCCGTTGACCGGGTCATGTGCCGAGGTCTGGTCGGTGACCATGTCGGGACGGATGCCGCGGCGGACCATTTCCGGCAGGATCTCGGCGGTGTTGCCGAGCAGGCCGACGGACTTCGCTTCGCCATTCTTGGTCCAGCGCGCGATCATCTCCATCGCCTCGTCCAGTGATTCGGCCTTCTCGTCGAGGTAGCGGGTGCGCAGACGGAAATCGATCGAGTCCGGATTGCACTCGACGGCCAGGCACGAGGCGCCGGCCATGACGGCGGCGAGCGGCTGGGCACCACCCATGCCGCCAAGGCCGCCGGTCAGCACCCACTTGCCCTTAAGGTTGTCGCCATAGTGCTGGCGGCCGGCCTCCACGAAGGTCTCGTAGGTGCCCTGAACGATGCCCTGCGTGCCGATGTAGATCCAGGAGCCGGCGGTCATCTGCCCGTACATGGCGAGACCTTTCTTATCCAGCTCGTTGAAGTGATCCCAGGTCGCCCAATGCGGCACGAGGTTCGAGTTGGCGATCAGCACGCGCGGGGCGTCCTTGTGGGTGCGGAAAACACCGACCGGCTTGCCGGACTGCACCATCAGCGTCTCATCGTCGTTGAGGTCCTTGAGCGTCTCGACGATCTTGTCGAAATCGGCCCAGGTGCGCGCCGCCCGGCCGATGCCGCCATAGACGACCAGTTCGTGCGGGTTTTCCGCAACGTTCGGGTCGAGGTTGTTCATCAGCATGCGCAGCGGCGCTTCGGTCAGCCAGCTCTTAGCATTGAGCGTTGTGCCCTGGGGGGCGCGCACGTCGCGAATGTTGTGGCGCGGATTGTTCATGGTCATGCCTCGCTCCCTGTCTGTGTCTTGAGGTCAAATGCGATGGTTTCGATGCGGTTGAGGATGGCTTTCAGTGGTTCGCGCAGCCGCGCGCTACGGGCGGCGTCGAGCGCGAAGGGCGGCTCTTCTGCGGCGAGATGGGTCGATTGCGCGAGCTCCATCTGGATCGCATGCACGCCGGTTTCCGGCCGGCCATAGTGGCGGGTGGTCCATCCACCCTTGAAGCGGCCGTTGAGAATACTGGTGTAACCCTCTGCCGCAGCAGCGATATCGGCAGTCGCCTTCTCGATCTCCGGCGCGCAGGTCTTGCCCATGTCGGTGCCGATGTTGAGATCCGGCAGCTTTCCTTCGAAGAGGAACGGGATATGCGAGCGGATCGAATGGCAGTCATAGAGCACGACGACGCCGTGGATTGCCTTGATACGTTCGATCTCGGCGGCGAGTGCTGCGTGATAGGGCGCGTGGAACGTCCGCAGACGTTCGGCGATATCGGCTTCGGTTGGCGCCTCGCCATCCTTCCAGATCGGCTTGCCGTCGAAATCCGTTTCCGGGATGAGGCCGGTCGTGTTCTGGCCGGGATAGAGGCTGACGCCGGCGGGATCGCGGTTGGCGTCGATCACGTAGCGGTGGAAGGTGGCGCGAACGACGGTCACCTCCGGCAGCAGACCATCATAGAGCTGGTGGATGTGCCAATCGGTATCGGCCAAGATCCGACCGTTGTCGTTGAGCCGATCCCAGATCGCACCCGGCACGTCAGTGCCCGTGTGCGGAAATCCGAGGATGACCGGTGAGTT
Source organism: Ensifer sp. VA4 (assembly GCF_055710065.1). NCBI lineage: Bacteria > Pseudomonadati > Pseudomonadota > Alphaproteobacteria > Hyphomicrobiales > Rhizobiaceae > Ensifer > Ensifer sp. VA4. Next base: position 237,426 of record NZ_JBVQPO010000003.1, on the reverse strand, counting down.
TCCCCTTTTGACTTCGAAAACCGCCATCTCACGCCTCCAGGCTGGGAAGGATGCCGGCGGAGACCGCGGCGTTCAGGCGACCGGAAGCGATGAGGTCGCCGGCTGCCTTGAGGTCGGTGGCCATATAGCGGTCTTCTTCAATCGTCGGCGAGACGGCGCGAAGTGCGGCGGCGGCCTTCTGAAGTTCCGGGCTCGTCGTGAGCGGCGCGCGGAATTCCACGCCCTGGACGGCCGTCAGCGCTTCGATGCCGACGATCGAGAAGAGGTTTTCGGTCATCAGCAGCAGGCGGCGAGCACCATGGCAGGCCATGGAAACGTGGTCTTCCTGGTTGGCCGACGTTGGCGTCGAGTCGACCGAGGCCGGATGCGAGAGCTGCTTGTTTTCCGACATCAGCGCGGCGGAGGTGACCTCGGCGATCATCAGGCCGGAGTTGAGGCCCGGTTTCTTCGCGAGGAAGGCCGGCAGGCCATAGGAAAGGGCAGGGTCGACGAGCAGCGCGATGCGGCGCTGCGAGATCGCGCCGATCTCGCAGACGGCGAGCGCGATCTGGTCGGCGGCGAAGGCGACCGGTTCGGCGTGGAAGTTGCCGCCGGAGACGACGGAATTGTCCGAGAGCACCAGCGGATTGTCGGTGACGGCGTTGGCTTCGGTCTCGAGCGTGCGGGCAACGGAGCGCAAGAGATCGAGGCAAGCGCCATCGACCTGCGGCTGGCAACGGATGCAATAGGGATCCTGCACGCGCTCGTCGCCTTCGATATGGCTTTCGCGGATGGCCGAGCCGGCAAGAAGTGCACGCAGGGCTGCGGCCGTGTCGATCTGGCCACGATGGCCGCGCAGCGTGTGAATGTCGGGATGGAAGGGCGCGGAGGATCCCATCGCCGCATCGGTCGACAGGGCGCCGGTGATCAGCGCGGCCTGCGCGGCACGGTGCGTGCGGAAGAGACCGGCGAGTGCCAGGGCCGTCGAGGTCTGGGTGCCGTTGATCAGCGCCAGGCCTTCCTTGGCCGCAAGCACGACGGGCGCCAGGCCCGCGGCGGCAAGCGCTTCGGCGCCCGACATGCGGCGTCCCTCGAAGAAGGCTTCGCCATGGCCCATCATCACCGCCGCCATATGGGCGAGCGGCGCGAGGTCGCCGGATGCGCCGACCGAGCCCTTTTCGGGAATGACGGGGATCACACCCTTTTCGAGCATGGCTTCGATCAGCCGAACGAGTTCGAGGCGAACGCCGGAGGCGCCGCGACCGAGCGAGACGAGCTTCAGCGACAGGATGAGGCGCACGATGTTTTCGGCGAGCGGCTCGCCGACGCCGCAGCAATGCGACAGGATCAGGTTGCGCTGCAGCGTCGCGACGTCGGCGCTGTCGATCTTGATCGAAGCCAGTTTGCCGAAGCCGGTGTTGATGCCGTAGACCGGCGCGTTGCCGGCGACGATGTCGGCGATGCGGCGTGCGGCCTTCTCAATACCGGCGTCAAAGGACGGGTCGAGACGGGCGGGTTCACCGGTCCAGTAGATGGTTTCGAGGTCACGAAGGGGCACGGAGCCCGGATGCAGAATAATGGTCATTGACCAGTCCTTTGCCCTCTGAAGATGCGTTCATGAAGCGGATTGAAACCGATGCGGTAGACGAGCTCGGCGGGATCCTCGATGTTCCAAATCGCGAGATCGGCTGATTTGCCGACCTCGATCGTGCCGGTCTCAGTGAGCAGGCCGAGGGCGCGTGCAGCTTCGCGCGTCGCACCGGCAAGGCACTCTGCAACCGTCAGCCGGAAGAAGGTCGCCGACATGTTCATGGTGAGGAGCAACGAGGTCAGCGGCGAGGTGCCGGGGTTGCAGTCGGTAGCGATTGCGATAGGCGCGCCGGCGTCGCGCAGCGCCTGCACCGGCGGCAGGCGCTCTTCGCGCAGTGCATAGAAGGCGCCAGGTAGCAGCACCGCGACGGTCCCCGCCTTGGCAAGAGCTGCGGCACCTTCGGCGTCGAGATATTCCAGATGGTCGGCCGAAAGCGCGCCGTAAGAAGCCGCAAGCTTGGCGCCGCCGAGATTGGAGAGCTGCTCGGCATGGAGCTTCACCGGCAGGCCGAGCGCCCTGGCGCGGTCGAAGACCCGGGCGATTTCCGCGGTCGAAAAGGCAATGCCCTCGCAGAAGCCGTCGACAGCGTCGACCAGCCCTTCGGCGTGAGCCGCGTCGAGGCCGGGCAGCACCACGTCGGAGATATAGTCGCCGTTGCGGCCCTTGTAGTCGGCCGGCGTCGCATGCGCGGCGAGGTAGCTGGTGACGATACGCACCGGGCGGAGAGTTTCGAGCTTGCGGGCCGCGCGCAACATGTTGAGCTCGGCAGCCACATTAAGCCCGTAACCGGACTTGATTTCGACGGTCGAGACACCTTCGGAAAGAAGCGTGTCGAGGCGCGGCAGGGCGCTCTCGACCAGTTGATCCACCGTCAGCGCATTGGTCGCCTTCACCGAGGAGACGATGCCGCCGCCGGCACGTGCGATCTCCTCATAGGTCGCTCCTTCGAGCCGCATCTGGAATTCGCGGGCGCGGTTGCCGCCGTGGACGAGATGGGTGTGGCAATCGATGAGGGCGGGCGTCATGACGCGCCCCTTGCAGTCGGTGGCCTCAAGGCTGCGCGCGAAGTCTGCAGGAAGATCACGCTCAGCACCAGCATAGACGATACGACCATCGACGACCGCAACCGCGGCATCCTCGATGACATCGAGTCCGTCGACGCTTTCGCCGAGCGTCACCAGACGCACGTTGCGCCAGATGCCGGATGCCTGCTTGCGGGTCGAGAGTTGGTTCATAAGGTCGCCTCCACTGGATATAATGTATATACATATTAATTCGCTCCACAAGAGGAAAATTGGCGGTCTGGAGGAAAAGGAAAGGGCGATCGGTTCGCCTCAAAGCGATGAGACATCTGAGCAGACGGCTTTAGACATCTGATTTCTTGGGAGTTTTTTCCCGGAGTCGGGTTTCATGAGCGCAAAAAAAGAAAGGCCCCGAACCTGAGGTTCGGGGCCGCCGCTTATGTTTAGGAAAGGATAAGCGCGAGAGTGTCCGTGAGTCGAAGCCCTGATGCGGCAAAGAATGGATCACGCTAAGCGGCGTGATCCGCCTTGATGCGCAGCCGTTCCACGACCTCGACGAAGCGATTGCCGGCGACTTCAAGCCTGCCGCTGTTGTCGATGACGCTGACACCGGGGCCCGATGTGACATCGGGGGCCTGGCGACTGAGCCGCCGCAATACCTCTTCTTCGCTCTCGCGGCCGCGCTCGGCAAGGCGCGTCGCGAGCACCGGCGTTTCCGCCGTGATCACCACGACGGCAATCTCTCCGAAGGCTTCCCGGAACGCAGGCAAGGCACCACGGCTGCCGTTGACGATTGCCGTGGTGCCGTTCCTGACATTTTGGAGTACCGCGGAGGGGATGCCGTATTTCAGCCCATGCGCGTCCCAGGAGACGGCGAAGGCGCCGTCCTTCTGCATGCCGGCGAATTCGTCTTCCGAGACGCTTTCATGCACCTCGCTGCCGGCATCCGAAGGGCGCGTGATGACGCGGCGGACGAAGTGCACGTCGTGACAGTCGGCAAAGTGCCGGGCGGCAAAGCCCATGACGCTGTCCTTGCCGGCGCCGCTCGGTCCGACGACGACGACGAGCGCGCCACCTCGTTCGCGCGCGCTCATGCGACACGCCGTCCTTCGCGCCAGACGGAACGCACGACCGGAATGCCTTCCTTGCGGTGGACGCGGGCGACATCGGCACGCAGGCCGACCGCGACGCGGCCGCGGTCGTTAAGACCAACGGTGCGCGCCGGCGTCGAGGTCACCATCGCGATTGCCTTCGGCAGGTCGATCGCCTCGATTTCGTCGGAAAGGACGAACGGCGCATGGATCAGGCTGAAGGGCACATAGTCCGACGACAGCACGTCGAGGACACCACGCTCTGCAAGGTCACGTGCGGCGATGTTGCCCGAGTGCGACTTGCCGCGCACGATGTTCGGGGCGCCCATGAGCACGCTCAAGCCCGCCCGGTGCGAAGCTTCCGCCGCTTCGAAGCTCGTCGGGAATTCGGCAAGCTTGATACCGAAGCCGATCGATTCCTCGACATGGCCGACGGTTGCGTCGTCGTGGCTGGCGATAGTGATGCCGCGGGCGGCGCAGGCCTGGGCAAGCGCGGTACGGTGCGGGCCGGCGTATTTTGCCGAAAGCGCCTGCTGACGCTCGACGAAACGGGCGAATTCCTCGTCCGAGAGGCCGCGCTTGGATTTGTAGTAGAGCGTGTACTGGTCCATCGTCTGGAACTGGCGCTGACCGGGCGCATGGTCCATCAGCGAGACGAGCTTGACCTGCGGATCGTTCTGGAAGTCCTCGTAGTGGTCGAGCACGTCGGAGGTCGACACTTCGCAGCGCAGATGGATCAGGTGATCGGCGCGCAACCGGCCTTCTTCCTTGGCCTGCGCCAGGGCATCGGCCATGCTGCGCATCTCGCCCTTCTGGAAGCCGCCGTCTTCGTCGGAACCTAGACGCAGGCAGTCGAACACCGTGGTGATGCCGGAGGTGACGACCTGCGCGTCATGCGCCTGAATCGCCGCGATCTTCAGCCAGCGTACGCCCGGGCGCGGCGAATAGTGCGCTTCGAGGTGATCGGTGTGCAGTTCAATGAGGCCGGGGATCAGATAGTCGCCTTCGAAGTCCTCGCCGCCGGCGACCGTTCCCTCGGAAATATCGGCAATCTTGCCGTCGCGGATCAGCACCGAACCGTCGAGGACACTGTCCTCCAGAACGATGCGGGCATTGGTTAGAACCTGTTCTTTGCTCATCTCATGCAATCTTTCGTTGGGTGTCGCTGCCGAGCGGCAGCAGCGAGCGGACAGTAAAGGGGGCGCCGCGCTCCGGTTCGACGAAGAGCGCGACTGACGTAACGTGAAGCGGCTTTCCGATGTGCTCGGCAAAGGTGGTTTCCAGTGCCAAGCGCATGACGCTGCTCGTCTCGCCGGGCACGGGACCGGTCAAAGTCAGATGGAACTGAAATTCTTCGAATACATAGGGATAGCCCCATTCCCTCAGGTAGCGCCTTTGGCGCTCCGGAAGGCTCTCCGGCTTGCGCCGGGCAAAGTCCGCCTCCGAAAGGGGGGCACGGAACGGGTCGAAGCGGTGAACGGCATCTTCGGCCAGATCCTGCAGTTCGGCGCAAGGGACGGACGGCACCAGGGCAAAGAACGGACCGAGCTGGTAGAGGGCGATTTCAGGGATTTCGAAGGGATCGAGATCGGCTGCAAAGCATTCGAAGATGTTGAGCAATTCGTCCTCGTCGCGGCCTTCCGCAAGCTCGAACGGAGCCTTCAGCGTGCCATGGAAACCGTAGCGGCGCGGGTCGGCTGTCAGTGCGCGCTGCGTGTCCTTGTCGAGGCCAGCGACCGGCGGGGTATCGAGGGCCTGGCCGGTAAAGGCATCACGGCCGAGCCAACGGGACGCGACCTGCGACAGCCGGTCGTCTGCCGGCGGCGCGAAGTAGATTGCATAACGCACGGTCTTCACTTTCTTGTAGCGACCGGCCCGCCAGGGCGGCGGGTCGAGTGTTTGCGGGATGCGATGCGCAGCTAACCGATCATGACAACATCATGATGGCGGGCGCGCAATGCTCGCTTGTCGTCAATGTGCCTTGCGCCCCATCAGGCGCGAACGGCACGCGTTCGAGATGCTGTCGAAAATAAAGACAACCAGCAAGATCAGAAGCACCATGTAGGCGACATTTTCCCAATCGGAATTGGTGCGCATCGCTTCCCAGAGCTTGAGACCGATACCGCCCGCGCCGACAGCGCCGATGATGGTCGCCGAACGGGTGTTCGATTCCCAGAAATAGAGCGCCTGGCTGGCAAAGACCGGCAGCACCTGCGGCAGCACGCCGAAGCGCTGTACGGCAAGCGGCGCGGCACCCACCGACTTGACGCCCTCGCGCTGCTTGTCGTCGATGTTCTCAAGCGCCTCGGAGTAAAGCTTGCCCAGCGTGCCGGTGTCGGTGAAGAAAATCGCCGAGATACCGGCAAGCGGTCCGGGGCCGAAGGCACGGGTGAAGAACAGCGCCCAGATGAACATGTCGACCGACCGCAGGAAGTCGAAGAAGCGCTTGGCCAACTGGTTGGCCATGAAGTTCGGCGTGATGTTGCGGGCGGCCAGGAAGCAGAGCGGGAAGGCGATCAGCGACGCAGAGAGCGTGCCGACGAAGGCCATGACGATGGTCTGTAGGAGCTTCGTCCAGACGTCCAGGTGCTGCCATTCGGCATTGTAGAGAATGTTGTTCCAGGCAAGCGAAAGGTTCGAGCGGGCCGGATCGATGCGCTCGCCGGAGGTGATCAGCGAGGCGACCTCGCCATAGCTCCTGCCGAAGAAGGGCGAGTTGGTGTCGAAGAGGAAATTCGCCCAACCGAAGAACCGATTGCGCACCGAGACCTCGTCGCCTTCGACTTCGGCCCAGCCGGTGGCGCCAAAGGCTAGGACGATCTTTTCGCCGGGACGCTTCTGCGTCGCCCAGGACGGCAAAGCGCCTTGCGGTGTCACCGTGTCGGCGCCGTCGACGGCCATCGTCAGCGTCTCGCCGCCATGGGTCGCCTTCACCAGACCGTCGGCGATCTCGATCTTGGTCGAGCGGTCGTAGGTCACGACGACGCGCGTCAGCACCTCTTCCGTGCGGGTTTCGACGCGGTTCTGCGCCTCGGCTGTTGAGCCGCGGCCAAGGGCCGAGCCCGGCGCCATGAAGCTGAAGGACGAGCTTGCTTTCGGCTTGGCCACCTGCGTCGTCGACGCCGGTATTTCAACGCGCCGCGTCATCGTCTCCTTGTCGAGTTCCACCCAGTCTGGCTTGGGATTGGGGCCAAGCGGCGAATTGCGCTGATAGTTGAGGCTCATCGTCCGGTCGGAAGCGATGTGGATTTGCGGACGCACTTCGTAAGAAACCCAGTCGGCGAGATAGGTGCCGGCAATGCCCCAATTCGCGTTGCCGAGCACCTGGCCGATCGAAAAGAACCACCAGCTGAAGACGAGATAAACGATGACGCCGCCGGCGATCGCTGCCGTGCGTACCCGCTTGGAGGTCGAGGATTTCAGGAGCTCGGGATGGCGGGTCGCGATCGCATCCATCTCCATCGGGCTCAGTCGTGTGGTCGTGGTCATGGCGCGCACCTATTGGGCAAGCTGGAATGCCTGCTCGCCGACGAGGCGGCGGCGAAGCCAAGCGGAAAACTGGTCGACGGCGAAAATGGTCGCGAACAGCAGGATGACGATCGCCAGCGTCTTGGCCTGATGACCCTGGCCGATCGAAAGGCGCAAAAGCTCACCGATGCCGCCGCCACCAACGGCGCCGATGATGGTCGAGGCGCGCACGTTGATTTCGAGCCGCAGCAGGAAATAGCTGGTGAAGTTGGGCAGCACCTGCGGCACCATGCCGAACCAGACGCGCTCGATCCAGTTGCCGCCTGTGGCACGCAGGCCTTCGTCCGGTTTCATGTCGGCGTTTTCGACCACTTCGTAAAAAAGCTTGCCGAGCGCGCCGATCGTGTGGATCGAGACCGCGGCGATCGCGGGAATGGGCCCGAGCGAGAGGATCGCCAGGAAGAAGCCGGCAATCACCACTTCCGGAAAGGCGCGCAGGATCTCCATGAAGCGGCGAACGGCGCCGCGTATCCACGGATTGGGCATCAGGTTGCGCGCGGCAAGGAAGCAGAGCACGAAGCCGAGCGCCGTGCCGATGACTGTCGAGAAGATCGCGATGTTCACGGTCTCCAGCATCTTGTGGAAATATTCGGGGATGTAGAAGCTGTCGGTCAGGTACAGCCGGCCTTCGGGGTAGTTGTACTTGAAGCTGCCGTCGTCATAGGGCGAGGGTAGGTCTAACATGGCGCGGAAGATTTCCAGGCCGTCACGCGGTGCGAGATCGCCGACGAAGTCGAAGAAATGCGGCAGGCGATCGAAGAACTTGCCGGCGTTGGAATCGTTGGCGAACCAGAGCGAACCCGAGTGCGTCAGGAAGAGAAGGGCGAAGCCGAGCCAGGAATAGAGACGGCGGCGGGAACTGAGTTCCTGCCAATGGCGCTCGATGACGGCGCCGTTGTCGCTCAGATGCCGCGGGAGCAGGGAAGTTGCCATGATCATTCCGGCTTACACCGGCCTCTTAGGCATTTCCTGGAAAGCGCGAAGCGGCTTTCCGTCGGGAAATGCGTGATAAGCGATAGACATGCTCTGCAGCGCGCCGCGGAGACATGCAGTCGGGACAGGTGCCGGACACCCCTTCAAACAGTGAAACGCTGGCCGTTTGGGCGGCCAGCGTTCCCGGGAGATGCGGCCTATCAGCCGCCGATTGTCGCCTTGCGGGCGTCGATGATCGGCTTGTAGAAGTCGGAGTTGACTTCGGTGTAGCCGGTGAAATCACCGCCCTGGATGGCCGAGAAGCAAGCGGCGTCGGTCTTCGGCAGGTCCATCATGAACTGCTTGAACTTTGCCTTCATGTCGTCGTTCATCGAGGTGCGGACAACGATCGGGCCGTTCGGGATCAGCGGCGACTTCCAGAGCTCGACGAGGTCGTTCATGTCGAGGATGCCCTTGTCGACCATCTTCTTCAGGTTGCCGGAGGTGTAGCCGTCCTTGAATTCGCCAACGCCCGAGCCGAAGGTCGTGCCGGCATCGAAGGTGCCCTTGACGACTTCGAGAACGAGGTTTTCGTGACCGCCGCCGAAGCCGGTCTCACCGAAGAATTCCTTGACCGGAGCGCCGATCGCTTCCGGCAGGGTGACGAGCGGAACGAGGTAACCCGAGGTGGAGTCCGGATCGGCAAAGCCGAGCTTCTTGCCCTTCAGGTCTTCGAGCTTGGTGATGCCGGAATCCTTGCGGGCAACCATGATCGAGTGGTAGCCGGTCGAACCGTCGGTCTGGACGGTCGTCAGGATCGGCTCGACGGCGTCAGCCTTGGCGAGGTAGACCTTGGCGTAGCCGGAAGCGCCGAGTTCGGCGTAGTCGAGCGTGCCGCCGAGCAGGCCCTGGATGACGCCGTCATAGTCGGCGGCCGGGAACAGCGAGACCTTCTCGACGCCGATGGCGGCCGGCAGCTTGTCGACGAGGCACTGGAAGTTGCGCAGGCGGTCAGCTTCGTTCTCGCCGCCGAGGATGCCGATGCGGAATTCCTTGAGGTCTTCGGCCTGAGCGTGGCCGACGAGGGCGAGGAGCGCGACGGCGCCCAGAAGAGCTTTCTTCAGCATAAGGTTCTCCCGTATGTCCGGCTCGGCCGGATCCTATTCGGTTTCAAAGAGGTGCCCTTGACGCGGGCTTTCGATCCTGGCGGGCTCAGATGCCGGCCAGTGCCAGCGGCTTGAGGCCGGCCGATGCCGTTTCTTCCTGCGGCTCGGCCGCCGGAATGTTGATGCTGGTGGAGGTCATCGATTCCTCGATGCCCGTATCGGCGCCATAGATTTCGGCAACCGCTGCCGCGGTCAGATCCTTGGGTTGGCCGTCGAAGACGACGCGGCCGTGCGCCATGCCGATGATACGTTCGCAATAATTGCGCGCGGTATCGAGCGTATGAAGGTTGGTGATGACCGTGATGCCGTCACGCTCGTTGATGTCGCGAAGCGCATCCATGACGATCTTGGCATTCAGCGGATCGAGCGAGGCGATCGGCTCGTCGGCGAGCAGCACCTTCGGCTGCTGCATGAGGGCGCGAGCGATCGCGACACGCTGCTGCTGGCCGCCGGAGAGCGTGCCTGCGGGCTGGAGCGCAGTCTGCTCGATGCCAAGGCGTTCGAGCGCGCCGATCGCCATGATGCGTTCTTCGCGGGTGAACATGTTGAGGATGCTCAAGACCGTCGAGCGGTGATTGAGGCGGCCGAGCAGGACGTTGGTGAGCACGTCGAGGCGCGGCACCAGGTTGAATTGTTGGAAGATCATCGCGCAGTCGCGCTGCCAGTTGCGAAGTGCTGCACCGCGTAGCGACGAGACTTCGGTACCGTCATAGACGATCGAGCCCGACGACAAATCGGCGAGACGATTGATCATGCGCAGGAGGGTCGACTTGCCGGCGCCCGAGCGGCCGATCACGCCGACCATCTGACCCTCGGGGATGTCGAAGGTAACCGAACTCACGGCTGTCTTCTTGCCGAATTGGCGGGTTACACTCTTCAACTGAAACATTTCTAGCAGGTCCTCTCGCGGGGAGACCGGTCATCGGTATGACACCTGCCATATCGGCGCTTCATGAAAGCGAAATGTCAGTTTGTTGTAAGTTCTGTTACAGTTCACAGCCTGGCGGGAATCCCTCCCGGATCATACAATCGTCGCCACCGCACGAGGGTGCCAAGGCGCGAAGCTGCACAAGTGCCGCTGGTGCATACGCGAAGTCCCTCACACGGGAGCCTGGTGAGTGGCTCCGTCTTGCTCGTCAGCTTCCGCTTCGAGTTGCTCGACCGCTGCCGTGATGCGCTCCGGCTGTTCATGCTCGAGGCCGACCACCCCGTTTCGGGTTTCATGCATTGATACGATGATTTCGTCGAGCTTGGCGTGGATTGCCGCCGTGTCGCGATAGCCTTGGATCAGAACGACGCTGGTGATCACGATCGCTGCGACCGACAGAGCATAGGTGACGACGTCTGTGAGGCCGAAAGGCACCAGGGCGGTGCTGCCAGCCATCGCCAGAATCACGAAATAAAAGCCGGGAGGACGAGATAGAAAATCAGCCATCTGAAAGAGAAAGTGATTCACTCCGTGTTCTCCGTAGGTCGATGCTCTCATTAACGCGCCAGGGAAGCTATCGGACTCAGTCACTGTCTCCGAGGAAGTCAGCTCGAGCGTCGGCCGTTAACAGACGAGTTTCATCTCCTGTCCGTCTCAATCACCCTTGGTCTTACCCGCATCCGACAGTTTGCCGCGGTGCGGGTCCTTCAGGTTCTCACCAACGGCATCCCGGTCCTCCTCGGGATCGTCGGTCGGCGGCAAATAGCCGCGAGGTCGCGTTTCCTTAGGCCCTTCCCAACGTGGTGACTGGTCCGTCGTACCGGGCCTGCCCGTACGTGGTTCTTTCATCGCGGTCTCCCTTTTAACGCCGACCGAACCTTCAAACTTGAGGTTTGTTCCGGATCGCGAGTCTTCGTGCGTTCCGGACGGCCGCTCATGAACCCTCGATGCCGCTCGCACCCTTCAATGCAGGCTCATGAGCCAGGCGACGGTCTAAGTCATGGAGGCGGAACGTGGGTAGCTGGGAGATGGCGCTTGCACCTCACCGACATTTTCGGCCGCGGGGCCGTTCGTCCCCGTCTCATGGATCTCCGCGGCGAGATGATGAAGATATTCGAGCGCTTCATGCGTCGCGATCAAAGAGGTCATACTGTCGGTCCACCGTAACAATTCGCATAGCAACCTTTCGTTAACGCGCATCGCCGTGACGGCCTGGCTCAACATGAGGTTAATCTTCTGGGCCTTCTCAGCTTTGATCGTGCGGGCCATAGGAGACTTCCTGTTCTGTTTCTGCGCATGTCTGCCGGCCGGTTCAAAGCCCAACGGCGAGGCAAATCCATTTGTTCCGCGCAAGAAGGCCGAGGCTCAAATGGGCGCTTCGGCTTGGTCCGCATGGAGCTGCCGAAGCGGGCGATGTTGACTGCGAGTGCGGCAAGCCGCCGATGCCACGACGCCGGGCAGGTTGTGGCTGGTAAAGGAAATGCAGCGACTTTCCCCGTGCCGCGCGCTGCCTCGAAGTCTACTCGGCGCTGTAGCACTTTGATTTACTGCATGTCTTTGTCCTTAAATCGAGGTCGATTAGAGGAGACATGCAGTTTTAAGGCCGGAGGCCAGAAAGCCTGGCGGCGCTACGGGCCAGGTTCCAAAGTCGTTCCGGGAATATAGAGCGCAATCGGCCGGATCTCGTAGATCGCCGTCGGATTACTGCGTCGCAACTCGCGCGCTGCCGCGATGGCTGCCTCGATCGTCGGGAAGTCCACGACGTAAAGGCCCAAGAGCTGCTCCTTGGTTTCGGCGAAAGGGCCGTCGGTGACGATGCCTTCGCCCTTGCCCCTCAGCGTCACCGCGCCTTCCACGGGGCCGAGCCGCGCGGCCGGGCCAAAGGATTTCTGTTGAACGAAGCGATCGTGAACCTGGAGCAGGTCGGACATCAAGGCCGCGTCCTCCTCCTTGCTCCACGATTCGACCACACCTGCCGTATGATAAGCCAAGATCGCGTAATACATGGACCGTCCTCCCGGACGTATTCCTGTCAGGTTTCGCCGAAGGCTTCAATCGGCTCGGCGAGGTCGATGGCTTTTGCACGCATGGCCGAAGTCGGAAATGGCGGTGGTCCGGTGCTTGCTGCCGGCATGACCGCACCTCGGTGCTGGAACGCGCTTCGTTGGCTCATTCATCACGCAGACGCATGGTCCCATCACTTCGTTTCATGGAGTGAGCGTGCTTCCGCCCTTGACTCATCTTTATCGATCTTTTCTAACTTATGTTGTCAGACATCTTACATAATTGGGAACCATTGCTGACGTTCAAACAGGAGGATCGCGTGAGGAAACTGGTTCTAAAGCTCGCCGTCGGCGCTGCCGCGCTGGCGCTTGCCACAGCCGCACAGGCAGGCGAGACGCTCGACCGGGTCATGAGCAAGAAGGCCATGGTGGTTGCCACCAACAGCGGGTGGCCGCCGCAGAGCTATCTCGACGACAGCAACCAGCTGGTGGGCTTCGACATCGACGTCTCCCGGGAGATCGGCAAGCGCCTCGGCGTCGAGGTCAGCTTCGAGACGCCGGACTGGGCCACGTTGACCGGCGGCCGCTGGCAGGGGCGTTATGACGTCGGCGTCGGCTCCGTCACCCCCACCAAGGCACGCGCCCAGGTCATCGATTTTGCCGGCATCTACTACTACAGCCCCTATGTCTACGTGCTGCACAAGGACAGCGAGGCGAAGTCGATCGCCGATCTGAACGGCAAGGTCGTCGGCGTTGAAACCGCCACCACATCGGAAGACTTCATTCGCCGGCAGTTGGAAATCGATGCTCCGGGGCTGCCGCCGATCGAATACAAGCTGGAACCGGGCGAGATCCGCACCTTCGCCGACTCCATGCTTCCCTTTGACGACCTGCGCCTCGGCAATGGCGTGCGCCTCGATGCTGTCATCGCGCCGGAACAGACCGCACTGAATGCGATCAAGAACGGGTATCCGCTCAAGGTGCTTGAAGGCGAATACGCGTTCAAGGAGCCGCTCGTCGTGATCGCGGAAAAGACCGATCCGGAGTGGACGAAAAAGATCGGCGACGTCATCGCGGAGATGAAGAAGGACGGCACGCTCGCGAGCTTTACCACCAAATGGTACGGCAAGGACTACAGCGCCGATTGACCTCGACACGTCTGCGAGGCGGCAGCCGTGCCGCCCGCAACCCTTAATCGCTGTCTGCGGGGCGAGAGAAAATGTCCTATCCGGATACCTATTACAAAAAGACGATGGTCGATCGTCAGGTCAGACCAGTCCTTTCGGAAACGATCGAATGTGACACGGTCGTCGTCGGAGGCGGGCTTGCCGGTCTGACAACGGCGCTTCAGCTTGCACGCGCCGGACAATCGGTCGTCGTGCTCGAAGCCGAAAGCGTCGGCTTCGGGGCTTCCGGTCGAAATGGCGGCTTTGTCAGCCCCGGATTTGCGACTGGTGGCGAGAATATCGCGCGGATGGCCGGTGCAGAAGGTGCACGGCAGATCCATCGGCTGTCGATCGAAGGCGTCGATTTCGTTCGCGATACGATTGCGGCACTGAAGATCGATAGCGCCCATGCGCAGCCCGGCATCACCAGCGTGCTGCGCTACGACGACGGTGGCAGCTTGAAGGCACATGCCGACGCGACGCGCCAAGACTACGGATACGAACTGGAATATTTCGACACCGAGCGCGTGCGCTCCGTATTGAAGTCGAAACGCTATTTTCAGGGTCTGCGCGATCCCCGAGCCTTCCACATGCACCCGCTCAACTACCTTCGCGCCGTTGCGGAGGAGATCGAGCGGCTGGGTGGGCGGATCTATGAGGGCTCGGCGGCAACGGCAAGCATGCTCGACGGTGCAGAAAAGACGGTGTCGACGGCCCGTGGTCGCGTCAAGGCACGCCAGGTCGTCTTCACGACCGGTGGCTACACCGGGCCGCTCAACGGCCGGCTGAAGCGCGCCTTCCTGCCGATCGCAACCTACGTGATGCTGAGCGAGGCGGCGCCGGATCTGATCCGCTCGGCCATCGCCACCAGCGACGCGATCGGCGACAACCGCCGCGCCGGCGACTATTACCGGCTGGTGGATGGCGGCAAGCGGCTGCTCTGGGGTGGGCGGATCACCACGCGGGCGGCGTCGCCCGCGGCCCTTGCCGGCGAACTGCGGCGCGAGATGACCGGCACCTATCCGCAGCTCAAGGAACTCAAGACCGAACTCGCCTGGTCGGGGCTGATGTCCTACGCCCGCCACCTGATGCCCCAGATCGGCGAGATGCGGCCGGGAGTCTGGCATTGCACCGCCTTTGGCGGCCACGGGCTCAACACGACGGCGATCGGCGGCAAGCTGGTGGCCGAAGGCATTCTCGGCCAGTCCGACCGCTACAAGCTTTTCCGGCCGTTCGGTCTGGTCTGGGCCGGTGGTTATGCCGGGCTGGCGGTGGCGCAACTCACCTACTGGAAACTGCAGGCACAGGACTGGTGGCGCGAGCGCGCGGCCTGAACGCCGGAGATTTTGAGATGATTGGTCGTCTGATACTGACTTATCCGGATGTCGCGCGACGGTCCGGCATGTTTCTGATGCTGGCGCTCGTCACGCTGGCGATCTACGGGCTCGGCATCAGCCCTGCCTGGATCGGCCATCTGCTGCCGACCTCGGCCGGCTGGCTGGAAGCCAACCCGGCGCTCGGCCGGCTGACGAGTGCCTTGATGGTCGCCCTGATCGCGGCGGCGAACTGGAAGGCCTTGCGGCAATTGCCGCAAGGCGGACAGGTGATCGGCGTCTGGGTCGAACTCTTCGTGCTGTTGATGCTGTTCTTCTATTCGTTCGATCTGTCCTTCGCCTTCATCGCCAAGAAGATCGGCTACCTGGTCTCGCAAGGCGTCGTCACGACGCTCTACATCTCGGTGCTCTCGATCGCGATCGCCACGCTGATTGCGCTCGTCGGCGCCATTGCCAAGCTGTCGAAGAACGGCGTGGTCTATGGGCTGGCCACGTTCTACACCTCGCTGTTCCGCGGCCTGCCGTTGTTGATGCAGATCTACATCATCTATCTCGGCCTGCCGCAGGTCGGCTACGTCATCGGTGCGGTGCCGGCGGGCATCCTGGCGCTGTCGCTGTGCTATGGCGCCTATATGACCGAGATCTTCCGCGCCGGCATCGAGAGCATTCCGCGCGGCCAGACGGAAGGCGCGACCGCGCTTGGCCTCAGCCCGAGCCAGACGATGGCGCTGGTGATCATGCCGCAGGCGATGCGGGTCATCATCCCGCCGACCGGCAACCAGTTCATCGCCATGCTGAAGGACTCCTCGCTCGTTTCCGTCGTCGGAGTCTGGGAGATCATGTATCTCGCCCGCACCCAGGGCCAGACCGAGTTCCGCCACATCGAGATGCTGATCACCGCCTCGATGATCTACTGGATCCTCTCGATCGGCCTCGAATACCTGCAGTCGCGTGTCGAAGCCCGCTTCGGGCGCTTCGATGTGCGCTGAGTACAGAGCGCGCTAATTCCTTGCGGTGAAAAGATTGAAGGCGCCCGCCATATACCCGGCCCGGTGTTGAACCGGGCCGGGTAGGGGGGCGAATTGCGTCAAAGCGGGTGCGGTTGCTGCGGAAACCCGCCGACATGGGTGCAGGTGCGCGCAGCAAGGTCGCGCCCGGCCTCCAGCCGTTCGATGAGCGGGCGGCCTTCGAGATGAGCGAGAATGAACCCGGCGATAAAGCTGTCGCCTGCGCCTGTGGTATCGACGACATCCACCGGACGGCTGCCGGTCGATACCAGTTCGGCGCCGTCGCTTGCGAGCGACCCCAGGGCGCCTCGCGTGACGACGGCCAACTCCGCACTGCGAGAGAGGAAATCTCCGGCCAATCGTTCCGCGTCTTTATCGCCGTCGCCGCCTGACCCAAAGGCGATGCTGAGCCCCTCTACGCCAAGGTCGGCAGGGGCGGCATTGACGGAGACGTCTTGCGAGACACTGACGCCGGCGGCGGCAAGGCTCTTGCGCAGCGCGCCACCGTCGTCGAGCCAGCCGATATGCACGTGATCCATGGTCTTCAGGAGGGCGAGGTCGTCTGCCTCGGGTCGGTAACCGGCGCAGGCGCCGAAATCCTCATAAAGGAAGACGCGGTCGCCCTCCGGCGTGATGCCGATGTCGGTATAGGCGGTGTGGACGTCGCGCTCCTTGAGGCCGTCGAGCCGCACGCCGTTCTGCTTAAGAAGCTGCCGCACTTGCGCGCCGTTGCGATCAAGGCCGACGGCGCCGAAGTAGAATGACTGCTGCCCAAGAAGCGCCCACTGCACCGCGACATTGATCGCGTTGCCGCCGACATAGGTTTCGCCCACCGGCGCCTGGAAACGGTCGATGCAATTGTCGCCGACGGCGGCAAGGCGGAAGGTGGTCATGGCGTCTCCTGGCAGCCGCATGGAAAGGTCGCGAACGCGTTCTCGCATCCGCGACCGCTCTGCATGTCTCCTTAAATCGACCCCGATTTGAGGACGAAGACATGCAGCAAATCAAAGTCCTACAGCGACCTTTGCGCGTCTGCTAAGACGCGCGGCGCTGTAGGCGAACG
The DNA here is from genome assembly GCF_055710065.1 of Ensifer sp. VA4. Classification (NCBI taxonomy): domain Bacteria; kingdom Pseudomonadati; phylum Pseudomonadota; class Alphaproteobacteria; order Hyphomicrobiales; family Rhizobiaceae; genus Ensifer; species Ensifer sp. VA4. The sequence goes on along the minus strand of NZ_JBVQPO010000003.1, from coordinate 220,636 downwards.
ATTACGTCTCGAATGCTCAGTAGGCAACGCGTTTGTAGTAGCGCCGCGTCGTCAGAGGGTGATTGCGCATCACCTCCAGATGAGCGCTGATGCGCTCGAGCACGGTTGCAAGCACGATCGGTGAGACGAGACCACGCACGTCGGGAGAAAGCCCGGGGAGGGTAAACTCCGCGGTGTCGAGGACGGTCAGCTTGCTTGTGTAGTTCGGCACGAAGTTCTGAACGCGCTCGGCAAGGGGACGCATCGCATCTTCGCCCTTGAACAGGATGACGCTGACGTCCTGTTCAACCAGTTCGAGCGTACCATGGAAGAAGTCGGAAGCATGCACCGGACGGGTACGGATCCATTGCATCTCCTCGAGAATGCACATGCCGTAGTAGAAGGCCTCCGGCCACGCGTTACCGGCGCCGGTGATGATGTGATAGTTCGAACCGGCAAGAACCTTCGCGAATTCCTCCGCCCTGGCTTCGAAGCCGCGCTTCACCTTCTGCAGCGATTGCGGCAGGGTTTCGAGTTCGCTCGCGATCCGCTCGTAACCTTCGAGTTCCCCGCGGTGGCGGATGATCGAAAGTGCGATGAAGAGCGATTGCAGATAGAAGGATTCGCAGGAGGTGTCGTCTTCGGCGAAGTTGACGAAAACGTGGTCGCCGCCTTGGCCGAGCGGTGTGTCCCGATGCCCGACGAGCGTCAAGACGGTCGCGCCAACCGCCTTTGCCTTCTCGAGCATCGCCACGCTTTCTTTCGTCGTTCCGGACAGGGAGGGAATGACGACGATGGACCTGGAATTCAGGTTCGCCGATCCGGAAAGGACGAGTTCTGCCGGCAGGTCGATAAAGGTGGGAAAGCGGGACCGGCGTTGAAGGAGCTGGGCGGCCGGCTGCATCAGGATGGCGGCGCCGCCGGTTCCCGTGAAGAAGATGTTCTCCGCTCCGGCGGCGAGACAGGCCGCGATCGTGGCGTCTAGTTGTTGGCGCAGCGCGACCGCGCCCGACTGGATGCGAAGAAATCTGTGTTCGTCAAAGTTCAGCATGACACGTTTTCCCGGTGGTTGCCTCGGCCGACGGTCTTGGTGTCCGCCGTTCTCTTCACTGTTGTAAGACAACTGACAACAATGCGAGGCGGTGTCAAGGGAGATGTCTCCGGCGATATCTCGCCGGCACCGCTGCACATCGTGATGGGCGCGGAGAAGCGTCGATAACCCGGGCGAACTGGGCGCACTTGACCTTCCAGGATTTGTCAGACAAGAACGTGCTTGTGATTGTTCAGCGGAGTGAGAGGAATTGGACGAACCCCTTCGTGATACGCGCACACTGGTGATTCAGCTTCGCGACCGCATCGCGGATCTGATTCGCGACGAAGGGCTCAATCCCGGCGACAAATTGCCGACCGAGGCGCAGTTGACACAGCGCTTCAAGATCTCGCGTCCGGCGCTGCGCGAAGCGCTGAAGCTGCTCGAGCAGGACAGCATCATCTATGTCGAGCACGGGCGGGGACGCTTCGTCTCGGCCATGTCCGCCGTCAGGGTCGATCGCCCGATCACCGTCTTTGAAAGCGTCACTGACATGGCCCGGCACTATGGCTACGCCACGGCCAACAAGGTTCTCTCCGTAGCGGAAGAAACACCTGATGCGATCACGGCGGAGCAATTGCGGCTCCAGCCGGGCGAGCGGGTGATCCGCCTCGAACGGCTGCGGCTGCACAAGGACGAGCCGATCCTCTATTGCGTCGACTTCATCCCGCGCAGCATCATCCCGTTGCGCCTCTATGATGTCGATTGGACCGGCTCACTGCTCGATCTTTTGGATCAGCACAGGAGCAGGCCCAGGATGTCGGCTGCGATCGTCTCTGCCGTCATGCTTCCCGATGATGTGGTGGAGCGCAACGATTTGCGCGACTTCGGGCCGGCGCTGCTGATCCGCGAGACCTGTTTCAATGCGGCAGGCTTGCCGGTGGTCTACGCGCTCGACTATCACCGCGGCAGCCATTTTTCCTTCAGCCTGGCGCGCAAGTGATCCGGCCGGCCGTCGCCGGTTGCTGGCGATCGGCTCGTGACCGACGACGAACCGATCCCGTACTTCTCGAAGCGTGCCGGGCTGAATTTCGATGGGTCGAGGCCGACGGCGTCAAAGCCTTCCGGCGCCGTGGCGCCGATGACGAGGTTCGCGGCAAGGGCGCCAAGCGCGGGCGAGGTCAAGATGCCATAGCCGCCCTGACCGGCGAGCCAGAAGAAATCCGGTCGGTCGAGGGCAAAACCGATGACCGGTAGTTTGTCGGGTGAGAAGCTGCGCATGCCGGCCCAGCTCTTGAAGATGCGGCGAACCGGGACGGTCGTTGCCTCTTCGATATAATGCGCCGCCCAGGCGACATCGATTTCCTCGGGCTGGACGTCGGCCGGCTCGCAAGGGGTGGCGTCGGCCGGCGAGGCGAGCAGTCGCCCACCCTCGGGCTTCATGTAGAAGTCTTCATCGATCTCGTTGATTTCCGGCAAGGTGAGCGCGTCGATCCCTTCGGGAAGATCGACGGTGATCGCCGTGCGGCGATGTGGGACGATGCCGACGGGGGCAACGCCGAACAGGTCGGCAACCGGATCAGCCCAGCCGCCGGCGGCGTTGACGATCGTCTGTGCGCTGACATCACCAGCACTCGTCATCAGCACCCAGCGGTCGCCATCGCGGCGCGGTGCCAGCACGTCCGAGCGCTCGATGATCGCCGCACCATGGCGGCGCGCGCCCCGGACATAGCCTTGCACGAGGTTTTCCACCTCGATGTCCCAGAAATGCGGATCGTAGTAGGCGGCGGCAACATAGTCCGGCCGAAGGATTGGCACGCGCGCGATCACCTCGTCGACGGTCAGCCTCTGGATTTCAGGATTGGCGCGGTGTTCCGCCCGGAGGACCTCCTCGAAGCGGTCAACCTTCTCGGCATTGGCGATCATGACGCCGCCGCGCTGCTTGAGCAGCGCCACCTCTGAGAATCCTTCGGGCGGATTGTCGAAAAAGGACTTGGATATGGTCGCGAGCGCACAAACGTCGGGCGCGTTGTAGCGCAGCACGAACTCTGCTGCCGAGCGTCCGGTGCTGTGGTAGCCGAGCCCTTCCTCCCGCTCGATCACCACGACGGAGCGATGTGGCGCCAGGAAATAGGCGAGCGACAGTCCGGCGATGCCGCCGCCAATGATTGCCACATCGTATTCGCGCATGTCCCGCCTCCGTTGGTTGTGGGCGAGACCATAGGCAAGCTGCCATCTGCGTTCAAATTTATAACCGGAAAGGTGGCTATCAATTCTGATGATAGTCAGACGATCTCATCGACGCAGTGGTCGAGTGGCTCCGTGTCGGCGACATGGGCCAGAAACGCGGCTTCAGCCGGATTGAGGATCGCGTTGGGGTTGGAGATGCGGAAGACGTCGGTCGTCGGCAGGTCTGTGTAGGGCGGCAACTGCCAAAGTTGGCCCTCCGCCGCGGCCGGCGCCGCCAGGTGATCGGGCAACATGCCGATGCCGACATTGGAGGCGATCAGCCGCATGACCTCTTCGACGTTGCAGGAAACGGCGCGGACCTGCTGACCGAAGGAGCCGATTGCGCGCACCGCCGTCACCGAGTTCATGTGCTGGCCGCCCAGCACGTCGGCGATGAAGGCGATATAGGGATTGCCCCTGAGGTCGTTGAAGTCGATGCCGTCGACGCCGAACAGCGGATGACTTCGCCCGCAATAGAGGGCATAGCGCTCGCGCACGTGGAAGCGCTTGTTGAGCCAGTCGGGTATGTTGCCGTCGCAAAGGCCCATCGTCGCAACGTTGCGCTCGACCGCGCTCAGTACGTCGACAGTCGTCGCGATGGTGACCGACAGCGTCACTTTCGGGTGCAGCCGAAAGAAGCTTTCGAGCTTGCGGTCCCAGGCAGGATTGTGGGCGTGACTGACGGAATGGATGTTGAGGTGGCCGGTGATTTCCTCGCCGGCGGTTTCCAGAACGTTCGGCAGGCGTATGACGGCGGCGAAGATGTCGCGGCATTGAGCGTGCAGACGGGCGCCGGCGTCCGTCAGGTTGAAGCGCCCGGGACGCCGGTCGATGAGTTTCTGGCCAACCGTTTGCTCCAATCGTTTCAGCGCCATGCTGACGGCCGGCTGCTGCAGAAGCAGCCGGTTTGCCGCTGCGGTAATGCTGCCTTCCTCGACAAGCACGACGAAGGTGCGCAGCAGATTCCAGTCGAGATTGTGGGCGAAGCGTTCGAGGCGGTCGTTGGCCATGGTCGTGGCTTGCTTTTGGTCTCTTGCGTTGACTGGGCCGCTCGGCAGCGAGAATTGGCGGCCCGAAGGACTTCAGCTCTTGTCGTCATATTTTAGCGATTTTGCAACACGGGGGTGTTCCGGGTCGGAGGAGGGGCCATTCCCTGGGCGCATGAGGCGGTGCCTCAATTTCGTTTGAAACGGCCTGCACCCCTTGCGATAACATCAGCCGAATAATCCGATGGGAGAGAAACATGGCCGGCAAGACGCAATTTCAATGGGATGATCCGTTCCTCCTCGAAGATCAGTTGACCGAGGACGAGCGTATGATCCGCGACACCGCGCGGGCCTATGCGCAGGACCGGCTGCAGCCGCGCATCATCGACGCCTACCGCGAAGAATCGACCGACCCGGAGATCTTCCGCGAAATGGGCGAACTCGGCCTGCTCGGCGTCACCGTCTCCGACACCTATGGCGGCGTCGGCGCTTCCTACGTCGCCTACGGCCTCGTTGCACGCGAAGTCGAGCGCGTCGACAGCGGCTACCGCTCGATGATGAGCGTACAATCTTCGCTGGTGATCTATCCGATCTATGCCTACGGCTCCGAAGAGCAGAAGCAAAAGTATCTGCCGAAGTTGATCAGCGGCGAGTGGATCGGCTGTTTCGGCCTGACCGAGCCGGATGCCGGTTCGGATCCGGCCGGTATGAAGACCCGCGCCATCAAGACGGAGAGCGGCTACCGCCTCGTCGGCTCGAAGATGTGGATCTCCAACGCGCCGCTCGCCGATGTCTTCGTCGTCTGGGCGAAGTCGGAAACCCATGGGGGTGCCATCCGCGGCTTCGTGCTCGAAAAGGGCATGAAGGGCCTTTCCGCCCCGAAGATCGCGGGCAAGCTGTCGCTGCGCGCGTCGATCACCGGCGAAATCGTCATGGACAATGTCGAAGTCGGCGAAGAGGCGCTGCTGCCGAATGTGGAAGGCCTCAAGGGTCCGTTCGGCTGCCTCAACCGCGCGCGCTACGGCATTTCCTGGGGCGCGCTCGGCGCCGCTGAGTTCTGCTGGCACGCCGCGCGCCAGTACGGCCTCGACCGCAAGCAGTTCAACCGTCCGCTCGCACAGACGCAGCTCTTCCAGAAGAAACTCGCCGACATGCAGACGGAGATCACACTCGGCCTGCAGGGATCACTCCGCGTCGGTCGGCTGATGGACGAAGGCCGCATGGCCCCGGAGATGATCTCGATCGTCAAGCGCAACAACTGCGGCAAGGCGCTCGATATCGCCCGCATGGCGCGCGACATGCACGGCGGCAACGGCATCTCCGAGGAATACCAGGTCATGCGCCATATGGTGAACCTCGAGACCGTCAACACCTACGAGGGTACGCATGACGTTCATGCGTTGATCCTCGGCCGCGCCCAGACCGGCCTCCAGGCCTTCTTCTGAGCGGCACGATCATGGAAGCGCCGCTGAAAGGCATTCGTGTCCTGGAACTCGCCCGCATCCTCGCGGGCCCCTGGATCGGTCAGACGCTGGCCGATCTCGGTGCCGACGTCATCAAGGTTGAAAGCCCGGCAGGTGACGACACCCGCACCTGGGGCCCGCCCTTCGTCGCGGGCGAGGATGGCGAGAAGCTCGACGCCGCCTACTTTCATGCCTGCAACCGCGGCAAGCGCTCCGTGGTGCTCGACTTCACGACGGAGGAGGGGCAGGAGGCGGTGCGCCGGCTGGCGGCGCAGTCGGATGTTCTGCTGGAAAACTTCAAGGTCGGCGGGCTCACCAAATATGGCCTCGATTATGAGAGCCTGAAGAAGATCAATCCACGGCTGATCTATTGCTCGGTCACCGGCTTCGGCCAGGATGGTCCCTATGCCCATCGTGCCGGCTACGACTATATCGTCCAGGGTATGAGCGGCATCATGGACCTGACCGGCGAACCGGATCGCGAGCCGCAGAAGATCGGCGTCGCCTTCGCCGATATCTTCACCGGCCTCTACGGCGTGATTGCCGTCCAGGCGGCCCTAGCCCAGCGCGAACGCACCGGCGAAGGGCAGCAGATCGACATGGCACTGCTCGACTGCATGACCGGCGTGCTCGCCAACCAGGCGCTGAACTTCCTGGTTTCCGGCAAGGCGCCGCGCCGGCTCGGCAATGCGCACCCGAACATAGCGCCTTATCAGGTCTTCCCGACCTCCGACGGCCACCTGATCGTCGCTGTCGGCAATGACCGGCAGTTCGTGAAGTTCTGCGCATTGCTCGGGCGTTCCGACCTCGCGGCCGACGAACGTTACCTGACCAATGCGCTCAGGGTGCAGAACCGGGAGACGCTGACCCCGGAGTTGGCCGCGGAGACCGCAAAGATCGAACGCGACGCGCTGTTGAAGATGCTGGAAGATGCCGGCGTGCCCGGCGGGCCGATCAACACGGTCGCCGACGTCTTTGCCGATCCGCAGATCGCGCATCGGCAGATGCGAGTGGATACGCCGCATTCGGGCGCTGCTGCCGGTACATCACCGGGTGTCAGGACTCCGATCCGCTTTTCCGGTGCCGAACTTGCGCTTGACCGCGGCGTGCCGCGGCTAGGAGAACACACCGACGAGGTGCTGGCGGAAATCGGGATGCAAGTCGCGAAGGCGAACTAGCGCTACGTAAGGCGGCAAAGGCGCAAGTTAAGGCGCTGCTGAAGGAAACGGCAAGAAGCCCCGGAAATCACGGAGATTTCCGGGGATCTTTGTTTTAGGCTTTGAGTGCGCGATCGAAGACGCGCGATAGCCGTTCGGCGAAGGCGCGCGGATCCTGCGGCTTGTCGCCGTCGAGCACGCGCGCCTGGTCGAGCAGGAGTTGAACCGCGTCCGTCCGAAACGCGGTATCGCCGGCGGGGCTGGCGGCCATTGCGGTGATCAGCGCATGGTTCGGATTGACTTCGAGGATCGGCTTGGCCGCGTCTTCGAGACGGCCGGCGCCCTGAAGCATCTTTTCGAGCTGGCGATCGGGACCGTGCTCCGGCGCGACCAGGCAGACGGCGCTTTCCGTCAGACGGTCGGACGTGCGGACGTCGGAGACGGCCGCACCGAGCGTTTCCTTGGCGAAGGCGACGAAGTCGATGACCAACTGGCTGGCCTGCGGCGCCTCTTCCTTGCCACCTTCGGGCTTGGCGATATTGCTGAGATCGGCAGCACCTTGGGTGATCGACTTCCAGGGCTTACCCTCGAAGTCGGGGGCGGACGTCACCCAGAAGCTATCGACCGGATCGGTCAAAAGCAGCACTTCTATGCCGCGAGCGCGAAAGCCCTCGAGCTGAGGCGAGGCCTTGAGCTGGCCGAGATTGTCGCCCGTCAGATAATAGATTGCCGACTGGCCTTCCTTCATGTCCTTGACGTAGTCGGCGAGACTGCGCCGGCCCTCGTCCGAGGTGGTGGTCCGGAAGCGTGACAGCGCGACCAGCTGTTCGCGGCGCTCGTAATCCTCGTAGATGCCTTCCTTGAGCACGCTGCCGAAATTTTCCCAGATCTTGTCGAAGGTCTCTGGCTCGCTCTCCGCCAGCTTTTCGATCGCAGTCAGCACGCGGTTGGTGACACCCTTGCGGATGCTTGCGAGCAGCGGGCTTTCCTGGATCATCTCGCGCGAGACGTTCAAGGGCAGATCCGAGGTGTCGACGAGGCCGCGCACGAAGCGCAGGTAGCGCGGCAGCAATTCCGCCTCGTCGGTGATGAAGACGCGCTTGACGTAGAGCTTCATCCTTCCCTTGCGGTCCGGATCGAAGAGGTCGAAGGGCTTCGAGCCGGGCACGAAGGCAAGGGCCGTATATTCATGCCGGCCTTCGGCGCGGAAGTGTACCGTCAGGGCAGGGTCGTCATACTGCCCGGCTACGCCGCGGTAGAAGTCCGCATAGTCTTCCTTGCTGATCTCGCTCTTCTGCTTGGTCCAGAGCGCGGTGCCGTCGCCGACCTGAACGGGTTCCGCGCCGGGCTTTTCCAGAATGGAGATAGGCACCGGCACGTGGCCGGATTGATCCTTGACGATGCGCTCGACCGTCCAGCGCGACGTATAGGTCTTGGCATCCTCCATCAGATGGAGCGTGATGCGCGTGCCGCGCGCCGGAGCATCCGCAAGTTCGGCCGCAGAAACGGTGTAGCTGCCCTTGCCGTCGGAGGACCACATCCAGGCGTGTTCAGAACCTGCGCGGCGCGACACGACGTCGACCTTATCGGCGACCATGAAGGCGGAGTAGAAGCCGACACCGAACTGACCGATAAGCTGTGCGCCTTCCTTGCCCTGCGCGGCCTCGATGCGTTCCATGAAGGCGCGGGTACCCGAGCGAGCGATCGTGCCGAGTGCCTCGACGAGCTCATCGCGGCTCATGCCGATACCATTGTCTTCGACGACAAGGCGGCTGTTCGCTTCATCGAGCGTCAGGGTGATGCGCGGGGTCGGATCGCCGGAAAGCAGCTCGGGCGAGACGATCGCTTCATAGCGCAGTTTCTCGCAGGCATCCGCGGCGTTCGAAATCAGTTCGCGGAGGAAGACGTTCTTGTCGGAATAGACCGAATGCACCATCAAATGGAGCAGTCGTGCCACATCGGCTTCGAAGACATGTTTCTCTACGGACATTTCGGTTTCGCTCATTGCCTTGGCAACTCCTTGTGGTTTTTGCCCCAATTGGCAAGCTCCGTCCTGAATTTCAAGGGCCGTCTTGCCTGGTGCCGTTTTCTGTATGATGCTGCACTGCGAAGAAACGCCAACGGTTGGCGATGCGTATGCGTCTTCGACGGGTTTAGGGGCGAAGAAATCGCTACGGCGACAAATCGCCGTAATACTCCACTGATATGCTCCTGCGGCCCGGTTAAACGTTCTCGGGTCATCTATGTCGAGTTCATATTGCGGCCATGCCGCCTGTCTCTTTGACTAAGGTCAATGCGAGACCAATTGCGTTGTTCTATTGGCCTTGGCGACGGGGCCGACCTTCAATTGCACCGAGGAGTGGACACCATGCCCAAGCATCCCACGATCCCGACAATACCGACGTTTGCCGATGCCTATTCCTATTCGCTCGATGCTTGGCAGCGCTCGATCCTCTTTCTTGACGTGATGCGGCAGCGCGGTGCGCAATACGAGGAGCACAGGACGCAGACGGCGCCGCACGTGCTGGAGTTCGAGGCCCGGCTCGTTCGCGACGGACGCACGCTCGCACGGCCGGTAAACTATGCGTTGGTCAGCATCGTTCCGCCCGACGGCGTCGTGATCGATCCGTCGAAGCGCCCCTTCGTCGTCGTCGATCCCCGTGCCGGTCATGGCCCGGGAATCGGCGGTTTCAAGGCGGACAGCGAGATCGGCGTGGCGATGAAGGCGGGCCATCCCTGCTATTTCATCGGCTTCCTTCCCGATCCGGTTCCTGGGCAGACGATCGAGGATATCGTTCTTGCCGAAGCCCACTTCCTCGAAACCGTGATCGCTCGCCATCCGGACGCGGATGGAAAGCCCTGTGTGATCGGCAATTGCCAGGCGGGCTGGGCCGTGATGATGGTTGCCGCGTTGAGGCCGGAGCTCTTCGGCCCGATCATCATTGCCGGCGCGCCGCTTTCTTACTGGGCCGGCGTTAAAGGGCAGAACCCGATGCGCTATTCCGGCGGGCTTCTGGGGGGAAGCTGGCTGACGGCACTGACCGGCGATCTCGGCGCCGGTGTCTTCGACGGGGCCTGGCTGGTGCAGAATTTCGAGAACCAGAACCCGGCCAATACGCTCTGGACCAAACAATACAATCTCTATTCGAAGATCGACACGGAGGCCGCCCGCTACCTCGGCTTCGAACGCTGGTGGGGCGGGCACGTGACGCTGAATGCCGAGGAGATGCAGTTCATCGTCGATGAACTCTTCGTCGGCAACAAGCTCGCCGCCGGCGAAATCCGCACGTCGGACGGCACCGCGATAGACCTTCGCAACATCCGTTCGCCAATCGTCGTGTTCTGCTCGAAGGGAGACAACATCACCCCGCCGCAGCAGGCGCTCGGCTGGATCCTCGACCTCTACGACAGCGTCGACGAGATCCGCGCCTACGGCCAGACGATCGTCTATACCGTTCACGAGACAGTCGGGCATCTCGGCATTTTCGTGTCCGCCGGCGTCGCCCGGAAGGAACATGACGAATTTGCCTCCAACATCGATTTCATCGACGTGCTGCCCCCCGGCCTATATGAAGCGGTGCTGACGCCGGCGGGCAATGTCGCGGAGGGCAGGGATCTCGTCTCCGGCGAATGGCTGATGCGCTGCGAGGCGAGAACGCTCGACGATATCCGGGCGCTTGGCGGCAACGACATCGAGGACGAGCGTCGTTTCGCCGCCGCCGCGAAGCTTTCGGAAGTCAATCTGGCGCTCTATCGCACCTATCTGCAGCCGATGGTCAAGGCAGCAGCGACGCCACCCGTCGCCGAGGCGATGCGGAACATGCATCCGTTGCGGCTGCAATATGCGCTGTTCGGGCCGGACAATCCCTTCATGGCCTGGACTTCAGCGCTTGCGGACCTCGTTCGCGAAAACCGCGAACCGGCGGACGCGGGCAACCCGTTCATTGCCTGGCAGGAGGCTCTGTCGCATCAGATCGTGGACGGCCTCGACGCTTGGCGGCGGACGGCCGAGTACCTTTCGGAACAGAGTTTCCACGCCATCTACGGTTCGCCGACCCTGCAGGCCGCACTCGGGATCGACAGGAATTCGGACCAGCCGCCGCGCAAGGCCGAGAAGAGCCTGCTGCATCAAGCGCTCGTCGAGGCGCGGATCGCCGAGCTTAGGGCCAAGTTGGCAGACGGCGCCACATGTGAAGCGCTTGCCCGGGCGTTGATCTTCGTCGGCATGGCGCGTGGCGGTGCGGACGAACGCGGACTTGAGGCCGTTCGCAGGCTTCGCCGTGCGCACCCCTCGGCCAGGCAGTTGACCCTTGCCGAATTCAAGGCGGTGATGCGCGAGCAATACTTCATGCTGCTGATCGACGAGGACGCCGCCCTTGCGGCGCTTCCGAAGTTGCTGCCGGAAGCAGTCGAGCAGCGTCGCGCCGCCTTCACCGCCCTTCGCGAGGTGCTGGAAGCCTCCGGTGCGCTGACAGGTCTCGCAGCCGAGCGGCTGCAACGAGTGGCGTCGCTTTTCCAGTTGGAAAGCGAGCCGCCGGTTGCGATCAATGGCGGCAAACCCGCCCGCACTCGCGCCGCATCCTGATTGAAGAAGGAGTTTCGACGTGTCCGAGGTAGCCGCACTGCCACTTGAGCAGTCCAAATACGATCGCCTGATTGCCGCCGCGCGAGATGAGACGCCAGCGGTCACCATCGTCGTACACCCTTGCGACGAGACCTCGCTGCGTGGGCCGCTTGAAGCCGCCGAAACGGGATTGATCAAACCCGTGCTCGTCGGCCCGGAAGCGAAGATCCGTAGCGTCGCTGCCGAACACCGGCTCGAGCTCGGAAGCTACGAGATCGTCGACGTGCCGCACAGCCATGCGGCGGCGGCAAAGGCGGTGGCGATGATCCGCGAGGGGCGCGGCGAGCTGCTGATGAAGGGAAGCCTGCATACGGACGAGTTGATGCGCGAGGTCGCGGCCTCTGCGACCGGCCTCAGGACCGATCGAAGGATCAGCCACGTCTTCATCATGGACGTGCCGGGCCATGCCGAGACGCTTTTCATCACCGATGCCGCCATCAACATCTTCCCGGACCTCGAAGCCAAACGCGACATCGTGCAGAACGCCATCGACCTCTGGGTGACGATCGGTCTTGGCGAGCCGCGCGTCGCCATTCTTTCGGCCGTCGAGACCGTGACAACGAAGATCCCCTCGACGATCGAGGCGGCTGCGCTCTGCAAGATGGCGGAGCGCGGCCAAATCACCGGCGGCGTTCTCGAGGGCCCGCTTGCCTTCGACAATGCGATCGATCCGGAGGCCGCGAAAATTAAGGGCATAGTTTCCCCTGTTGCCGGGCGAGCGCAGATCCTGGTGGTGCCCGATCTCGAGGCCGGCAACATGCTGGCGAAGAACCTCACCTTCCTGTCCCATGCCGACGCCGCCGGCATCGTGCTTGGCGCGCGGGTGCCGATCGTGCTGACCTCGCGGGCGGACTCGGTGCGGACGCGCCTCGCCTCCTGTGCCGTCGCCTCGCTCTATGCGGCGCGGCGCCGCACGCCAAAAGTCGCGGCGGTGTGACCATGGACGCGCTTCTCGTCGTCAATGCCGGATCGTCAAGCCTGAAGTTTCAGGTTTTCGAGATCACCGATGCTGGCCTCGAACGCCGGGTGAAGGGGCAGATCGGCGGCATCGGTACGCAACCACGCCTGCAGGCGAAAGCGGCTGATGGAACCGTGCTCGTCGACCGAAGCTATAAAGCCGACGTCGTTGGCGACCTGCCGGCGGCCATTGCAGCGGCGCGGGACTGGCTGTTGACCCTCGAAGGCTTCACGCTGCGTGCAGTCGGCCATCGGGTGGTGCATGGCGGCCCCGACTTTGCCGAGCCGGTGCTGATCGACGCCTCCGTGCTCGAACGCCTTGCGAGCTACCAGGACCTTGCCCCGCTGCACCAGCCGAACAACCTGGCGCCGATCCGCCAGGCGATGGCGATCAATCCGGACGTGCCGCAGGTGGCCTGCTTCGATACCGCTTTCCACCACGGCCACCCGGAAGCGGTGAACTGCTACGCCATGCCGCGCAGCTTCTACGATGACGGCGTCCGGCGCTATGGCTTCCACGGACTTTCCTACGAGTACATCTCGGAGCGCCTGCGCGATGTCGCACCTCAGGTAGCAGACGGCCGCGTCATCGTTGCGCATCTCGGCAGTGGTGCGTCGATGTGTGCCCTGCGCGATGGACATAGTATCGAGAGCACCATGGGCTTCACCGCGCTCGACGGCTTGCCGATGGGAACGCGGCCTGGCCAGCTCGATCCGGGCGTGGTGCTCTACCTGATCCTACAGCGCGGCATGAGCGCAAAGGCTGTTTCAGATCTGCTCTATCATGAGGCAGGCCTCAAGGGGCTGTCCGGCGTGTCGAACGACATGCGCGATCTTCTAGCAAGCGAGGATCCGCACGCCAAGCTCGCTATCGATCACTTCCTCTATCGCTGCGGGCTCAATGCCGGGATGCTTGCCGCTGCGCTCGGCGGCATCGATGCTTTCGTCTTCACGGCGGGTGTCGGTGAGAACTCCGCCGGAATCCGCGCGCGTATCGCTCAGAACCTCGCCTGGCTCGGCGCCGAACTCGATTCGGCCGCGAACGAGGCGGGTGCCACGCTGATTTCCACGCCTTCAAGCCGCGTCGCGCTCTATGTCATCCCGACCGACGAGGAATTGATGATCGCGCGCCACACGCTGGCACTCCTTAAAACTCGTTCTGCCTGATCCATCGGAGGCAATTCATGTCCATTCCTGTCGCAAAGGCCAAACTACTGGACGGCCGCAAAGGTCTGATCGTCGGCATCGCCAACGATCGGTCGATCGCCTGGGGCTGCGCCCGCGCCTTTCGTGCCTTCGGAGCGGAAGTTGCCGTCACCTATCTGAACGACAAGGCAAAGCCCCATGTGGAGCCCTTGGCGCATGAGATCGAAGCGCCGATTTTCCTGCCGCTCGACGTTGCCGTTCCCGGTCAGATGGAGGCGGTCTTCGAGGAAATCGGCAGGACCTGGGGAGAGCTCGATTTCCTTGTGCACTCGATCGCCTTTTCACCGAAGGATACGCTCGGCGGCCGCGTGGTCGATGTCCCGCGCGAGGGGTTTTTGAAGACCATGGATATATCCTGCTGGTCCTTCATCCGCATGGCCCATCTCGCCGAGCCGCTGATGAAGAACGGCGGCACGCTCTTCACCATGACCTATTACGGCTCACAAGTGGTGGTGGAAAACTACAACATCATGGGCGTCGCCAAGGCGGCCCTCGAAAGCGCGGTCCGCTATCTTGCCTCGGAACTCGGTCCGAAGGGGATTCGCGTCCATGCGATTTCGCCGGGAGCGCTTGCGACCCGCGCCGCCTCCGGTATCCCGGAATTCGACGCGCTGCTCGAAAAGACGAAGGTCAAGTCGCCGTCGCGCGAACTCGTCGACATCGACGATGTCGGCGTTGCCACGGCCTTCCTGGCCCACGATGCCGCCCGGCTGATAACGGGCCAGGTGCTCTATGTCGACGGCGGCTACCACATCGTCGACTAGCGGTCCGCTGTGACCTGCTGTTTTCTCGGGGAAGTCGGGGCGACGGGAGCGCATGCTCGCGTCAAGGCGGCGATACGGTAAGTTCTTGAAATCCGCGCTGATCGGCCCGATATTTTCTTCACTTCTTTTTCATCCGGTTGAATGCGAAAGGAGGACATCATGGTCAACCCGGAATTGGTATGGATGACGTCCGTTACCGTTCAAATGAAGGATGGGACGCGACAGGTCTTCGCTTCTGTCAACGACGTGCTCGATTTCCTTGAAGGCGATTGGAATATCTATCGAGGCAGAAAATACAATCGGGCAGTTCAAACGTGCCGCCGCGCTCTAAATCGAATGACGCCAGTTGCTATTGCGCGCGAGGCGTTCATTGACGCGTGCCGAGATGCGGGCATGTCGACGGCCGCGGATGAACAACTCGGGACGACGACCGGCGCCGGCGGTCACCACTCGCCGGCCTAGAATGGCTCGGGCTGGGCATGCTTACTGCCCCAGCCTTTCGAGTATCCGCCCCGTGCCGCGCCAGCGCGGTTCGCCGTCGCACTTGATAGGTCGTAAGGCCGCGCGGCGATCCATTACGTCAAAATTCGCCTTCGGCTGCCTTTACCCTGTCTGGGGACTAGCGGGGTCCGCCCAGAGGGGCCTTCCTTCGCTGTGCGGTGGATACGCCGATAGTGCAGAGCATTGTTTCGAAAGCCAGCAATTAGGGTCTTCGAGCGTGACAGGCGAATAACGTGACAGGCGAATAATGTGTACTACCGCCCGATCGAATGTCTATCTGTAGCAAGTGGTTACGGCATCGACGTCGTCGCTTCGCACCAGTAACCAGCCGGGCACGTCTCCACCCGGCTGGCATGCGGCGAGCGGTATTATTTGGTGCGATCGATCTTGATCCGCTTGACGTTGGCTCGCGCCTTTTCGGTCTTGGGCAGGGTCACTGCGAGCAGACCGTTCTTGAACGTAGCGGTAACCTTATCCTCATCGACCTGACGACCAACAGCCAGCCGCCGTTCGAAGCGCCCGTAGTAGCGCTCGCTAAAGCGGCGATCCTTGTCCTCGGTCTCCCTTTTGTTTTCGCCGCGAAGCGTAAGCAAACCGTCTTCCAGCAGCACCTCAACGGCGTCTGGATCGGTGCCCGGAACCTCAGCTGTGATCCGGATCTCGTTGTCATTCTCCTCGATCTCCACGTGCGGCCACGCGCCATTGAAGGGCGTATCACCGAACAACGATGGCGAGCCGAAACCGCGGAAGACTTCGTCGAACAGACGGTTGACATTGCGGTGCAGCGACAGGAATGGATCCATGTCATCGCCGCGATACACGTTCGGAACCTGGCTGCTGCCACGGCTCCAAGGGATCAGATCACGTACACTCATGGCTTGACCCTTTCTTCGGTTTCCTTGTCTCCTTTTGTCACCTGCTTCCTCGGTCGTTCGGCAACAACCGAGGATCGAGCAGGGCGCGTAACACTAAGCTGCCTTGTCGCCTTCGATCTGTTTCGAAGCGGGCTTCGTCGGCTCGGCCTGGATGGCGATCCGACGCGGCTTCATCTCCTCAGGGACTTCCTTTTTGAGATTGATGACCAGAAGCCCGTTTTCGAGCTTTGCCCCCTCGACGATGACATGATCGGCGAGTTCAAATCGGCGCGCAAACGGCCTCACAGCGAGGCCCTGGTGCAGGTACTGGACTTGCTCATCCTCCGACTTCGCGCCGTTGACCACGAGCATGTTCGCCTCGTGGGTGATCGTCAGTTCATCCTCGGCAAAACCAGCCACCGCGATGACGATGCGGTATGCGTCTTCGCCGAGTTTGACGATGTTGTAAGGCGGCCAGTTGTCAGCGTTGAGGCTGGCGTTTTCGAGCAGGTCGAACATGCGGTCGAAGCCGATGCTTGACCTGTAGAAGGGGGTAAAGTCGAGATTTGTTCTCATAGCTACATCCTCCGTAGAGCAACATAGATACGAGGGAACGCCAAGAAGCTTGGCGCTCCCTGACCATGCCGACCCCACATGGGCGTCGACAAAAATGATTTGGGGATGCCATTTTACGGCGTCAAGGGGGGAGATAAGCCAAAGTCGAGCGGGATCGCCGTAAAATGGCGCTGTGAATTCATAGTGTTAGCACTCGATAGGAGCGAGTGCTAAAAAACTCGAGCCACCCTCTTGAAACTCGAAAAATCAGAAACCAGATCGTTGTTCGAGCGATGCCGAAAGCATCAGCTCCCCGCGTCGGTTTCGTTCCGAATGCGGCGCGGAGGACCTCTTGAAATTCTCTTTGTCTATGAGGAGACCGACATGATGTTCCGTCCCTTGCATGACCGTATCTTGGTTCGTCGCCTCGAGGCCGAGAAAAAAACGGCCGGCGGCATCATCATCCCAGACACCGCGAAGGAAAAGCCGCAGGAGGGCGAGGTCGTTGCCGCCGGCCCGGGCGCGCGCGACGACAGCGGACAACTGCGACCGCTCGATGTCGAGGTGGGGGATCGCATTCTCTTCGGCAAATGGTCGGGCACCGAGATCAAGCTCGATGGCGAGGATCTCCTGATCATGAAGGAATCCGACGTAATGGGCGTGATCGAGGTCGACACCGCAGCGAGAAACGCGGCCTAATGCCGATCCGGGCCCATGCCAGAAGCGGAATGTCGCATCAGAAAGGAGTAGAAAAATGGCTGCCAAGGAAGTGAGATTCCATTCCGACGCCCGTGAGAAGATGCTGCGCGGCGTCGATATTCTCGCCAATGCCGTCAAGGTCACGCTCGGCCCTAAGGGGCGCAACGTCGTCATCGACAAGTCGTACGGCGCGCCCCGTATCACTAAGGATGGCGTAACCGTTGCCAAAGAAATTGAGCTTGAGGACAAGTTCGAGAACATGGGCGCCCAGATGGTGCGCGAAGTAGCGTCGAAAACCAGTGACGTCGCTGGTGACGGTACCACGACCGCAACAGTCCTCGCGCAGGCGATCGTCAAGGAAGGTGCCAAGGCCGTGGCGTCGGGCATGAACCCGATGGATCTGAAGCGCGGCATCGACAAAGCAGTCGAAGCTCTAGTCGAGGAACTGCGGCGGAACGCCCGCAAAGTCACCAGGAACGACGAAATCGCCCAGGTTGGTACCATCTCAGCCAATGGCGACACCGAGATTGGCCGCTTCCTCGCAGAAGCGATGGAAAAGGTGGGCAACGAAGGGGTGATCACCGTCGAGGAAGCCAAGACCGCGGTGACGGAGTTGGAAGTCGTCGAAGGCATGCAATTCGACCGCGGTTATCTCTCGCCGTATTTCATCACAAACCCCGACAAGATGCGGGTTGAGCTCGAAGAACCCTACGTGCTCATCCATGAGAAGAAACTCTCGAACCTGCAGGCACTGCTTCCGGTCCTCGAAGCGGTTGTTCAGTCCGGAAAACCTCTTCTTATCATCGCCGAGGATGTCGAGGGCGAGGCGCTGGCGACGCTCGTCGTCAACAAGCTGCGCGGCGGCCTGAAAATCGCTGCTGTCAAGGCTCCGGGCTTCGGCGATCGCCGCAAGGCCATGCTCGAAGACATCGCCATCCTGACGGGTGGCACGGTCATCTCCGAAGACCTCGGCATCAAGCTCGAAAACGTCACGCTCAACATGCTTGGCCGTGCCAAGAACGTCGTGGTCGAGAAGGACAACACCACGATCGTCGACGGCGCTGGCTCGAAGAGCGACATTCAGGGCCGTGTCGCCCAGATCAAGGCGCAAATTGAGGAAACCACGTCGGACTACGATCGCGAAAAGCTGCAGGAGCGACTGGCCAAGCTTGCTGGCGGCGTTGCCGTCATCCGCGTCGGCGGTTCGACCGAGGTTGAGGTGAAGGAACGTAAGGACCGCGTCGACGACGCGATGCATGCCACGCGGGCGGCCGTCGAGGAGGGCGTGCTGCCGGGAGGTGGTGTCGCTTTGCTGAGGGCGGTCAAAGCACTGGACAACACCCGGGCCGAGAATGCCGACCAGAGGCACGGCATCGACCTAGTTCGCCGCGCAATCGAGGCGCCGGTGCGCCAGATCGCCGAGAACGCGGGTGCCGAAGGCTCGATCATTGTCGGCAAGCTGCGTGAAAAGACCGAATTTGGTTATGGCTGGAACGCCCAGACCAACGAGTTCGGTGATCTTTATGCTCAGGGCGTGATCGACCCGGTCAAGGTGGTTCGCACCGCGCTGCAGGACGCGGCCTCGATCGCTGGCCTGCTGATTACCACCGAGGCAATGGTCGCCGAGAAGCCGAAGAAGGAGGCGCCCGTGCCGCCGATGCCGGCAGCCGGCATGGACTTCTGACGGAAACGAAACGTGCGCGCCCGATGGGGCGGATAGTCGGTAGCACCGTTGCAAGATGCGCTGCGCCTGATTCTTTGGTGCGGCGGGAGCCGGAATGCCGCCGGCAGCCAGTGGCACGATAACGCTCGATCTGTCTCGCCGGGTCGGATCACTTGCCGGTGACCTGGTAGGTGGTTGGTCAATGCACGACGTCGAATTCAATGTCGCGTGGAGAAGAACGATGAAACTCGATTGCTTTCAACACCCAGTCACAATCCTCGTGGGGCTCGGATTTCCGGCTGAGATCCGCAGCGTGAGAGAGGCCTATGCCTGGCTGCACGAGTGGCCGCCATCGAAGCGAAATGCGAAGCACGCCGTAGCGCTCAATGCTTGCAAAGCAGCACTTGCCGGCGAAATCGATGTCGAGACCGCTCGCGCAACATTTGTCGCCTTCGCGCAACGGGCCAATCTTCTCGCACCAGACGCGGAGGCGATCGTCGCCGGTAGCGAAGTCGGTGCGCGTGCGCAAACCGGAAACAGCAAAACGATGTAACCTTTGGGGCGAAGTAGACGATGAGCGATATTCAGTTTCCCGTTCCAGTGAGACTGCGCCTGAGCTCAACCGGCGAGCGGGTTGTCGCCAATTCCTGGGAAGCACTGGAATGTCTTCGCGACCAGTGGCCCGAAGGCGCGAGAGGGCAAACCTATCGCGCAGCCTATCGGGTCTGCCGCGACGTCCTGGACGGCTGGAGGCAGCCGCACGAAGCAAGGCGCGTATTTGTGAGGGCGGCCCGCCGCGCCGGGCTGCTGGAGGACAAAGCGCTGATTTCCCCATCGAACAACGCGAGATCGAAACGGGGTTGGCGTGCGCAGCGCGCAATTCGATCGACCAGAGGGAGGTAGCGTTATGTGCCCCAGCACCGGCTTCTATTCCCTTCCACTCTCGTCTGATGATCTCGATACGCTCCAACGAATATTGGATCGTGAATTGGAAGCGAGACGCATAGCAAGCGACAGTGACGAAGCGGACATGCTTGCCCGAACGCTGATAGAGCTCTTTCGAACCGGCGTGCGAGGTGAAGATGCGTTGCGCGAAATGGTGAAGGGTGGCGCAGGCAACTAAGACCGTCCTCCGCATTCGCGAGACGAGGTGTGCCATGGATCGAGCGGGCGCCCAGATTGTAAGGACGCACGAAGACCTTAGGCACCTGAGGATCGGCGGGCCAGGGGTCCAATAGACCGAGCGGTGCCGGTAGACGAGCGCTCGACCAAATGACAGGCAAGCTCCACCCGCCGCGGCGGTGCCGGAATGCCAGAGAGTGTGTCGCGCAAAAGGTCGAGTGCGACCGAACCAATCTCGCGCATCGGGATATGCATTGTGGTCAATGGCGGGTTGAGGAACGCCGCTTGTGGCAGGTCGTCCATGCCCATGACGGAGACGTCGCCCGGAACCGAAAAGCCCTTCTGCTGAATGCCCAGCATGGCGCCGACGGCCAAGCTGTCGCCGGCCGCGAGCACCGCGGTGAAATCCAGGCCCCGGTCGCCGATCCGCTGCATGATCGCCTGCATTGCCAGTTCCGGGAGCCAGTCTTCGACGGTGACGAGCATGTCGTCATCGACAGGCAAGCCCTTCGCCAGCAGTCCATCGCGCCAGCCTTCGTACCGCCGCTCGATCGTGCGGCGCCCCGGCCGCATCAGGAACAGGATGCGCTGGTGCCCAAGCTCGATCAGATGGTCGGTCGCAAGCCGCGCGCTCGAGCGATTGCAGGGGGTGACGCTCGATAGTCGCATATATGGGTCGTCGCTGTTCAACAGCACGACCGGCTTGTCGAAACTGCGGGTGGCGGCAAGCATCCCCTCGTCGTCGATCGTGAGAAACAGAAGGCCCGCGACCTGTTCGTCCTCCTCTGCCTCGGCGAGTACCGCCAGTTCTTCGCTCTGGTTCGCGATAGGCCGGGTGACGATTTCTAGGTCGAGCGCCTGGGCCCGCTCCTTCAAGCCTTCCAGCACGTAGTGGGTAAACTGGTTGCGCACATAGTCGATCATCGCAGCGCTCGATGCGGCAACGATGACCTTCTGTCCGGCGACGGCCGTCGGGATCATGTAGTTCGCGTTCTTCGCCGCCTCCAGCACCCGCTGGCGGATTTCCGCGCGCACGCCCTTTTCCCCGGCAAGCGCCCGGGAAGCGGTACTCAAGGAAACACCACAGGCTTCGGCGATATCCTCCAGCCGAACCTTCTTGCTTTTCTTGCCACGCTTGCCCGGCAGCGGTTTTGCGACCATGCGATCCTCCATAGTCGCGATAATGGGAAAAATTTTCATGTTGCGCAAGAAGAAACGTCATGCCTTTATCTCCTCAAGAAGCCGAGGGAAGAGCGGCTTAAGGAGGAGGAGTGCCATGGGCCTCAACGCCCACGATATTCGCATGGGTCTCGATCGCCTTGTCGGCGGCATGACCGGTCTCAAGCACGACGGCCGCTTCGACGAACCGAATCTCGACGGGACAGCGGGCGACTACATCAGTTTCGACAGTTGGGAGTGGCCGCAGGGCGTCGGCCTTTACGGCCTGATCAAGCTCTGGCTGTTTACCGGCCGCGACGACATCCGGGAGCTCATCGAGAGCTGGTACGAAGGGCGCCTTGCCGCCGGCCTTCCGGAGCTCAATGTCAACACGACCGCACCCATGCTCGGCCTCTCGGTGCTCTGGGCTAAAACCGGAAACCCGCGCTGGAAGCCGCTGCTCGACGAGTGGGCGAACCGGGTCGTGAACGAAATGGGCCGGACGCCCGAAGGCGGTTTCGAGCATCACGTCTCCGACAAGGTCAACGACAACGAGCTCTGGGACGACACGCTTTACATGGTCGCCCTCTTCCTCGCTTCCTACGGCCAGGTAAGCGGCCGGCGGGAACTCGTCGACGAGGCGTCACGGCAGTTCCTTGTCCATGCCCGCTATCTCGCCGATACCCAGTCAGGTCTCTGGTTCCACGGCTGGACCTTCGATGGCCGGCACAATTTCGCCCGCGCCCGCTGGGCTCGCGGCAATGCCTGGATCACCGCCGGCATACTCGACCTCTTCGACCTCGCGGAGATCGCCGCTCCGGTCAAGGAGTACCTGCGCGGGGTGCTCGTCACTCAAGTCGAGGCGCTGCTGCCGCTGCAGACGACCTCCGGGGCATGGCGTACGCTGCTCGACGACGCTTCATCTTATGAAGAGATCTCTGCAACGGCTGGCATCGGCTACGGCCTGCTCAAGGGCTACCGCCTCGGTTACGGCACGCCCGCCTGGAGAGCCGCCGGCATGCGTGCGCTTGAGGCGGTAATGCACAACATCGATGAAAGCGGCACTGTGCTCAACGTCTCCTATGGAACGCGCATGGGCCACGACCTGCAATTCTACAAGGACATCCCAATTCAGCCGACCGGCTACGGCCAGGCACTGGCAATCCTGTGCCTCTGCGAGGCCCTGCAGCATGTCGGCGCGGAAGGACAGGCAGCATGACGATGAAGGTTCTCTACGGGGCCAATCCCGAAGACATCAAGGCTTACGACACGGCGCGGCTTCGGCGCGAGTTCCTGATCAGCGACCTCTTTGCCGCTGATACGGTGAACTTCACCTATACCCATGTCGACCGGCTGATCCTCGGCGGCGCGATGCCGAAGACGAAAAGCGTTTCCTTCGGCTCCGGCGCCGATATCGGCACGCCCTATCTGCTTACGGCCCGCGAGATGGGCATTGCCAATCTCGGTGGCACCGGCACGATTACCGTCGACGGCAAGAGCTTCGTGCTCGAAAATCGCGACGTGCTCTATATCGGGCGCGGCGCGAAGGAGATCGTCGTTTCGAGCGAAACCGCCGATAAACCGGCACGCTTCTACATGAACTCCGTGCCCGCCGGCGCCGATCTGCCGCACCGGCTGATCAAGAGGGCGGAAGCAAAGGCGCTGGAGCTTGGCGACGTCAAGCGCTCGAACAAGCGCCGCCTCGTCATGTACATCCATCCGGAAGTCATGCCTTCCTGCCTGCTTTTGATGGGCATTACCGATCTGGCCGAGGGCAGCGCCTGGAACACCATGCCGCCGCATGTGCACGAGCGGCGGATGGAAGCCTATTGCTACTTCGACATGGCCCCCGAGGACCGGATCGTCCACGTGATGGGAGAGCCTGACGAAACGCGGCACCTGATCGTCGCCGACGGTGACGCGGTGCTGTCTCCGGCCTGGTCTATCCACATGGGCGCCGGCACCGGCCCTTACGCCTTCGTCTGGGGTATGACCGGCGAAAACCAGGAATACAACGACGTCACCCCCGTAGCCTTGGCTGAGCTGAAATGAGCGATACGATTTTCCATCTGAAGAAGAGCCTCGTTCCGGGCCAGGCCATCGGCTACTGGCAGCTTGGTGCGATCGCCGAGGAACGCTTCGACGTGCCGGATCAGCCGATGAAGGGCGAAATGGACCCCTTCTTCTTCCTGACCAAACACAAGAATTTCATTCCGCACGAGTATCCCTGCCGGACGATCTTCGCTGAGACCTATCGCGGCAAGCGGCCGGAGGTTCGCGGCGCGTTCGAAGCCACGCGCTGGTGGCTGCCCTTCGGCTCGCCGCGGCTCGATCTCTCCGGTTTCTGGTTCCGGCCGACACGACTTGCGACCTGGGCCCGCACCTCGATCGAGGCAGAAACGGCGGGCACCGCCAAGATCCGCCTCGGCACCTGCGGTGGCGCGGTGCTCTTCCTGAACGGCACCGAGATCGGCTGGATGGCGCCCTATAGCCGCAACCTCGAGGCCAAGGCCGAATTCGAGCTGCCGCTCGACGCCGGTCTCAACGAGGTCACGATCTTCTTCGACGACCTCGCCGAACGCGACGCGCGCTACTTCTTCCAGTTCGATTATCTCTCCGGCCCGGCGGCGCGCGTGGCGCTTCCTGTCCCATGCCCGAGCGAAGCGGCCGCCGACATCGAAGCTGCACTCGACGGCATGCATTTTGACCGTACCGCCTATTTCGAGGGCGACATCACGCTTCTCTTCGCCGCCGCCCTGCCGCTCGACGTGAAGGTCAATGTCGCGGTCGAAGGTGACTTCATGTCGACCGAACGCTTCGACCACGACTTCGTGATGAAGGCCGGCGACAAGAAGTTGACGATCGGCCCATCCGAGGACACCCCGGCGGATTTCCGCCATTTCCGCATCACGCTCAACGCCGACGGCTTCGTCGCCTCGCGCTCGCTCGGTGTCGAGATCTGCCATGCCGGCCGCCAGGGAAAATCTCCCGAAACGCTCGCCGCCCGCATCACCGAGACGCTTGATGAGATTTCCGATTTCTCGGAACGTGACACGGTCCGCGCCTTTGCGCGGCTCGCCAGCGGCCGCGGCGGTGCCGACACGGACGCGATGATCGAGGAGATTCTGCCCTCGATCGAGGATTGCCATGACTGCGCCGACTTCTCGCTGGTACCGCTCATCTGGTCGCGCACCGCCTGGGGCGGCGACATTGGAGAGGCGACCCGCGGCCGCATCGATCAAGCGATCTTGAACTTCCGCTACTGGATGGATGAACCCGGCAACGACGTGCAGTGGTACTTCTCCGAAAACCACGCGCTGCTGTTCCACACCGCGGCCTATCTTGCCGGCCACCTCTTCCCCGAGGCGACCTTCCGCCGCTCGGGCCGCAAGGGAAGCGAGCAGAGCGCCGTTGGTGCTGCCCGCGTTCGCGCCTGGCTCGATCACTTCGAGGCCTGGGAAATGGCGGAATTCAACTCCGCGCCCTATTTCCCGATCGACCTCAAGGGCCTGACGGCGCTCGCCGCACTATCGCCGGATGCCGATATCGCCGACCGCTCCAAGAACGGTATTGTCCGTCTCTGCGAGATCATCGCCCGCTCGGCCCATCATGGCATGGTAACGGCAGCCCAAGGTCGCTCCTACGAGCACACGCTCTGCGCCGGCCGCTCGCTTGAACTTTCGGGCGTTGCCCGCCTGCTCTGGGGCAAGGGCTGGTACGGGCGTCGCGTCCACTCGCTGCCACAGCTTGCCGTCTGCCTGCGTGACCACGGCCTCGTCGTGCCGGAAACACTGGCTGCGGTCGCCTGCCACCAGGACGAGGCTCGCCACCAGGAATGGCGTTTCGCCCAGGGAGAAAACCGCTTTGCTGCGCTTTATCATTACAAGGGCCGCCACTTCGCCATGGGCTCGGCTGCGCATTATCGCTGGAACGAGTGGGGCTACCAGGAAACGGTGTTGCACCTGCGCCTTGGCCAGCGCCCCGAGGCGGCGATCTGGATCAATCATCCGGGCGAAACCATTCAGTTCGGGTACGGCCGGCCATCCTATTGGGGTGGTTGCGGCACCCTCCCTCGTGCCCACCAGTACAGGGGGCTGGCCGTACTCGACTTTGCGACCGTCAGCGAGCAGCCGGATTTCACCCATGCGTGGTTCCCGGTCGCCGAGTTCGACGAAAGCAAGGTCGAGGGCAGGCTGGCGTTGGCGCGCAGCGGCCGCGGCGCCGTTGTCCTGATCGGCGGCAATGAACTGGTCCCGGTTGTCGAGGGCCCATCAGCCAATGCGGAGCTGCACCAGGCCGGACACAGGACGCGCTGGATTGTCCGGGTCTGCGAGGCCACCGATCTCGCCGGCGCGGAAGCCAGATTTGCTGCTCTTGCGGTCGAGGAAGCCGGTAACGGATCTCTTGTCGTCAACGATCCCGACTATGGCCGCGTCGTCTTCCGCCAGGACGGTTCGATCGAAGCGGAAGGGCGCACGATCGCCACCAAGGATTTCACCGTTGCCGGCGAGGCGACCATGCTCGCCGCCCGGTAACGGTACCAGGAATTGCGCCGGCCGGGAGAGCCGGCGCCGTCCCAAACGAGCGGGAGGACGCTCGTCTATGGATAAGTGGAGGAGAAGGACAATGAAGAAGACCAAAACGATGCTCGCGGCGCTTGCCGTCGGGCTTCTGACGTCGACGGCGGCAATGGCTGGCGACGTGCGCATCATGTGGTAT
The DNA here is from genome assembly GCF_055710065.1 of Ensifer sp. VA4. Taxonomy (NCBI): domain Bacteria; kingdom Pseudomonadati; phylum Pseudomonadota; class Alphaproteobacteria; order Hyphomicrobiales; family Rhizobiaceae; genus Ensifer; species Ensifer sp. VA4. The sequence continues at coordinate 194,970 of NZ_JBVQPO010000003.1, read as the reverse complement.
TCCGATGGCGTCGAGGGCGAGGTGCTGAAGGACCTGCTAGATCGCTTCATGAAGGAGAACCCCGGGATCAACGTGATCCTCGACAACGTCTCCTACAGCGTCGTCAAGGAGCAGCTGCCGGTACAGCTCGAAGCCGGCAACGGCCCGGATATCGCCCGCGTCACCAACCTCAAGGCCCAGAGCCAGCACTGGCTCGATCTTCGCCCACTGGTTGCTGATCCCGCCTATTGGGACGAAAATTTCGGCGCGCAGGCCGACTGGATGCGCCCCGACGGCTCGAACCAGATCTCCGGCTTCATGACCCAGATCACGATCGCCGGCGGTTTTGCCAACAAGACGCTGTTCGAGCAGGCCGGCGTCGCGATCCCCGGCAAGGACGCGACCTGGGACGATTGGGCGAAGGCGGCCAAGCAGGTGGCCGAAAACCAGCAGGTGCCGTTCCCGATGGCGCTCGACCGCTCCGGCCATCGCCTCAGCGGCCCGAACCTCGCCTATGGCGGCAACTATATCGGCTCTGACGGAAAGCCGGCGCCGCTGGACGAAGGCACGAAGAACTTCCTGAAGACCTTCGTCGGCTGGGTTGCCGACGGCACGATGAGCAAGGACGTCTGGGTTTCGGCCGCAGGCTCGACCTACCGAGCGGCCGCCGACGACTTCATCAACGGCCAGCTGGTCTATTATTATTCCGGTTCCTGGCAAGTTCCGAACTTCTCGACCAAGATCGGCACCAACTTCGATTGGGTGGCCACCGGCAGCCCCTGCGGCCCGGCGAACTGCACCGGCATGACCGGCGGCGCCGGTCTGGTTGCGGTCAAGTACACCAAGAACCCGAAGGAAGTCGCCAAGGTGATGGACTACCTTGCGAGCGAGCCGATCGTGAAGGAGTTTTCCGAGCGAACCCTGTTCCTGCCTGCGCATAAGGGTGTTCTCGCCAAGGGGCTCGACTTCAAGACCGATGACGCCCAGGCGAAGGCCGCGCTCAATGCCTTCGTCGAAGCGAGCACGTCGCTTTCCGACGTTGCGCGCAAGCTACCCGGCTGGCTGTGGTCCGATGCCGTCTATGGCGCGCTGGTCACCCGTGTCAGCCAGGCGGCTGCTGGCGAGATGACGGTAGACGAGGCCTTTGCCCGCATCGACTCGGATATCGCCACGAAGGTGAAAGATAGCGGGAACTGAAGCGGAGCCATCGATACCCGATGTCCGCCGGCATGAAGCATCGTGCCGGCGGGGTCACCTCGCGTATCACAGCGGGCAGCGTCGCGTTCTTGCGCAAGCGCACGAAGCAACATGCCCCGGCAGCCCGCCCTTCGGCGAGGCGAAAGTTATCCCGGCAGCGATAGCTGCATACATAGTAGCGCGTGATCGGTGGGGGAGGAGCCAGGAATGAAGGCAGATGTTCCAAAGGGAAGCGGATCCGGCCTGGGGGAAACGGCGATGGTGCCCGTTCGTCTGGCGATGGCCGCCATCGATGCGCCACTGCGCTTCGTGCAGCGCCGGCTCGGCATCGGCGGCATGGCGACCTTTTTCCTGCTGCCGAACATGCTGATCTTCGGCATATTCGTGCTGCTGCCCTTCTTCATCAACTTCGCCTATTCCATGACCGGCGGCACGGCCCTTTTCCTGCCCGACCGGAGCTTCGTTGGAGGCGATCAATATGCGCGCCTCTTCGATTGCGCGAACTACGCCGACCCGAACTCCTGCGCGGAAGACACCTTCTGGACGGCCGTCGGCAACACGGCCTGGTTTGTGGTGCTGCAGGTCACCCTGATGATCCTCTTTTCGCTGGTGACCGCCCTGATCCTCAATCGCGATCTGATGGCGCGCAGCTTCTGGCGAGCGGTGTTCTTCTTCCCGGTGCTGCTGTCGCCCGTTGTTGTCGGCTTGATCTGGAAGTGGATCCTGCAGCGCCAGGGCCTGCTCAACTTCGGTCTCTACGGCCTGGGCTTTGGGCCCTACACCTGGCTCAACGACCGCAATTGGTCCTTTGCCGCAACCGTCGGCGTTTCGATCTGGGCGCATATGGGCTTCTACACGCTGATCCTGCTTGCCGGCCTGCAGGCGATCCCGAAGGATCTCTATGAGGCGGCCGAGATGGACGGCACCCGTCCGGCGCGTGCCTTCTGGCGCATCACTTTGCCGCTCCTGATGCCCAACCTGCTCGTCGTCATCGTGCTCGTCCTGATCCGCGCCGTGCAGATCTTCGACGAGGTCTACGTGCTGACCGGAGGCGGCCCAGGCACCAGCACGCTCTACATCACGCAATACATCTACGAGACCGGCTTCGCGACTCAGTTGCGTAATCCCGGGCTTGCCGCAGCCGCATCGATCCTGATGGGCGGCGTGCTGGTTGTGCTCACCCTGGTCCAGCTCGGCCTTGGCCGTAAAGGCGAGAAGAAGGGAGCCCGCAAATGAGCCGCCTTGCCGAATTCATCTTTCGCCGCCGCGGCCGCAACGGCTGGCACTGGACCGACATCTTCACCTGGGTCTGGCTGATCGGCGGTCTCTTCATCATGTTCGGCCCGGCTGTCTGGCTCGTTGGTTCCTCCTTCAAGTCGCCGGCGGCCCTTGCCGAATTCCCGCCTTCGATCATGCCCTATGTGACCCAGAAGGCGACGATCGAAGGCTACGACAAGCCGCTCGACCTCTACGAGGTGACCATGCCGGATGGCAGCAAGAAGGTGCTCGCCGAGGTCCGCCGCATCGGCATTGTCAGCCAGATGGTTTCACCCGAGAAGCCGACCGAGATCGTCAAGGTCAAGATCGCCGAGCGTACGCCGGTGCGCACGATGTCCTTCGCGACGTCGAACTACAGCGAGCCCTTCACCCATTTCGACTTCGTCCGCTATCTCTGGAATTCCGTGTTCGTGACGGTGACGGCGACGCTGATCACGCTCATCGTCAACTCGATGGCTGCCTTCGCGCTCAGCAAATACGAATTCCGCGGCCGGACGTTCGCGATGCTGTTGATCCTCGCCACCCTCATGGTGCCGCTCTCGGTGATCATGGTGCCGCTCTATTCGATCGTCTCGGCGCTCGGCCTCTTCAACAATCTCTGGGGCGTGATCCTGCCGACGGTCGCCACACCGACCGGAGTCTTCATTCTACGGCAATACATGCTGACCATCCCAGACGAGTTGATCGACGCGGCACGGATGGACAAGGCGTCGGAGTGGCAGATCTACTGGCGCATCATTCTGCCGCTGACGGCACCGGCGCTCGCCGTGCTCGCGATCTTCTCGGTTGTCTGGCGCTGGAACGACTTCCTCTGGCCGCTGATCGTGCTCTCGCGCAAGGAACTTTACACACTGCAGGTGGGCTTGAGTATCTATTCTGGCGAGCTGAACGTGCAGTGGCATTTCATTCTCGCCATGACGGTCGTGACCATGATCCCGGTCGTGCTCGTCTTCATCTTCCTGCAACGCTTCATCACCACCGGCATCGCCGGCACCGGACTGAAATAAGGGGGGCACCATGGGCCACATCAAGCTAACCAGTGTGACCAAGTCGTTCGGCGCCGTCGACGTGCTTCATGACATCAACCTGGAGATCCAAGACGGCGAGTTCGTGGTCTTCGTCGGCCCATCCGGCTGCGGCAAATCCACGCTCCTGCGCATGATCGCCGGGCTGGAAAAGCCGACTGGTGGTGAACTTTCGATCGACGGCAAGGTGGTCAACGACGTACCGGCCGCCGACCGCGGCCTTGCCATGGTGTTCCAGTCCTATGCGCTCTATCCGCATATGAGCGTGCGCCAGAACCTCGCCTTCGGCCTCGAAAACACCCGCATGCCGAAGGCGGAAATCGCCGAGCGCATCGCGGAAGCCGCGCGCATGCTGGAAATCGAAGCCTATCTCGAGCGCCGCCCCGGGCAGCTCTCGGGCGGCCAGCGCCAGCGCGTCGCAATCGGTCGCGCCATTGTTCGTCGCCCGGTCGCTTTCCTGCTCGACGAACCGTTGTCAAACCTCGACGCAGAACTGCGCGGCTCCACCCGCGCCGAACTCGCGGCCCTGCATGCACGTCTCTCGGCAACGATGATCTACGTGACGCACGATCAGGTCGAGGCGATGACGCTCGCCGACCGCATCGTCGTCTTGCGTGCCGGCCGCATCGAGCAGATCGGCACGCCGCTCGAACTCTACAACAGGCCCGCAAACCGTTTCGTTGCCGGCTTCATCGGCTCTCCGCACATGAACTTCCTTGAAGGTACGCTCGAAGCAGCCGGTTCCGGCACGGCTGTCGCGACGCTGAAGGGCGGTCATCAGCTGCAGGTTCCGATCGAGAACCGCGCGTTCGCAGCCGGCGCTCCGATCACCCTCGGTGTTCGGCCGCAGCACATCACGCTTGATGCCGGCGAAAATAGCATTCCCGCGAAGATCCGCCTCGTCGAAGCGCTCGGCTCAGAAACCGTGCTGCACGCCGATGTCGCCGGTCAGAAGCTGCTGGTCGTCGCTCCCGGCCAGCATGACTTGGCACCCGGCGCCGATATCAGGTTGTCGCTGACCGCCGCCCCCATCCATCTCTTCAACGACAAGGGGCTTCGCCTTGAACGCGCTGTTTGATCTCACCGGCAAGACCGCTCTCGTTACAGGCGCCCGAACTGGCCTTGGCCAGGGCATGGCGCTCGCACTGGCACGCGCCGGCGCCGATATCGCCGCCCTCGGTTCCTCGCCGATGCCCGAGACGGCGGCGCTGGTCCGGGACGCGGGCGTGCGCTTTCACGAACTGACGGTCGACCTCTCCAAGCGCTTCGATGCAGCCAGGATCGTCGCCGAAATCACCGCCACGCTCGGCGGTATCGACATCCTCGTCAACAATGCCGGAATCATCCGTCGCGCCGACCTGCTCGACTATTCCGAGGAGGATTGGGACCGTGTGCTCGACGTCAACCTGAAGGCGGCTTTTCTGCTGTCGCAGGCCGTTGCGCGCCACATGGTGGAGACCGGACGGGAAGGCCGGATCGTCAATGTCGCCTCGATGCTGACCTTCCAGGGCGGCATCCGCGTGCCGGCCTATGCCGCCTCGAAGCACGGAATTGCCGGCCTTACCAAGGCCATGGCCAACGAACTGGCGCCGCAGCGCATAACCGTCAATGCGATAGCGCCGGGCTACATGGCGACCGACAATACCGAGGCGCTTCGCAACGATCCTGATCGTAACGCGCAGATCTCCGCGCGCATCCCCATGGGGCGCTGGGGGACGCCAGACGACCTGGCAACCGCCGTGCTGTTCTTTGCCGCGCCTGCCTCCCGCTATGTCACCGGAACGGTGTTACCCGTCGACGGCGGCTGGCTGGTCCGGTAGACGTCGGCATCGGCGGCCGCAAAGCTGGGAGCAATATCTGTCCACGCCCTGCCGGTTTGCAGGAAGCGAGTTTTGGGGTGAGGGTACGTTTGATCTCGATTGCCCACGGCCGCCGACCCGCGGGCGTTATCAGGAGATCGATTTCGGCGCCTGCTGCCGTACGCTATACGTTCATTTGCGTGACGCCGTAGGGCACAACTCCAGAAGCGTTTCCAGTGGTTATCCGGCGCTCGAACATCCTTGCATTTATGGAGTTTAATTCCAGAACTGCAAGGTAGATGTCTCGTGCTTCAGCTCTTGCCCGCCTGTTTGCGGGGTAGATCAGATGTTGCCCATGCAGAGATATTTCATCTCGAGATAGTCTTCGAGCCCGTGGCGTGAGCCCTCGCGGCCGATGCCCGATTGCTTGATGCCGCCGAAGGGGGCGGCCTCCGAGGACATGCGGCCGGTGTTGATGCCGACCATGCCGTATTCCAGCGCCTCGGCCACATGCCAGACCCGTTTCAGGTTCTCGGCATAGAAGTATGCCGCGAGACCATAGATCGTGTCGTTGGCCTCGGCGATCACCTGCTCGGCCGTGTCGAAGCGGATGATCGGGGCGATCGGACCGAAGGTCTCTTCCTGAGCAACACGCATGTCGGTCGAAATGCCGGTGAGGACGGTCGGCTCGAAGAAGGTGCCTGACGTGCCGATCCGGTGGCCGCCGGCGCGCACCTTGGCACCCTTGGCAACGGCGTCGGCGACATGGGCCTCGATCTTCTCGATCGCGTGCTTGTCGATCATCGGGCCGATGGTGATGTCCGGGGTGAAGCCATCGCCGACACTCAATTCGGCAACGCGCCGGACGAATTTCTCGGCAAAGGCGTCATGCACGCCCGATTGCACATAGATGCGGTTGGCCGAGACGCAGGTCTGGCCGGCATTGCGGAACTTCGCCTGGACTGCGCCATCTACGGCTTCGTCGATATCGGCGTCGTCGAAAACGATGAAGGGGGCGTTGCCGCCAAGCTCAAGGCTGACCTTCTTGATCTGGTCGGAGCATTGTCGCATCAACAGCCGCCCGACTTCGGTCGAGCCGGTGAAGCTGATCTTGCGGACCTTTGGATTGCTGCAGAGTTCGCGTCCGATCGCGGCACCTTCCGCGGCATAGATAAGGTTGACGACGCCCGCGGGGAAGCCGGCCTTTTCGGCGAGTACGAACATGGCGCCGGCAACGAGCGGGGTCTGCTCGGCGGGCTTCAAGACGATGGTGCAGCCGGCGGCAAGCGCCGGCGAGATCTTCCGTGCCACCATCGAGGCCGGGAAGTTCCAGGGCGTGATGGTGCCGACGACGCCGACGGGCTGCTTGATGACGAGCATGCGGCGGTCGTTTGCCGGTGCCGGGAAGGTCTCGCCATAGATGCGCTTCGCCTCTTCCGCGTACCATTCGACATAGGCCGCCGCGTGCAGCACCTCGCCCTTCGATTCGGCGATCGGCTTGCCCATCTCGGCCGTCAGGATAGCGGCGAGATCGTCGGCGTGTCCGACGATCAGGTCATGCCAGCGCCGAAGCACGGCGCTTCGGTCCTTGGCAGGTTTTGCCGCCCAGAGGATTTGCGCCCTTGCGGCAGCCTCGATCGCCACATGGGCCTCTTCGATGCCCATGTCCGGAAGGGTTGCCAGCAGTTCGCCGGTAGACGGATTGAAGACGTCGAAGGTTGCGCCGGTCCAGCCTTTGGCGGCATGCGCGATTGTGGGAAGCGGCGCGAACAGTTCGACGGCGCGCAAGTGCTTGGTCAAGGCGGGGGTCAAGGTCATTGGCGGGCATCCTCCGGCGATGGCCCACCGCGAGGCGGCAGGCCCGCTTTTGCTTGTTCTTGCGAGTGCCGATCGACGCCGGCACCCGAGCTTTGCGCGCCTGAATTGGCGCACGGCACCCACAGCGCGGCGCGTCTTTCAATACGCGCTAAGGTCGCTGCTGTAGTCCGTTGAATTGCTGCATAATTTTGTCCCTAAGTCGATCCTGATCCAAGGAATTATGCACCGGGCAACCGCGTTAGCGGTCGCCCGGCCGGGCGTCAACCACGCGCCGCGAGGATCGATGCTTCCAGAATGTCGAGCGCTTCGGCGAAGACTTCGTCCTGAATGGTGATCGGCGCCAGGAAGCGAATGACGTTGCCGTGCACGCCGCAGGTCAAGAGGATCAGGCCTTTTTCCAGAGCGATTAGCCGCACCTTGTTGGCGAAGTCGGCGCTCGGCAGGTTGGTCTTCACGTCGTTGAACTCGACGGCGTTCATGAAGCCGGGCCCACGGATGTCGGCGATCTCCGGTGCCTGCTCGCGGATGGCGGCGAGGCGCTGCTTGAGCCGGCCGCCGAGTTGCTCGGCCCGTTCGCAGAGCTTCTCCTCGGCGATGACGTCAAGCACCGCATGCGCAGCTGCAATGCCGAGGGGATTGCCGCCATAGGTGCCACCAAGGCCGCCGGGGGCCGGCGCATCCATGACCTCGGCGCGGCCAGTGACGGCGGCCAGCGGGAAGCCGCCGGCGAGGCTCTTCGCCATGGTGATGAGATCGGGCGCGACGTCGTGGTGTTCCATTGCGAACATCTTGCCGGTACGCGCAAAGCCGGTCTGGACTTCGTCGGCAATGAGCAGGATGCCGTGCTGGTCGCAGATTTCGCGCAGCGCCTTCATGAAGGCGGTGGGAGCGGGGTAGAAACCGCCTTCGCCCTGTACCGGCTCCAGGATGATGGCGGCGACGCGGCCCGGATCGACGTCGGCGGCGAAGAGCTTCTTCAGCGCCGCCAGCGACTGTTCGACGGTGATGCCGTGCAACTCGATCGGGAAGGGGGCGTGGAAGACGTCGCCCGGCATCGCGCCGAAGCCGACCTTGTAGGGAACGACCTTGCCGGTGAGCGCCATGCCCATGAAGGTGCGGCCGTGGAAGCCGCCGGTAAAGGCGATGACCGCCTGGCGTCCGGTCGAGGCGCGGGCGATCTTGACGGCGTTTTCGACAGCCTCCGCACCGGTGGTCACGAAGATCGTCTTCTTGGCGAAGTTGCCGGGGGTCAATGCGTTCAGGCGCTCGGCGAGGTGTACATAGGATTCGTAGGGAACGACCTGATGGCAGGTATGCGTGAAGCGATCGAGCTGCGCTTTGACCGCTTCGACGACCTTCGGGTGACGATGACCCGTGTTGACGACGGCAATCCCGGAGGCGAAGTCGATGTAGCGATTGCCCTCCTTATCCCAGATTTCCGAGTTTTCCGCGCGATCGGCATAAATCTGGGTGGTCATGCCGACGCCACGGGAAATGGCGGCATTCTTGCGGTCGGTAAGGCTGGTCATGGCGCGTTCCTGTTACGTCTGGAGTCAATATGTTGCATTTTTTCTGCAAGTTTATTCAGGAAGTGGTACACCTTTCACTGTCGATTGCAAATCAAATTTGGTGATCGAGAGAACACGGGCGCTGATGCGCTGTTCTTGTCATATCTCGATCGCGGCGGCTAAGGTTGCCGACGCTTCGGCACGGCACGGATTCGTGCAGGCGCCGACGGTTAGTGAAGGAAACGGAGAATGGGCGCGGTGCGCTACAAGGTTGCCGAAGCAGCACGTCTGGCGGGGGTTTCCGCTTCGACGCTGAGGCTGTGGGAGACGCAAGGGCTTGTCGTGCCCGAGCGCTCGCCGACGGGGCATCGGCAATATACCGAGAGCGATCTTGCCCGGTTGAAGCGCATCGCCTGGTTTCGCGCGGAACGCGGCCTCAATCCGGCGGCGATCCGCCAGGCGCTCGAAGCGGAAGGTGCCGCGGAAGACCACAGCGGAACGACGACCGGTGACGGCACCGACAACCAGGTGGGACGCAAGCTCAGGAGCCTCAGGCATGCGGCCGGCAAGACCCTGGAGCAGGTGGCCGGCGACATCGGCATCGCCGCATCGGTGCTTTCGACCTTGGAGCGCACGTCGCAGGGCGTTTCGGTGGCCGTGCTTCATAACATCGCCGAATATTTCGGAACGACCGTTTCCAGCCTTTCCGGTGAGGAGGAGGCGGATGCACGCGCCGTGGTGCGGGCCGGCGAATGGCGGACCTGGCCGCGCACGACGCCCGGCGTCACCGTGCAACTGCTGGCCGATGGCCGCAATCAGATGGACTGCCACCGCTTCGTGCTGGAGCCAGGCGCTTCCAGCGAGGGCGCCTATCGGCATGAGGGCGAGGAATTCGTCTACGTCCTCTCCGGCCGCGTTGAGTTCATTCTCGACAGCGACCAGTTCTATGACCTCGGTGTCGGGGACTCGCTCTACTTCGAAAGCAAGAGGCGTCATGCCTGGTCGAACCGGCACGACGGCGAAACCGTGTTGCTTTGGGTCAACACGCCCCCGACGTTCTAAACCGCGAAGCTGGAGCAAAACAAAGGTTTGCGACATTGGTGCGCGGCGACGGCCGGACTCGTCGGCGTCCCAACACTCATCCATCCAGGTGGCACCACGGCTCGTTGCTGATCAGAGGTCAAAGTTTGGCCCCTATTCGACCCTAGATTTTTAAGGGCCGCCTTCAACGCACAGTGCGACGATCAGACCTTCCACGCTTCTTTCGAAGCAAATGGCAACCTCGCGGCAAAAATCGTAGCTGACCAGAGAGTTGGCTCCACAAGGAACGAGGCCTGCAAGGGTCGAAACTCCGAGGGGATGTTCAATGCCGAATATACGCGACCGTCAATTGGACGGGTTGCGAGCCGCTGCCGTTTCAATGGTTCTGTACGCGCATTTTTTTGCCGCGGACGATTCCCATTGGGGACACATCGGCGTGCGGCTGTTCTTCGTTCTCAGCGGCTTTCTGATCACGCGGCTCCTGCTCGACGCCCGTTCTGCCGCTCAGTTCAAGCCGGCGACGGCTCTCAAATCCTTCTACGCGCGTCGCGCCTTGCGGATCTTTCCACCCTATTTCGCCATGCTGGGTATCCTGTGGCTGGTCAACCTGGAAGGCGCCAGGGAAGGCTGGGCCTGGCATGCGCTCTACCTCTCGAACTTCTGGTATGCGCTGAGGGACGCGTGGACGCCGTGGGTGCTCTGTCACACCTGGAGCCTAAGCATTGAAGAGCAATTCTACATCGTCTGGCCGTTGCTCGTTCTGCTGACGCCGCGCCATCTGCTTGGGCGGCTATGCATCGGCGTCATCGCCGCTTCGCTGGCCTACCGCTTCTATTGGCCGCTAACGGGAGAACCGTCGCTTGCGCGCGATCTGCTGCCTCCGGCCTCGATGGATGCACTGGCGGCGGGAGCGCTCCTCGCCGCCCACCGTTCGGCGACCATGTCTTGGCCGCGGTGGATGACGGTCAGCTGGCTGCCGCTTTCCATCGTGTCTCTTGCGCTCCTTTGGGTTCGATTGACGTCGATGGGGCCGGTGTTTGATTGGCTCGTCTGGATCGGTCTCGAAGCCCTTCCGCTCATCCCGCTTGCGATGCTGGTGGGGCACGCTTCCACCGGCTTCAGCGGTGGGGTCGGCAGGCTGCTCGAACTTCAGCCGCTGAACGCGCTCGGGCGCGTCAGCTATGGCGTTTATCTGTTTCATCCCGTCGTGCTTGCGCTGGTCGTCAAGGCGCAGGGGTGGATACCGATCAACGTTGCCGAGCAAGGGTCCGGGCGCTTGCTCGTCGCCGGCTCCGCCACATTGATCATGGCTGCTCTTTCCTGGTTCGCATTCGAAAAGCCGCTCAATGCGCTGAAACGGCATTTCCCCTATGTGCGCCCGAACGGTGGCTTCGGCGCCGTCCCGATGAGTACCGTGCAAGCCGACGATTGGCTTCTCGGGCGAACCGACGAGGGGCTGCGCCCTGTTTACCTTCCGGGTGCCGGTGCCCGGGGAAAGACGCTTCAGGCGTCCGATCTGCAATAACGTTCGAGGTTGCCCATGACCGTTCCGTTGGTTTCCGTCCTGTTGCCCGTCTACAATGCCGAGCCCTATCTCGGCGCGGCGCTCGAAAGCATCCTGAGGCAGGACCACAAGCGGCTCGAGATCATCGCCATCGACGACGGTTCGCGCGATCGCTCGCTGGAAATCATGCGGCGCTATCAGCAAGCGGACGGTCGTATCACCATCGTCTCGCGCGAAAATCGCGGGCTGATAGCAACCTTGAACGAGGGTCTCGCCCTGGCAAAGGGCGATCTCATCGCCCGGATGGACGCCGACGACATTTCCTATCCGTCGCGACTGTCGCGCCAGGTGTCGTCGTTCGTTGAGCAGCCGGAGCTCGCACTCTGCGGCACGGGCATCGACACGCTCCTTGGCGACCGCATCATCCGCGGCACGCCCAATCCGATCTATCAGCCGGCAAGCCTCAGGGCATTGTCGAAGTTCTTCACGATCTTCATCCACTCGACCGTCGTCTACAACAGGCACGTCATCCCGCAGGATATGCTGAGCTACGACGCGCATTATGTGCATGCGGAGGATTTCGATCTCTTCCGGCGTGTCACCGACCGTTATCCCGCGAAGATGATCGACGAGGCGCTGATCGCTTACCGCATCCACGGCAACAGCGTAACGAATACGCACAAGCGCCAGATGCGCCGCACGCATCTGGCGATCGTTGCCGAAAACCTCGAGCGCGAAGGTCTTTGTCACAATCCCGGCGTCTTGAACGACATCGGGCTTGCGCTGACGCCTGAAACGATCCAGCAAGCGGCCGGGTGCATCCGTTCACTCGAAGAGAGGGTCTCGGCGCTTCCTCCGCAAACCCGTGCGGGCTACGAGGCGGGCGCGTTGAATCTCTTCTATTTTCTCTATCAGCTCGTCAGCGACGAACGGCGGCCGGAACTCACCCATGCGTTTTTGACGCAGACGGACAAATGGGGGCTCATTCGTCGCCGGGAACGATATGGCCTTATCACGGGGGCCCGTGCCCCGTGGTGCAGCCGCCTGTCGCTGGCGGCCACCAGCCGGCTGGACGCTTTGTCGCGATATCTGCGTTCCGTGCCGGCGGCGAGCGTGCTCCCAGCCGAAGGGATGCACTAGCATGACCGTCGAGGGCCTGAAGTGGAATGCGATGGAGCGGAGCGGCGTGGCGGAGACGTCGGCTGCGTTGGCGCCCACGTCACGCGACGCGCCTTTCGCAAGCTTTATCGTCTGCACGCGCAACCGCGCCGAGGCGCTCGAGACCTGCATCCGATCGATCGAGGCGGCTTGTGGTGTCCATGCTGCCGTCCGGTGGGAATTGGTTGTCGTTGACAACGGATCGACCGATGACACGCCGGAGCGAATTGCTCGGATTATTACCGCATCACCGCTGACTGTCACGCACGTGGTCGAGAGACGGCCGGGGCTCGCTGCTGCGCGCAACGCCGCCATGGCACGCGCCCGCGGCGGCATCTTGATCTTCATCGACGACGATTGCGAAGTCGATGCGAACTATCTGCGCGACCTGGAGCGCCACTACGCGGGCGATGAAGGCGCCATCATCCGCGGTGGCCGCGTCGAACTCGGAGACGCCAGCGACCTGCCCTTCACGATCAAGCGCTCGAGCGTACGCGAACGATTGACCAGTGACGTTCATCCGGGTGGATTCATCCTGGGCTGCAACATGACGATGCGCCGGGAGGTCGCGCTGCGGATCGGTGCTTTCGATGAACGTTTCGGTGCCGGCGCCCCGCTGCGGTCGGCCGAAGACACGGATTATCTGGTGCGCGCCTATCGGCTCGGCATTCCGGTCGAATATGTCCCCGACATGGCCGTCTTCCATCACCACGGCCGCCGTGCGCGCACGACCATCGAGACGCTTCATCGCAACTATAGCTTCGGCAACGGCGCACTCTGCGTGAAACACATCCGCAGCGCGCCATGGCTGCTGCGGCATTTCTGTTGGACCCTCCGGTCTGCCTGCGCGGAAATCTTCGGTGGCCCCCGGTTTGACCCCGTGTTGCACCTCTCTCACTGGCCGATTGCCTGGATGAACCTGCTTGGCGCTCTCAAGTTCCTCGGCCTCGTCGTAGCCGCACGAACGGCGGGCCACGTCGAGCAGCGGGCCAAAGAACAACTCCAGGGCTGAGGAGACACCATCATGTTCCGTATCCTCGTGCCGAGCCTGCAGCTGTTGCGCGATGCATTGGGGGGGCAGTTGCGTCTGCTTCCGGTCGTGACGATCCTCGGCCTTTGCAGTGCGGCGCTGGAGGGCGTCGGCATCGGCCTCATCATTCCGATGCTGGGAATCATCGCCGGCAATCAGGACCCGGCGGCGTTGAGCGGCATCTCCGCTCTCTTCCAGCAAGTTGGATCGGGCATGGACGATCGTCAGCGGCTGATCGTCATCGCGGCTGCCGCCTTTGCCCTGATTTCTCTCAAGAACGTCCTGGCTTTCGCCAATACGGTGCTTGCGACCTTCATTTACGGCAAAGCGGGCCATTCGATCCGCGGCGCTCTGTCGTCTCAGCTCCTCAAGGTTGGCTATCCCTTCTTGATGAAGGAGAATCCGGGGCGATTGCTCAACATCATTTCAAACGAGTCCTGGCGGGCTTCCGATGCGGTGCAAACCGTGCTTGCGGCGTTGGTAAATGGCTCGGCCGCCATCATCCTGCTCGCGTTCCTTCTGCTTTTGTCCTGGCAGATGACCTTGTTCGTGGCGCTCGGCCTCGTCCTGGTCCAGCTGCTACATTATGTTCTGTCCGCAACGCTTAAGGCCCCGAGCCGCGATGTCACCGCCTTCAACGGCGAATTGGCGGCGCGCATGCTCCATCTGGTTCACGCCGGCCGCTTGATACGGATATTCGGTCAGGAGGCACGGGAAAAAGTCGCGTTCGACGGGGCGTCGGATGCAGTTCGGCGCGCCGCGTTCGCGCTCCAGGCCCGCCAAGGCCTGCTGCCGCCGCTGACAGAGACGCTCCACTCCGCGCTCTTCCTGGCGGTGGTCGTCGGCGCCTGGTCCGTCGGCGTTACCTTTCCCGTCATCGTCGCCTTCGTGGTCCTGCTCTATCGCTTGCAGCCGCATATGCGTGCACTGCAAATGTCCTGGAGCCAGATCCAGGGCTGGAGCGGTTCGCTCGAGGAGGTGCGCTGGCTGCTGGATCCGTCCGACAAGCCAAGGCCGCCGGAGGGAAGGGAGCCCTTCAGCGGCTTGCGACGGCAACTGAGATTTGATGACGTCAGTTTCCGCTATCCGAACTCGGGTTCCCGTGATGTCGTGCTGCAGTCGGCAGCATTTGAAATCCGCGGCGGTCGTTCGACGGCGCTCATTGGCCGGTCCGGCGCCGGCAAGACGACGATCGTCAATCTGCTATGCCGCTTCGTTGAGCCGGACGAGGGGAACATTCTCGTCGATGGTGTCCCGCTGAACCGGATCGACCCGGTGCAATGGCGAAGCCGGATTGCGCTCGCGAGCCAGGATCTGGAACTGGTTGATGGGACGATCCTGGAAAACATCACCTATGGCCGGGAGGAAACCACAATTGTCGAAGTGGAGCATGCGGCCAGGATGGCCGAAGCGCATGGCTTCATCGAAGGTTTGCCGCAGGGCTATCAAACCGTCGTCGGCTATCGAGGCGCCAGCCTCTCGGCGGGGCAGCGGCAGCGGGTGGCACTCGCAAGGGCCCTGGTGCGCGATCCGGATATCCTGATCCTGGACGAAGCCACCAACGCGGTCGACGGCTTATCAGAGGCGGCCATCGTCGAGACCCTGAAGTCGAGAGCGGGACGTCGCACGACGATCGTCATCAGCCATCACCGCAGCACGATCGCGTTTTGCGACGAGGTCGTCATCCTCGGTGGCGGTCAGGTGAAAAGCCAGGCACCTTTCGCCGACGTCGCCAGCCTGACCATGGACCAGCTTTATGAGCACGAAACCGTGGAAGAGCGGCGGGCTTGAGGGCCCTGTCGGCCGTATCTTCGGTAGCTTGGCCGCTCCCAGCTTGCGATGAGTGAAACGCAATCGGCGCGCGCCCGTCCGGTCACGGGCCGCGCGCCGGTTTGTCTTTCGTAGGAAACCGCTTCCCGTGGTCTCAACGAAAAGCGGGCGGGTTCTCAGGAATCAGGCGGCCGCGTAGCGCTTTGCCATTTCCGGCAGGCGCAGGGCGCGGATCTTCGATGCCTTGCCGGCGGTGCGGAAGGCTTCGAAGCGCTCCTTGCAGACCTCTGTCATCAGTGCGGTGGCCGGCTTCAGGTAGTTGCGCGGATCGAAGTTCTCCGGGTTCTCGGCGAAGTTCTTGCGGATCGTGCCGGTCATGGCGAGGCGCAGGTCGGTGTCGATGTTGACCTTGCGCACGCCGAGCGGGATCGCCTTCTGGATTTCCGAGACCGGAACGCCCCAGGTCGGCTTCATCTTGCCGCCATAGGTGTTGAACAGGTCCTGCAGATCCTTCGGCACGGAAGAAGAGCCGTGCATCACGAGGTGCGTGTTCGGCAGCTTCCTGTTGATCTTGGCGATGGTCTCGATCGACAGGATGTCGCCATCGGGCTCGCGGGTGAACTTGTAGGCGCCGTGGCTGGTGCCGATCGCAACGGCCAGAGCGTCGACGCCGGTCTTGGTGACGAAGTCGAGAGCCTGGTCCGGGTCGGTCAGAAGCTCTTCGCGCGACAGCTTGCCTTCGAAGCCGTGGCCGTCTTCCTTGTCGCCCGCGCCGGTTTCGAGGTTGCCGAGGCAGCCGAGTTCGCCTTCGACCGAAACGCCGGCAGCGTGGGCGATCTTCACCACCTCTGCGGTGACTGCGACGTTGTATTCATAGCTGGCGACGGTCTTGCCGTCCTTTTCCAGCGAGCCGTCCATCATGACCGAGGTGAAGCCGTTGGTGATCGCCGAGATGCAGGTGGACGGCTGGTCGCCGTGGTCGAGGTGCAGACAGACGGGGATATGCGGATATTCTTCCGCCGCACCCAGGATCAGGTGGCGCAGGAACGCGTCCCCCGCGTAAGAACGGGCGCCACGGCTTGCCTGAAGGATCACCGGGGAATCGGTGGCATCGGCGGCGCGCATGACGGCCTGAATGTATTCGAGATTGTTCACATTGAACGCCGGCAGCGCGTAGTCGTTCTCCGCCGCATGGTCGAGCAGTTGCCGCAATGTGATCAATGCCATTCGCTATCTCCCTTGGTGCTTGGCGCAACCTTCCCGGTACGCCACAAAAACAATCCGGCTTGAAGCGCCGCATGGACATCATCGCAGGCAGGCGATGGCCGGTATTTCCGTGCGGCGTGACAGCGCACGCGAATTGGTCGCGCCCACCGAAGTCCGGCGCACAATAGTTGATCGAAGTGGTTTGACAACCGGGCAAAAGGGAGGTTGCCAGAGGTCGAAAGTCGCTTCAATCGATTTTACTGTGGACTGGAAGCAACACCCTTCCTGTGAACTGGTTTCACTCTCTGGTGGTGCCGGTGAGGCGCGGGAGGCGGGCGTCGCGATTGCAACCAGTGGGTGTCGATTTCGCGCTGCACACTACAACGGTCGCGTGGGTGTTAGAAACGATCTGTCGACAGGAAGGGAACGGGCCGCAAGAAGATTGCGGCAAACGGCGCCATTCTTTGCGCACATTACGTAAACTGCCGGCAAAATTCACAAACTTTGCAGGAGGCCTGATTCGATGGTGGCTCCGGCCTTGTTTTGCCGACAAAATTTTCCGACCTAAAACGTTGCAGGAGATTTCCCGAAATTGCCCTGCTTTCGTCATATGTCCGTCGCAAAGGCGACGAAAAGAATCGCAAACGAAATACAACCTATGGAATAGAAGGAATTCTGTCCTATAGATAAAGATGCAGACAGCCGCAGAATCCGCCTTGCGTTTAAGGACGATTTGCACTTCTCTCCTGCGATCACAAACCCAAAACAAGGGGAAGGAGAGAAACAAAATGGCTTCACTGAAACTCAACCTTAGCGCTGCCGCGCTGATCGGCTCGCTGCTCATCGGAGCAAGCCCGGCGCTGGCCGAAGCTGTCCTGCATCGCGGCAATGCGGGTGAGCCGCAGACCCTGGATCAGGCCCATACGTCGATCAACATCGAGGCGTTCATCCTCAAGGATCTCTACGAAGGCCTGACGGTCTACGACGCCGCCGGCAAGATCATTCCCGGTGTGGCCGAAACGTGGGAGCTTTCGGACGATGGTACGGTCTATACCTTCAAGCTGCGCGCTGATGCGAAGTGGTCGGACGGCTCGCCGGTGACGGCAGAAGACTTCGTCTTCTCCTTCCGGCGCGTCGAGGACCCGAAGACTGCAGCCGGTTACGCCAACATTCTCTTCCCGATCAAGAATGCTGAAAAGGTCAACAAGGGCGAGCTGCCCACAGATCAGCTCGGCGTGAAGGCGGTCGACGAAAAGACGGTCGAAATCACCCTCGAGCGTCCGACCCCGTTCTTCCTGGAGCTTTTGGCGCACCAGACCGCACTTCCGGTCAGCAAGGCGAGCGTCGAAAAGAACGGCAACGACTTCGTCAAGCCGGGTGTGATGGTTTCCAACGGCGCATTCA
Organism: Ensifer sp. VA4; assembly: GCF_055710065.1. Classification (NCBI taxonomy): domain Bacteria; kingdom Pseudomonadati; phylum Pseudomonadota; class Alphaproteobacteria; order Hyphomicrobiales; family Rhizobiaceae; genus Ensifer; species Ensifer sp. VA4. Next base: position 177,253 of record NZ_JBVQPO010000003.1, on the reverse strand, counting down.
CGCTGACCGCCCACGTTCCGAACGACAGCCTGACCGTCGTCAAGAACGCCAACTACTGGGATGCGGCCAACGTCAAGCTCGACAAGGTCATCTTCTACCCGATCGACGACCAGGCTGCCTCGGTCCGCCGCTTCGAAGCCAAGGAAATGGACCTCGTCTACAACTTCTCGGCCGACCAGATCGATCGTCTGCGCAAGTCCTATGACGATCAGGTCCACGTTTCGCCGTCACTTGCGACCTACTACTATGCCTTCGACACCCGACAGGCGCCTTACAACGACGTGCGCGTCCGCCAGGCACTGTCGATGGCCGTCGACCGCGACTTCCTTGCCAAGGAAATCTATGCCGGTTCGCAGCTCCCCGCCTATTCGATGGTTCCCCCGGGCATCGAAAGCTACGGTGAGCCGTCGAAGGCCGAGTTCGCTTCGATGTCGCAGCTCGACCGCGAAGACAAGGCGATCGCGCTCATGAAGGAAGCCGGCTACGGCGAAGGTGGCAAGCCGCTCGAAATTGAGCTGCGCTACAACACCAACCCGAACCACGAGCGTGTTGCGACCGCTGTCGCCGACATGTGGAAGAACACCTTCGGCGCCAAGGTGTCGCTGGTGAACCTCGACGTGTCCTCGCACTACGCCTACCTGCAGGAAGGCGGCAAGTTCAACGTTGCCCGCGCCGGCTGGCAGGCGGACTATGCGGACGCAGAGAACTTCCTGGCACTCAGCGTGAGCTCCAACAAGACCTTCAACTACGGCCACTTCGAAAACGCCGAATTCGACAGCCTGATGAAGAAGTCCTACGACGAGCAGGATCCGGCTGCTCGCTCGAAGCTGATGCATGAAGCCGAAGCGCTGCTGATGAAGGAACAGCCGATCGCTCCGCTTCTGACCCAGGCCGATCTGTGGCTGGTCGCCAGCCGCGTCAAGGGCTGGGCGGACAATGCGCCGAACGAGCACCTCAGCAAGTTCCTGAGCATCGCCGAATAACGAACAGGAACGACGCGCGGTGACAGGCCGCGCGTCGCCTCCGGAGTACGTCCATGATTTCCTTCATCCTTCGCCGATTGGCGAGTGCGGTGCCGACCTTGTTTATCGTCGTCACCATATCCTTCTTCCTGATGCGGTTCGCCCCTGGTGGCCCCTTCAACCTCGAGCGTCCTCTTCCGCCACAGACGATGGCGAACCTGATGAAGACGTATCAGCTCGACCAGCCGCTTTGGCGCCAGTACACGCACTATCTCAGCAATGCGGTGACCGGCGACTTCGGCCCGAGCTATGTCTATAAAGACAACAATGTTGCCGAACTGATCGGCAAAGGCCTGCCCTATTCGATGGAACTCGGCTTTTACGCGCTTCTCGTCGCGCTGATCGGCGGCGTCACGGCTGGCACGATCGCCGCGCTTAGGCAGAACAGCGTCCTCGATTTCACGATCATGTCGTTCTCGACGATCGGCGTCACCGTGCCGAACTTCGTCGTTGGCCCGGTGCTAACGCTCGTCTTTGCGATTGTGCTCGCATGGCTGCCGGCCGGCGGCTGGGGCGACGGTTCCCTGCGCTTCCTGATCCTGCCGATGATCGCACTGGCGCTGCCGCAGCTCGCAGTCTTCGCGCGCCTGACGCGCGGCTCGATGATCGAGGCGCTGCATACCGACCATATTCGAACCGCCAAGGCCTATGGCCTGCCGTCACGCACCGTTGTCGTGACCCACGCCATGCGCGGTGCGATGCTGCCGGTCGTCTCCTATCTCGCGCCTTGCGCAGCAGCACTTCTGACCGGCTCGGCGGTCGTCGAGACGATCTTCACCATTCCGGGTGTTGGCCGCTACTTCGTGCTCGGCGCCATCAACCGCGACTACACGTTGGTGATGGGCACGGTCATCCTCGTCGCCATCTTCGTCATCGTCTTCAATCTCCTGGTCGACATTCTCTACGGCCTGCTCGATCCGAGGGTTCGCCATGACTGATATCGTCCAGACACCGGTGGCGACACCGGAAACGAAGGGGCGAAGCCTCTTCCAGCTCGCGGCCATGCGCTTTAGGCGCAACCGCGCTGCCATGGCCGGCTGCCTCATGCTGGCCTTGATCGCACTGTTCTCGTTCCTCGGGCCGCTGTTCGTCCCGCACACCTACGATCAGGTCTTTCCGTCCTACGTGTCGATCGGCCCAAGCCTCGAGCCGCGCCCCGATACATCCACGCTTCAGGACGTGATGGAAGGTGTTGCGACCCGCGCTCGCGTCACGCTGAAGGAGTTCAACGTCGAGGGTCAGACATTCACCGCGACCGTCACCTCCGAACAGCCGATCGACGCCCGTGCAACGCGTTACTTCGACCGCGCCAACGAATTCCGCGACACGCAAGTGGTCGCAACCGAAGACGATGGGCGGACGCTGAAAGTGACCGGCCAGGTCGACCGTGAATACTTCCCGTTCGGCACCGATTCCAACGGCCGCGACCTTCTGGTGCGTGTCATGCTCGGCGGACAGATCTCGATTGCCGTCGGTCTCCTCGCAAGCTTGGTCTCGCTCGGCATCGGCGTCGTTTATGGCGCGACATCGGGCTATATCGGCGGCCGCGTCGACAACGTCATGATGCGCCTCGTGGAGATTCTCTACTCTCTGCCCTTCGTCTTCCTCGTCGTTGTGCTCGTGGTGTTCTTCGGCCGCTCGTTCATCCTGATCTTCCTGGTGATCGGCGCGGTGGAATGGCTCGACATGGCCCGCATCGTGCGCGGCCAGACGCTGGCGCTCAAGCGTCGCGAATTCGTCGGTGCCGCGCAGGCGCTCGGCCTCACAGACTGGCAGATCATCCGTCGGCACATCATCCCCAACACGATCGGCCCGGTCATCGTCTTCGTGACCGTCGTCGTGCCGAAGGTGATCCTGCTCGAGAGCTTCCTCTCCTTCCTCGGCCTTGGCGTTCAGGCGCCGCTGACGAGCTGGGGGGCGCTGATCTCGGAAGGCGCAAACAACATCCAGTCGGCGCCGTGGCTCTTGATCTTCCCGGCCATCTTCTTCGTCCTGACGCTGTTCTCGCTGAACTTCGTTGGCGATGGCCTGCGCGATGCGCTCGACCCGAAGGATCGCTGACATGGCAGATACCAAGGAAACCATCCTGGCCGTGCGCGGCCTCAAGGTGAACTTCTCGACGCCTGACGGTACCGTGGAAGCGGTCAAGGGCATTGATCTCGATGTCCGTAGCGGCGAAACGCTTGCCGTCGTCGGCGAGTCCGGCTCCGGCAAGAGCCAGACGATGATGGGCATCATGGGGCTGCTCGCCAAGAACGGTGAGGTCACGGGTTCGGCGCGCTACCGTGGGCAGGAGCTTGTCGGCCTGCCGCCGAAGGGGCTCAACCAGGTGCGCGGCGCGAAGGTCACCATGATCTTCCAGGAGCCGATGACCTCGCTCGATCCGCTCTATCCGATCGGTCGCCAGATCGCCGAGCCGATCGTGCACCACCGTGGCGGCACGTTCAAACAGGCGCGAGCCCGTGTGCTCGAACTGCTTGAGCTCGTCGGTATCCCGGAACCGGGACGCCGCATCGACAGCTATCCGCATGAGCTATCGGGCGGCCAGCGTCAGCGCGTGATGATCGCCATGGCGCTTGCCAACGAGCCGGATCTCCTGATTGCGGATGAGCCGACGACGGCGCTCGATGTGACGATTCAGGCACAGATCCTCGATCTGCTGAAATCGCTGCAGAAGCGCTTCGGCATGGCGATCGTGCTGATCACCCACGACCTCGGCATCGTCAAGCACTTTGCCGATAGCGTTGCCGTGATGCGCCGCGGCGAAGTGGTGGAGAGAGGCGCGACGGCTGACATCTTCGAACGGCCGCAGGCCGACTATACGAAGATGCTGCTTGCCGCTGAACCCAGCGGTCGCAAGGCATCGCCGGCCGACAGCGCACCGATCATTCTCGAAGGTCGTGACGTCTGCGTCGATTACCAGATCGGCGGTGGCCTGTTCCGGGGTGGCAAGTCGGTCTTCCGCGCCGTGGACAGCGTCAACCTGCGTTTGAAGGAAGGACAGACGATCGGTGTCGTCGGCGAATCCGGCTCGGGCAAATCGACGCTCGGACGCGCGCTTCTCCGACTTCTGCCGAGCAGCGGTCACTATCGCTTCGGAACCACGGATATTTCCGGTTTCGACCGCGGGCAGATGCGGCCGCTGCGCCGCACCTTGCAGCTTGTCTTCCAGGATCCCTACGGCTCGCTGTCGCCGCGCCGCACCGTCGGCGAGATCATCACCGAAGGTCTCTATGTGCATGAGCCCGAGCTCAGCCGCGCCGAGCGCGACCGCCGGGCGTCCGAGGCGCTGAAGGAAGTGGGGCTCGATCCCGCGTCGCGCAACCGCTATCCGCACGAGTTCTCGGGCGGCCAGCGGCAGCGCATCGCCATTGCCCGCGCGATGATCCTGAAGCCGAAGGTCGTCATTCTCGACGAGCCGACCTCGGCACTCGACCGCTCGGTCCAGGGACAGGTGATCGAGTTGCTGCGCGACCTGCAGCGCTCGTACGGGCTCTCCTACATCTTCATCAGCCACGATCTCTCTGTCGTGAAGGCGATGTCGGACTATGTGATCGTCATGAAGAACGGCAAGATCGTTGAGGAAGGCGAGACCGACGCGATCTTCGAGGCACCGAAGCAGCCCTATACCAAGACGCTGATAGGCGCAGCCTTCAACGTCTGAGGTCGGTCACCGACACTGTTGCAGGGACGCGAGCGATCGCGTCCCTGTTTTTGTTTCTGTATTTGAGGAACGAACCTGTCAGCTCTCGCTGTCGAGGGAAAAGTCGGCTGCGACAAGCTTCTTGTCGAGGCCGAACTTCTGCATCTTTTCGTAGAGCGTTTTGCGCGAGATGCCGAGCGATTCATAGACCGGCTTCAGGGCACCGCCATGGGCGGCAATGGCGCTGGCGATCAGGCTTTTTTCATAGGCGGCGACCTTGTCGGCAAGACGCCCGCTTTCTTCCTTCGCCGCATCGTGCGGCGCCGCATCGAGCCCGAGGACCAGGCGCTCGGCGGCGTTGCGCAGTTCGCGCACATTGCCCGGCCAGTCGCGTTCTGCCATTTCCGCCAGCATGGCTTGCGAGACCTCCACCTCGTCTCGGCCGTAACGGGCCGCAGATTCCCTGATCAGTTGCAGAAAGAGCAGCGGGATGTCGGCGCGGCGTTGAGCGAGCGAAGGAACCCGAAGGGTCGCGACGTTGAGGCGATAGAGTAGGTCCGCCCGGAAGCGCCCTGCGGCAACTTCCCTTTCGAGATCGACCTTGCTGGTGGCGATGAAGCGCACGTCCAACGGCACGACTTCGTTCGATCCGAGCCGGGTGATGACGCGTTCCTGCAGTACGCGCAGAAATTTCGCCTGCAGATCGAAGGGCATCGAGCCGATTTCGTCGAGCAGGATCGTGCCGCCGCGACCATGCTCGAACTTGCCGTAGCGCGGTCTGATGGCACCGGGGAAGGCACCGGGCTCATGGCCGAAGAGTTCGCTTTCGATCAGGTTTTCCGGCAGCGCTGCACAGTTGATGGCGATGAACGGGTTGTTGGCCCGGGCGCTGAGATCATGCAGCGTGCGGGCGAGCACTTCCTTGCCGACGCCGGTGTCGCCGATGATCAGTGTGTCGGCGTCGGCGGCGCCGATTGCGCGGATACGATAGCGCAGATCGACCATGACCTGGCTTCGGCCGGGAAGCCGCTGCTCGATGTCGTCGCGCTTGCCGGCCACTGCCTTCAGTCGCCGGTTCTCGAGAACCAGGGTCCGCCAATCGAGCGCCCGGCGGATCGTGCCGGCAAGCATCTGGGCTGCGAAGGGTTTCTCGACAAAATCATAGGCGCCTTCGCGCATCGCGCGTACGGCAAGCTGAACGTCGCCATGACCGGTGACGAGGATGACCGGCACTTCGGCATCAATCTCGCGGATGCGCTGCAGGAGGGTCATGCCATCCATGCCGGGCATGCGGATATCGCTGATGACGACACCGGCAAAACTGAAACTGATGAATTCCAGAACGTGTTCGGCTGCTGCAAAGGTCTCGACGCGGAAGCCCGCCAGTTCCAGCGCTTGCGCGCTCGAATGGCGCACATCCTCTTCGTCATCGACGAGCAGGATCCGGCTCTCGATCATTCGGCAGCCTCCCGGGCATCGTTGTTTTCGACGGCGAGTTCGATGCGAAACTCGGCGCCACCCTCCGCAAGATTGGTGGTGACAAGGCTGCCGCCGAAATCCTTGATAATGTTATAGGAAATCGAGAGGCCGAGGCCCAGCCCCTTGCCGACGCCCTTGGTGGAAAAGAACGGATCGAAGATGCGCTCGGCAATCGCCGGGGGAATACCCGGCCCTCGGTCACTGATCGTCAGAACCACCTTGCCGTCTTCCCGCCGGGCACGAAGGCGAATGGTCCGGTCATCAAGCCCCTCGACCGCATCGGCCGCATTGGAGATGATGTTGACAAGCACCTGCTGCAGGCGGACGGACCCGGCGCGCACGACGAGCGGTGCGTCGCCGAGGTCGATGTCGATGCTTGCCGCTGCGGCCTTCAGCCGAACCGATACGATCTCCATCGTATCACGCACCACCTCCTCGATCGGGACCGGCCCAAGCTTCTCGTTCGGCTTGCGGGCGAAGTTGCGCAGGTGCTTGCTGATTGCCGCCATGCGATCGACAAGCGCGGAAATTCGCCGGATATTGTCGCTCGCCTCGTCGGAGCGGCCCCGTTCGATCAGCAATGCGGCGCTATCGGCATAGGTCTTGGCGGCGGCAAGCGGCTGGTTGAATTCATGCGAGAGGGCCGCGGACATTTGCCCGAGGCCCGCCAGCTTGCCTGCCTGGATCAGATCGGCCTGTGTGCGGCGCAACTGCTGTTCCGTCAGTCGGCGCTCGGCGACCTCCTCCTCGATCTGGGCGTTGACGCGCGCAAGATCGGCGGTCCGTTCGTCGACACGGCGTTCAAGTTCCACCTGCGCTTCCGCCTGCATCGAGATGCGTTCGTTGAGGCGGGCACGCCGTTGCAGGACAATGGCCACGCCGAGGCCGGCCAGGCAGATCAACAGAAGCGCGGCGGCGACTGTCGTCCGCGCCTGCGCATAGGCCGAGGCCGTATCCACCAGGACGTTCACGGTCCAATCGGCATCGGGCATATATTGCGAAAGCACGAGATACTCACGGCTTGAACCGTCGGAGGAGACGCTCATGAAGCGGTGGTCGAGCGAGCTGCTCTCCGCAATGGGGAGCGGGCGCAAGGTGGCGTCGGCGTACCGCCTCGAGGCTTCGGTGCGTCCAAGGCGTTCCGTTGTCAGCGGCAAGATGGAGGAATAGAGCCAGCCCGGGTCGCCGGACATGAAGATGATGCCTTCGGGGTCGGAAACGAAGATCCTGTATTCGCCGCCTTGCCAGGAGGCCTCGATGCTTTCGACATCGACCTTGAAGACGATAACGCCGCGGATTTCGTCGCCGATCTGGATTGGCGAGCCGAAATAGTAGCCGCGCTTCAGCGACGTGGTGCCAAGCGCATAGAACCGCGACTGCTGTCCGCGAAGCGCTTGCTGGAAATAGGGGCGGTAGCTGAAATTCTGGCCGACGAAGCTCGTCGGCCCGTCATAATTGCTGGCCGCGATCGTATCGCCGTCCGGCGTGATCACATAGATATCAGAGGAGCGGAGCAGGCCGTTGATGTCTTTGAGGTAGGCGTTCACCGCCTCCCGCAGTCGCCGGTCGCGCGGGCGGGTAACGAGTTCCTGGACATCCTCATGATCGGCGATCAGGGCAGGCAATGCCTGATAACGATTGAGATGGCCGTCGAGTGCCGTGACGGCGAGCCTGAGAGCGGTGTTCGCCTGAGCGGTCGCCTCGCGCAGATAGCTGTCGGTCGCGACCGCATAGCCTTTCCAGGCCAATATCGCCGCAAGCAACGGCAACAGCAACAATCCAGAGACCAAGCGATATTTCACGGAATGTCCGCCCGCCTCCTCACGTGCTTACGACCACTTGCCGCGTGGTGATCTTAAGCATCGGCGCAACGCGTCACAAGCGTAGGCGCTGCCAGGTCGGCGTTTGTTGACGAGTAATCAGCGTCGTCAATGAAGCGTTGACAATGCGTTTGGCCGCGGCCGGCTTTCGCTGCGGGCTGGAAGAGCGCATCTATGACGCAACGGAGCGCCCGGCGGCGCCAGAGAGAAAGGATCACGGCAATGCTCAATCAGATCAAGGGTCTGCATCACGTCACCTCGATGGCCGACGATGCGCGCGAAAATAATCTGTTCTTCACCAAGTCGCTCGGCCTGCGCCGCGTCAAGAAGACGGTCAACTTCGATTCCCCCGATGTCTACCACCTCTATTACGGCGACGAGGTCGGCACGCCCGGCACGGTCATGACCTACTTTCCGTTCCCGCAAATGCCGCGCGGCCGGGCCGGCACCGGCGAAGTCGGGACGACTGTTTTCTCGGTGCCGCAGGGCTCCCTCGGCTTCTGGAAAGATCGCCTGACGACATTGGGCGTCACCGGTCTCAAGGATGAAGAGACCTTCGGCGAGAAGCGCCTGAACTTTGCCGGTCCCGATGGCGACGGCTTCGCCCTCGTCGAGGTCAAGGACGACCAGCGCACGCCGTGGACGGAAGGCGGCATCTCGGCGGATCACGCAATCCGCGGGTTCCATTCCGCAGCACTGCGCCTTCGCGACGAGGGCGCGACGGCCGAGCTCCTGAAGTTCATGGGCTACGAAGAACTCGACCGCAAGGACGGTGTCACGCGGCTGATCGTACCCGGCGGCAACGATGCCCGCGTCATCGACCTCGAGACGATGCCGAATATCGGTCGCGCTTCCCAGGGCGCCGGTTCGGTGCACCATATCGCGTTTGCCGTCGAGAACCGCGAGAAGCAGCTCGAAGTGCGCAAGGCCCTGATGGACACCGGCTACCAGGTGACCCCGGTCATCGATCGCGATTATTTCTGGGCGATCTACTTCCGTACGCCGGGCGGCGTGCTGTTCGAGATTGCCACCAACGAGCCCGGCTTTGATCGCGATGAGGACCTTGCGCATCTCGGCGAGGCGTTGAAGCTGCCGCAACAGCATAAGCACCTGCGCCCGATCCTGGAGAGCCATCTGCAGAAGATCGACGACTAGCGCAGTCAACACCGAGGGCTCGCCCTGCCGGCGGGCCCTTTGCGGCATTGGAATGCTCGGCAGATCATTCACAGTTTCGTCGAAACAGTGGATCTAACTCTTTGAAACAAGGCACTTCCGATAGCGAGCTCGCCAGGAGTTCGCCGGAATAGCACCAGGAGACAAAAATGGTCGACTTTGGCTATGTCCACAAACTGAAGGCCGGCAAGCCCGGTCAGCCGATCTTCTTCGTTTTCCACGGAACCGGTGGCGACGAAAACCAGTTCTTCACCTTCGCGTCCGAGCTCTTGCCCGATGCGACGATAGTCTCGCCGCGGGGCGATGTGTCGGAACATGGGGCTGCGCGCTTCTTCAAGCGCACGGGCGAGGGCGTCTACGACATGGCGGACCTCGCACGTGCCACCGAGAAGATGGCGGCTTTCGTCAAGGCGCTTGCCGCGGAGCATCAGGCTTCGGCGGTGATTGGCCTTGGCTATTCCAATGGCGCGAACATTCTTGCCAACGTGCTGATCGAAGAGGGTGTCTTCGACAAAGCGGCGCTCATGCATCCTCTGATCCCGTTTCGTCCAAAGGACAATGCGGGCCTCAAGGGGCGCCGAGTGCTGATCACGGCCGGGGAACGTGATCCCATTTGCCCGGCCCCGTTGACGCAGGCCCTGGCGGACTACTTCCAGGGGCAGGGCGCGGCGACCGAAACCGAATGGCACTCGGGCGGACACGACATCCGCCAGAACGAAATCACCGCGATCGCACAGTTTCTGAAGGAGTAGCGCATTTGCGGCCGAAAGCGTCGCTTCAGGCAATTCCGGCCACAAAACCGCGTCTTTGCCGGAATTACCCTGGCTATTCCAGCCGGCGGCGAAACAGCCACGAGGCGGCCGAGAGGGTGACGATGGCGATCAGCACCAGCGGGATCGTCTGTCGCGCCACCTCGACTGCCGGTATGTCCTTGAGGAATACGCCCTTCACAATGACGAGGAAGTAGCGCAGCGGGTTGATATAGGTGATCGGCTGCAGCCACGTGGGCATGTTCTCGATCGGCGTCGCGAAGCCGGAAAGCAACATTGCCGGCACCATGAAGAGGAAGGCGCCGAGGATCGCCTGCTGCTGCGTCATCGACAGCGCCGAGATGAACAGGCCGAGACCGACGACGGAAGCGAGGTAGAAGACCGCGCTGCCGTAGAGCAGGAACAGCGAGCCGCGCAGCGGTACGCCGAAAATGAAGACGGCGGCCAGAATGTAGATCGTGATGTGGAACAGGCCGATCATCATCGGCGGGATCAGTTTGCCGATCAGGATTTCGTGGGTTCGAAGCGGCGAGACCATGAGCTGATCGAAAGTACCAAGCTCGCGTTCGCGCGCGATCGACAGCGCGGTCACGATCAGGCCGATCAAGAGCGCGATGCTGGCGACGAGGTTCGGCACCATGAACCATTGATAGGTGAGGTTCGGATTGAACCAGTTGCGCGCAACGACCGTGATGGCGCCGGAGGCCATGCGCTTGCCGGCCGGCGTCTCGGCTCCAAGCGTTCCGACGATGCGCCCGAGATAGCCGGAAACAATCTGCGAGGCGTTGGAGCGACGCCCGTCGAGAATGACCTGTACCTCCGCGGGCCGGCTCGCCTCGATGTCGCGCGAGAAGGTAGGACCGATTTCGATTGCGGCAATGACCTTTTGGGTGTCTATCGCCACGCGCACCTCGTCCGGACTGTTGGTGAAGCGGATGCTGCGGAAAGTCGGCGCGCCGTCGATCTCGCGGACGAGATCCTGACTCCAGTGGCCGTTGTCGCGGTTCAGCACCATGACGTCGACATTCGTCACCTCCAGCGTCGCGGCATAGGAAAACACCAGAAGCTGGAGGATCGGCGGGACGATCAGCACGGTGCGCCCCTTGGGGTCGCGCAGCACCGCCAGCAATTCCTTGACGATCAGCGCCTTGAGCCTTGTCCACCACATCTCAGCCAATCCTCTTGCGGGTGCTGCGGGCGGCGAGCGCGAAGAAGACGCAGCCGATTAAGAGCATGACGGCGATGGCGCGCGTAAACATTGGCCAGATGTCGCCGGCAAGGAACACGGTCTGCAGGCTCGGTATCAGATAACGGGCCGGCACGATAAAGGTGATCCATTGAATGACCGTCGGCATCGAATTGATCTCGAAGAGAAAGCCGGAGAGCAGGAAGGCCGGCAGGAAGGCGGAGATCAGCGCGAGCTGTGAGGCGAGAAACTGGTTCTTCGTCGCCGCCGAGATCAGTAAGCCCTGGCCGAGCGCCGGCATCAGGAAGGTTGCCGAGAGCGCATAGAGCGCCGCGATCGATCCGCGGAAGGGAACGCCGAAGAGGAAGACGGCGAGCAGCACGCAAAGCGTCATCGACGTGAGCCCGAGGATAAAATAGGGCAGCAGCTTTCCAGCCAGCAGTTCGGCGGCCCATACGGGTGTTGCCATCATCGCCTCCATCGTGCCGCGCTCCCATTCACGGGCAACGACGAGCGAAGTGAGCAGCGTGCCGACGAGTGTCATCACGATCGCGATCGACCCGGGCACAAGGAAATTCCGGCTGGTCAGCTCCGGATTGAACCAGAAGCGCTGCTCGGCCGAAATCGCCGGTGGGTGACCGGCGCCGTCGCTCAAGCGCTGGCGCTCCCAGTTGGCAAGGGTCGCCTGGGCGTAGTTTTGGACGAAATTGGCGGTATTGGGGTCGGAGCCGTCGACGAGCACCTGCAACGCCGGGTGGCGCCCGGCGGCATGATCCGCCGTGAAGCCGGCAGGGATCACGACGATGCCGCGCACGCGGCCGAGCACAAGGTCCTCTTCGAATTCGCGCCGGTCGCGGCCGACCGTCACCTTGAAATAGCGTGAAGCCTGGAAACCCGCGGCGAGATCGCGCGTCAGGGGTGCCTCCTCCTCGATGACGAGGCCGATGCGGGTCTGGGTCGTATCGAGCGAGACGCCGTAGCCGAAAAGAAACAGGAGGATCATGGGCAACACGAAAGCGATCAGGATGCTGCTCGGGTCGCGGACGATCTGATAGCTTTCCTTGCGCACCAGCGCGGCAAAGCGACGGGCCCGGACGGTGCGGCTTTCGGCGTTGGAGGATTGCGCGCTCATGCGGCCTCCTTTTCCTCCGAACCCTGAACCAGGGCGATGAAGGCATCCTCCATCGTCGGGTCCGGCAGCTTGTCATTGGCGACCTGCGCCTTCAATTCGTCGGGTGAGCCAAGCGCGATCGACCGGCCGCGGTAGATGAGCGAAATGCGGTCGCAATACTCGGCCTCGTCCATGAAGTGGGTGGTGACGAGCACCGTCACGCCCTTATCGACCAGGCCGTTGATGTGGGTCCAGAATTCGCGCCGGGTGATCGGATCGACGCCGGACGTCGGCTCATCGAGAAACAGCGCTTCCGGCTCGTGCAGCACGGCGCAGGCCAGCGCCAGCCGCTGCTTGAGGCCCAGCGGCAGATCCTTGGCCGACATGTCGAGCAGCCGGTCGAAGGCGAAGATCTCGATCATCAACTGGATGCGCTCGCGCTTGCGTGCGCCGGATAGCCCGTAGACGCCGGCAAAGAAACTGAGGTTCTGGGCGACGCTGAGGTCGCCGTAGAGTGAGAACTTCTGCGCCATGTAGCCGAGCCGGTTGCGTGCCTCGGCCGCGTCGCGGCGCAGGTCGAAGCCGGCAACGCGGCCCTCGCCAGCCGACGGCTTCAGCAGCCCGCAGAGCATCTTGAACGTCGTCGACTTGCCGGCGCCGTTCGGGCCGAGCAGCCCGAAGATCTGGCCGCGCGGAATATCGAAGGTAATGTCGTCGGCCGCCGTGAAATCGCCGAAGCGTTTCGTCAGGCCGTGTGCCTCGATGACGGGTTTGCTGTTCTCCATTGCAAAGGGTGTCTGGGTTTCCGCCAGCCGCGAGCGGCCGCCAGGCCCACCGCCGAGCATATCGATGAAAGCATCCTCGAAGCGGGGCGCGGTGACGGTCACACCAGGCGCTGACGAACCTTCGTCCGGAACTGGCGGTTTGGCGGCCGGCTTCATGACCAGGCGGATCGCTTCACCCTGAATGACGCCGTCGACGACATCGTCCTCGTCGAGATAGCGCGCAAGCTTCTGGCGGCGTCCATGTGTGATCCCGGAAACCTTGAAGACGCGGTCGGCGACGCGATCGGTCAGTTCTAAGGGGCTGCCGGAAAACAGCAACTCGCCCATATTGAGCAGGAGCACGCTGTCGCAGGCCTCGGCTTCTTCGAGATAGGCGGTGGACCAGACGACGCCGATGCCTTCGGCCGTCAGGTTTTCGACCATCTTCCAGAGGTCACGGCGGGAGATCGGGTCAACGCCGACGCCCGGCTCGTCCAGGAGGAGCAGGCGCGGCTTGCGCAGAAGCGCGCAGGCAAGGCCGAGCTTCTGTTTCATGCCGCCGGAAAGCTTGCCGGCAAGCCGTGCGGTAAAGCGCTTGAGATCGGTGAATTCGAGCAGTTCGTTGAAGGTCGAGGCACGGTCGGCGAGCGGCAGGCCGCGCAGGTCAGCGGAAAGGTTCAGGTTCTCCTGAACGGAAAGATCCTCATAGAGGCCGAAACGTTGCGGCATGTAGCCGATGGCCGCCTGGATGTCGGCCGCATGCGTGACCGTGTCGAAACCGAGCACCTCGACCTTTCCCTCGTCCGGCAGCATCAGCCCGGTCATCAGCCGGATCAGCGTGGTTTTTCCCGCACCGTCAGGGCCGACGAGTCCGGTGATCTGCCCGCCGAGGATCTCGCCATTGATATGGTCGAGCGCCGGTGGAGCCTCGCCGAAGCGCTTGACCACATCCGCGATCCGGACGAAGGGTGCGTTGGCGCTCATCGCTTGGCTCCAGCCTGTTCCGGCAGGCGCACGGTCACCGGCATGCCCTGCCTGAGATCCGGGCCAGGCTTGTCGACGACGATACGCAGGCGATAGACGAGGTCGGTCCTGAGCTCCGGCGTTTCCACCGACTTCGGCGTGAATTCGGCCACCGGCGAGATGAAGCCGACCGTCGCCTTGTAAGGGCGATCCGGGGCGCCGTCCGATGTGACCTCGACGGCCATGCCGGGATGCACGCGTCCGAGGTCCGGCTCGGTCACGTAGGCCCGGACCCAGACGGGCTCGTTCAGCGAAACGACATAGACCATGTCGGACGGCGCGACGATCGCACCGACTTCGCGTACCCGCGAGAGGATCGTACCAGCGCTCGGCGCAAGAAGGCGCGTGTCGGCGAGCGATGTTCGGGCACTCTCGAGCTTGGCTTCGGCCGCAAGCACCTGTGCCTGAGCTGCCTCGATATCTTCGATCCGGCTTCCTTCTTCGAGCAGGGCCAGAGCCTCGCGGGCGGACGTGGCGCGCGCTGCGGCCGCGGCCCTGTTGGCGCTCGCCTCGTCGAGGTTCGCCTGGGAGATGGTGCCGTTCGGCCGCAACTGCCGGGCGCGCTCAAAGGCAAGGTTGGCGTTTTTCAGATCGGCCAGGCGTTCCTCATGGACGGCGCGCGCCTGGGCGATTTCGGTAGGTCGCGCGCCGGCCTTCAGTTTTGCGAGATTGGCCTTGAGCGCGCCGAGTTCGGCTTCTGCCGCCGCCACTGCTTGCTCGAACGGAACGGCATCGAGGGTGGCGAGAACGTCGCCGGGGTTCACCGCATCGCCTTCGTCGACGCCAAGGCTCGCAATGCGGCCATTGACGCGGAAACCGAGAGAGACCTGGCGGATGTCGACATTGCCGTAAAGCACCGAGGTTCGTTCCGTGGCGGCCCAGCCGAGCTGCCGCGGTACATCGAACCACCACACGCCGGCGGCGGCGCCTGCGAACAATAGGAGAGCGATTGCTGGCTTGTTCATGGCTGGCGCTCCTGCTGGCCGCCAAGTGCCGCGACGAGTTCTTCTACGTGGCGACGCAGAATGTCGAGCTCGTCGGGGCCGACAGCCTGCCAGTTCATCTGGCGGAGCATGGCCGCGTGGGCCATGCGGAAAACGAGGATACTGCCGACGAAGGACAGGGTCTTCAGCCGGACATGTTCGGATTGCGGCGGCTCGGCGAGGATTGTTGCAACCAGCCTGCCGGCCATGCCGATCATCGGACCCATGACATTGGTGTAGACCCGCTCGAACGCCTCGGTCGGTTCCATCTGTTCGCGAATGATGAAGCGCGCCCAGCTTTCCGACTGCCGGCTGACGAAGATGGCGACCATATGTTGCGCCATCTGGGTCAGCAGGTCCCGGGCTTCCTCAGCCGACATTGCCTTGCCTTCGCCGTCGAGGCGGGCCAGGCGCCCGAGGATTACGTTTCTAAGTTCACCGACATGTCCGACGATGATCGACGCAAGGTGTTCTGCGGCAGCGATGTAGAGGCCTTCCTTGCCGCCGAAATAATAGGGGATCGCCTGCAGGTTCACCCCGGCGGTTTCCGCAAGCATGCGCGTGCTGGCGCCGTCGAAGCCGTAACGTCCGAAGACATCGATGGAACTCGTCAGAAGCTTCTCGCGCGTGACGTCGCCGCGATCCTGCTTGGGTGTCTGTGTTGTGGATTTATTTTTCATCATGTCCCAAAACTACATCATTCCATTGATTAAGTCAATCGAATGAATTTTAAAACACTGAACGGGAGCTGCTTGCTCGTAGCGCCGGACGACAGGCGAACGGTCGGTTGTTGCCGGGACCGAGGTGGCAACGCAAAGTGGCAGTCATCGGCATCAGCGCAAATGGGCACATGGCGCCCAAAGACGGGCAGGACCAGGAGGGGAGGAGCCTATGTTTCCAGATCGGCCAAGTGGCGGGGCTCAGGCCGCGGCGGAAAAGTCTATCGAGATCTTGGTTCCGCGCTCCGGCGCCGTATCGACCGAAATCGTCGCCTGGTGCAACTCGCTGATGCGCCGGACAATCTTGAGGCCGAGGCCGAGCTGGCCGGAACTCTTCACGTAGCCGAGGTCTTCGTGGTGCTCGGGCAGATCGACGAGCCCTTTGCCATTGTCTTCGACGGAGACGACCGGACCGGGGCCGCAGGTGAGCACGATGCGAGTGCCCGGCGGATTGTGTTTCACCGCGTTCTCGATCAGGTTTCGCAGCATGTTCTCGACGAGCGCTGGGATCGCGGTGACCGGTGGCGAGCCTTCGTCGACGAACTCGAGCGATTTGTCGTGGTCGAAGACGAACGGTGCGATGGCCTCCGCAACGGCGGCTCCGATCTGCGACAGGCTGGTGCGCTGGTAGGCGGAGGGATCGACTGCGTCGGCCCGCGCCAGAGAGGTGAGCTGCTCGAGAATGTGGGTCAGCGCGTCGAGGTCCCTTTCGGCGTTGCGAGCCCTCGGATCGTTGATGCGGCTCAGCTCCATCTTGGCGATCGACACCGGCGTGCGGATTTCGTGGGCGATCGAGGACGAAAACAGCTTCTGCGACTGGATGAGATCGGCCACCCGCGTGAGCATGCGGTTGACGGCGGTGACCAGGCGGGCAATCTCCTGCGGCATTCGTGTTAGTGGCAGGCGTGCGCTGCTGTCGCGCGGGTCCAGCGCATCGGCCGCCTTGGCGGCCATCGCGACGGGCTTCAGTGCGCTGCGGATCGACCAGATCGTCGCGCCGATGACGAGACAGAACATCAGCGTCATCGGCACGATCATCGAGTCGACCATCTCGTGCAGCAGCGCACGGTACATGAAGCCGTTCGGATCGTTGAGGATCGCAAGCTCGATGAGCACGGAGGTGCCGCCCCGCTCGAAAGTCTGGCCGCCGGCGACGCTGAAGGGTTTGCCGGGCGCGATCAGGCGCTTCCAGAACTGTGGTGCATCCATGCTGACCGGCAGGAAATGTCGGGCGCATTCGCTCGTGCAGTTCGAGTAGACGATCACGCCGGAGGCCGTGCGGATGCGCAGAAAGATCGAGCCATCGTCGCCATGGCGGTCCTGATAACGCTCGCGCATCTCGTGATTGGGCTCGTAGCTCACGACGCCGTCGCGGACGTGGATGTAGGCCGCCAGGTTTTCGGTTTCCTGCTGGAGCATGAGGACGCTCAGCTTGTCGTCGTCGAACCAATAGTCGGCAAAGACGACGCCGATCTGAATCGCCATGGCCACCAGCGAGAAGGCGATGATGCGGCGGGCGACGATGCCGATCAGCGACGGGTTGCGGGTTTTCATGAGGCGCGCCTGAGCAGATAGCCGATGCCGCGCACGGTCTCGATCTGTACGCCGGTGTCAAGCGGTTGCAGGCGCTTGCGCACACGCGATACGGTGAGCTCGAGCGCGTTAGGCGTGACTTCCTGACCGTATTCAGAAAGCGCCGTTTCGAGTTTTCGCTTTGGCACCACGCGCCCGACCTCCCGCATCAGGATTTCCATCAGCGACCGTTCGCGCGGCGGCAATGGCACGACGATGCCGTCACAGGTGAGGTCTGCGGTGGCCGGGTCATAGCGCAGCGCGCCTGCCTCCAGCACCGGCTGGACGGCCTGCGGGTTGCGCCTCAGCATCGCGCGGCAACGGGAGAGAAGCTCCCGATGGTGAAACGGTTTTACCAGATAGTCGTCAGCTCCGGCATCGAGCCCGGCGATGCGCTCGTCGACGGATCCCTTGGCGGTGATGATCAGGACAGGCAGTCCGGGATAGTCATGTCGGAGCCGACGAAGCAGGGACAAGCCGTCGCCGTCGGGCAGGCCGAGATCGAGGAGCACGAGATCATGCTCCCGCCCGGCAATTGCCGTCTCAGCGTCCGCAACGGTTGAAACGGCATCAAGCCTCCAGCCAGCGTCCCGCATGGTTTCTCCGACCAGTTCTACCAGTCGCGGACTGTCTTCAACCAGGAGCAGGCGCATTGATTCGTCTCGATATTACGGAGGCCGCTGTCGACCATATGGGCTTTCGCCTGGACTGCCAACTCCCGGTCGCAATTCCCGCCGGCGCGTGCATGAAGTGGGCAATGCGCGGTCTTGACGGGGTTTGGACAGCTTGTCCGTCGTATCTCGACAGGTGAGGGGGAGGCTGCAACTGAACAGGTGGCCGTTATTGCGGTCTCCGCTTCGACGAAATGCCCGCGCCTGTGTCGACCATCTCTGATGTCCGTGCAGTCGCGGCTGGAGACCCGCTTTGACACTTTCAAGAATTCGCCGGCCAGAGATCGGCAGCATCGCTCTCACCGCGCTCGTCAGCGCCTATCTGCTTCTCGTTACCAACAAATCCTTCTGGACGCACGCGGTCGCCTATTTCAACGATTCCGCCGTGGCGCTGCTCTCCTTCAGCGCCGCCCTCTGCCTGCTGACCTTTGCGGCGCTGACGACTGCCTCCGTCAAATATGTGATGAAGCCGGTGCTGATCTTCTCCATCATGGTGTCGGCGTCGGCCTCCTATTTCATCGATTCCTTTGGCGTCATCATCGACAAGGACATGATCGGCAATGCGGCCGTGACCACGCAGGCGGAAGCCGGTCACCTGCTGACAGGGAGCCTGGCGATGCATCTGTTGCTCTACGGCGTGCTTCCCTCGCTTCTCGTCGCCTTGGTCAAGGTCCGCCGCCGCCGCTTTCTCGCCAATGCCGCGGTCAATCTCGCTGTGATCATCCCCTGCCTCCTCGTCAGCGGCGGGCTGGTCTATGCAAATTTCGCGAATGTCGCCTACGTGGTCCGCGAACATAAGGACCTGATGAAGCGGTTCAATCCGACCGGGCCGGTGTCGGCGGCCGTGCGATATGCCGCTTCGACCTACAAGGAGCGCAACATCGTCGTACAGCCGCTCGGTACCGATGCGCATCAGGGTTCGCGGATCGCAGCCGCCGGTAAGCCTGTGGTCGTTGTGGTCGTTGCGGGCGAGACCGCACGCGCAATGAATTTCTCATTGAACGGTTACACGCGCGAGACCAATCCGGAACTGAAGGCGCTTGGTGTCGTCAACTACACCGACACGACGAGCTGCGGCACGGCGACGGCGATTTCGCTGCCCTGCATGTTTTCCGTCTACCCGCGCAAGGAGTATAGCGACTGGAAGGCGCGGTCGACGGAAAATCTTATGAACGTGCTGACGCGTGCGGGCGTCTCGACCACCTGGTGGGACAACAACACGGGCAGCAAGGGTATCGCCGACCTCATCAGCTTCGCCAGCATGACCAACCAGAAGAACAGTCCGCTGTGCAAGAACGGGGAATGCCTGGATGAGATCTTCCTCGGCGAACTCGACAAGAAGCTCCAGGCGACAACCTCGAACAGCGTGATCGTGCTGCACCAGCTCGGTAGCCACGGTCCGTCCTACTATCTGCGCTACCCCGAGAGGTTCCGTCGGTTCACCCCGGATTGCCGCACGCCGGAACTGATGAAGTGCTCGGTCGCCGAGATCACCAACGCCTACGACAACACGATCCTGTACACCGACTACGTGCTGGGGAGTGTCGCCCGCCTTCTGGAAAAGCATCAGGACCGCGTCGCCGGGGCGATGATTTACATGTCCGACCACGGCGAGTCGCTCGGCGAGGACGGCATCTATCTGCATGGTGCCCCCTATGCGATCGCCCCGCGCGAGCAGACGCAGGTGCCGTTCGTCGCCTGGTTCTCGAAGCCTTATCAGGCGTCCATGGGTGTCGATACCGCCTGTCTCGCCAAGGACACGGCGCAGCCGAAGTCGCACGACAATCTCTTCCACACCGTGCTCGGCATGATGGATGTCGAGACCAAGGTCTACAAACGCGACCTCGATGCTTTCGCAAACTGCACGAGGAAGCCGCCTGCCGGCAACCCGGCTTTCCAGTCTGCCGATACGGCCAAGGACCTGCCGGCCGGTACAACGGGCCCCGTCGCCTTGCCGGGCGCACTCTGATCTGACCACAAACCCGGTCGCGTGTCGCTTTTTTTCGGGCTCTCGGAACAAAAGCGCGTTTCGACGCTTCCTTGCATACATGTCCTCGACTCCGCACGGACGGTCGGCGACCCTTTTGCCATGCCAGTCCGGCGGATAGAGGCGCCAATCCGCTTGCAGGAGGATTAGATGCGCGTCGTCGGTATACAGGTTTCCCCGGAACGGGCCGGTCGGACCGGATTTAGCGTCGAGTTCGTCGGCGATGGCGGGGAAGTGGTGACCGTGATGTGCCCGCAGGATAGCGCCGGCTCGTTGAACCGGCTCAACGCCGTTGCAAAGGCAAAGGAAATCCTCAAGACGGCGCTCGACGCAGATGAAGCGTTGCAGGCCGCGGGCGCCCCGACGGGTTCGCTTCGAGGTCCGCTGCTGAATGCCCGTCATGCGCACGATCGGGATGCGATGGAAGAACAGCTCGACGAGGGGCTTGAAGATACATTTCCGGCGAGCGATCCGGTTTCGATCGCTACCTCGACGATCGCAAAGGGCAATTCCCGCCGCTGAGGGCTCAGCGGCGATGCCGCCGTCCGCATCAGGGTGGCAGCCGTGGCTTTGGCGATATCGTTCGAAAGCGTACCTCCGCCCAGTTTCGGCCACCTCGGCGGACTATCGGCAAAATTGTCGGGCACTTTGACGCGAGTCGGTTGTTTCGATCGATATCGCGCGCATACGTTTCGACGAAAGACTTGATATAGTGTTTTGATTTATTGATATTTTCCCTGGGATCAACCCGGTCCGAGGGTATGGAATATGTGTGGAGAGTAGACGCATGGCCGCCCGGCAACTCACCTTCGCGATCGGCGACATTCATGGTTGCCTCGAACAGTTGCGTGTGCTCTTGCGCGAGATTGAAGCCTATGCGCCGGGGGGCAGGGTCATCTTTCTTGGCGACTTGATCGACCGGGGGCCGGACAGTCGCAGTGTCGTCGAATTGGTCATGGCCGGCCCGTCCAAGCCCGGTTGGACCTGGCTGACAATCAAGGGCAACCATGAAGACATGCTGTGGGGCGCCAGCAGCGGCGAGTACGACGTTGATTGGTGGCTCGTCAATGGTGGCCAGGAGACGCTGGTCTCCTACAACGGTGTCATTCCCGGTCGGCATCTGAAGTGGATGAAGGAACTTCCAACGATCCTAGTCGAACGACACCGCATTTTCGTGCACGCGGGTGTCGATGAGACACTGCCGCTGGAGCGGCAGGGCGACGAGATCTTTCTCTGGATCAGGCAACCGGAGGACTATTCCGGCGACTATTGGGGGAAGCATCTCTGTCATGGGCACACGCCCAGTACGGCCAATCCCCGTACCATCGGAAACAGGACCAACGTCGACTCCGGCGCGGTCTTCAGCGGCGTCCTGTCCTGTGCCGTCTTCGATGACGATCAACCCGGTGGCCCGATCGATTTCCTCATGACGACACGTGTCCAGGCCGCGAGTTGAGCGACGCTACTGGCAGTACAGGCGCAAATGGCATTGTGCGTCTGACTGTCCGGTAGTAGGTGTGCCTTCTCCACGGGGCGATGTCGCTGCCGCCCGTTTCACCATCTCAGGGGATTGCCTTGGACGCCGCGCCTTCATCCGTTTTCACGAAGAATTTTGCTGCCCTATTGTTCGATATGGATGGCACCTTGCTGAACTCCATGGCCGTGGTCGAGCGCGTGTGGGGCGCCTGGGCCGTGCGCAACGGTCTCGATCCGGTCGAAATGATGAAGGCAGTGCACGGCGTGCGCGCTGTCGATACGATCCGTAGCCTGCAACTGCCCGATATCGATCCGGAAAAGGAAGCCTACGACCTGGCGCTTGCCGAGATCGCCGATGTCGAGGGCATCATCGAGATCCCTGGCGCCGTCGCCTTCCTGAATTCCCTACCGCCGGAGAAATGGGCGATCGTGACCTCAGCGCCGCTCGACCTGGCGGTGCGCCGTCTCGCGGCCGCCGGCATCCCGACGCCGCAACTGATGATAACCGGTGAAGATGTTTCGGCCGGCAAACCCGATCCGCAGGGCTATCGAATGGCTGCCGAACGTTTGGGCGTCCGGCCGGAGGATTGCCTGGTATTCGAAGACGCACCTGCCGGTATCCTGGCAGGCCTTGCGGCCGGCGCCGACGTCGTCGTCATCACCGGAGCCCATGAGGCCGCCGCCGACACCCCGCACATGACGCTTGCCCGCTACCATGACATCGAAGTGGAGCTTGCTAGTGACGGCATGCTGTCACTCCGCCGGACGCTCTGAATGCTTACAAAGAAGCCGAGGTCGACGCCGACCTTCGGCTTCGGTCTCATCGGTTAGGAGCGGGATGAGGAAAGTGTTTTGCGTTTTTCCGCCCGCATCCCGCTCTCACTTATGAGAATCGATCACCTTTATGGTTTTGCGTCGGTTCTCCCAAAACCATCGTGATCTAAGCGTTGAGCCAGCATTTCGTCAGCGCGTGGCCACCCATCAGTTCGCCGTTCGGATCATCCATCCGGCCGCCGACCTTGTCGCTCGTCGCGTCGATGTAGTTGTTGAACATCGGCAGCGCCTTGCGTGTGGCGGTGTCGGGTTCGCCGCGGGCCGTGAGGATCAGCTTGTCGAAATCCTCGCGGACGAAGCGCGTGTCGTTCCATTCTGCCTTAGATAGATTGGCGATCGAATAGACCTGGTCCTGAGTCGGTCGCCCGGTTCAGTAGGACATGCTGAAGGGCTGCTTGTTCCAAACGTTCGACTCGATAGCGCCCGAATATTTCGTCGTCAATATTGTATACAATCATGTTGATGTTTGTATTCTGCTATCGTATGCAACTGATGACCCCGGCAATTGCGGGCCGGAGTCGATCGGTCAGGGAGGAGGCGTGCGATGAGGACCGCACGACTTGGGCCGGTCAGGACGAGGAAAAAACCAAAGGGAGGGAATTCATGAAAAACAGGATCCTACAGCTTTGCGCGACCGTTGCGGGCATCGCCGTCGGGCTGGTGGCCGCGACGTCTGCGAACGCGGCGACGACGCTCGAAACGGTCAAGGCGCGCGGCAAGCTGATCTGCGGCGTCTCGATGAGCACACCGGGCTTTGCCACCGCGGATGCGAAGGGCCACATGCAGGGCTTCGACGTCGACGTCTGTCGCGCTGTCGCCGCCGCCGTTTTCGGTGACCCGGAAAAGGTCGACTTCGTTCTGACGAACATCAACACGCGCTTCCAGGCGCTGCAGTCCGGCGAAATCGACATGCTGTCGCGCCAGACGACCCTTACCTTCTCGCGCGAAGTCTCGCTTGGCCTCGACTTCGGGCCGACCGTCTTCTACGACGGCCAGGGGCTGATGGTGGCGAAGTCGCTCGGCGTCAACAGCGCCAAGGAGCTGACGGACGCGGCGATCTGCACGCTGCCGGGCACCACGACCGCCCAGAATCTCAGCGACTTCTTCCGCTCGATCGGCGGCAAGTTCGAACTGGTCGTCTTCGAAAACCCGGACGAAAACCGCAACGCCTTTTTCTCCGGCCGTTGCGAAGCGATCTCTTCCGACCGTTCGGATCTCGCTTCGATCCGCGCCGTCGCCAACAACCCGGACGATTACGTCGTTCTGCCGGAAACCATCTCCAAGGAGCCGCTGGCGCCCGCCGTTCGCCAGAACGATTCCAACTGGCGCGACATCGTGTCCTGGTCGGCCTGGATGCTGATGGCAGCCGAGGAGCGCGGCATCACCCAGGCCAATGTCGACGAGATGGCCAAGAGCGAGGATCCGGAGATCCAGCGCATGCTCGGCGTCAACGAAGAACTCGGCAAGATGCTGAACCTCGACAACAACTGGGGCTACAACATCATCAAGGGTGTCGGAAACTACGGTGAAGTGTTCGAGCGTAACCTCGGCACCAAGACCGCTCTCGGCCTGACGCGCGGCCCGAACACCCGCTGGAGCGAGGGTGGTCTGCTCTACGCACCGCCGTTCCGTTGAGGATTGACGGGCCTGCGTCTCGGCGCGGGCCCAGCTTCCTGCTGCATGTTTCCCTGGACCGCCGCCGATTTGTGGAAGAACCGCGGACGTTCAATGTGCCAAAGCGACCTCTGCGCCCAGATGAGATCCGCGGTGCTGTTGGTCCTGCCTAAGGGACGGGTGCCCGATGCCCCTGTTTTATGACGCGCGCATTCGCGCCTATCTCTATCAAGCGATCGCCGTCGGCATCGTCTTGCTCATCGCCTGGGTGATGTTCAGCACCGCGAGCGCCAATCTTGCCAAGCAGGATATCGCGACCGGCTTCGGCTTCCTGGCCCGCCAGGTCGGCTTCGTCATCACGGAGACCGCGATCACCTACGAGCCGACCGATACGATCGGCCGTGCAATCCTCGTCGGCATTGCCAACACCGTCAAAGTCTCGCTGCTCGCTGCATTGCTTGGCACGATCCTCGGCCTGCTGGTCGGCATTGGGCGGTTGTCGCACAACCCCGTGCTGTCGCGGCTGATGCTTGCCTATGTGGAAGCGCTCCGCAACGTGCCGCTGCTGCTCTACCTGCTGCTCTGGTATTCGCTGATCATCTCCGCGTTTCCACCGGTCAAGCAGGCGATAGAGATGCTCCCGGGGGTATTCCTGTCGAACAGCGGCCTGGTCATGCCCGCGCTGCACTGGGAAAGCGGATTTGCGGCACTGGTCACGGCTCTCATCGTCGCTGTCGTCGCGGCCACTTTCGTCGCGCGGATCCTCGGCCGCAGGCGCGTCGTCACCGGAAAGGATATGCCGGTGGCCGCGATTGCCACGCTGGCGTTCTTCCTGCCGATCGCGGCGGCGCTGCTGTTCGCCAACATTTCCGTTGCCTGGGACGTGCCCGTGCTCGGCCGGTTTCGTTTGAGCGGTGGTTATCACCTGCGTCCGGAGTTCGTGGCGCTTCTGCTCGGGCTGACGCTCAGCGTGTCGGCCAACGTTGCGGAGATCGTGCGAGCCGGCATCCAGGCGGTCAGCAAGGGGCAGTGGGAGGCTGCGACAGCGCTTGGCCTTTCACGCGCGCGCACCCTGAAACTGGTGATCCTGCCGCAGGCGCTCAGGATCATCATCCCGCCGCTCACCAACACCTATCTGACCGTCTTCAAGAACAGCTCGCTCGCGATCGCCATCGGCTATCCGGATCTGGTGATGGTCTCGAACACGATTATGAACCAGACCGGGCAGGCGATTGAATCCATTGCCATTTTCATGGGCGTCTATCTCGGACTGTCGATCCTCATCTCGCTGGTGATGAACTGGTACAACGCCAAGGTCGCGCTGAGGGAGCGCTGAGCCATGACACAGATCGATACCCTCATCAGCGGCTCGACGCTCACGGCCCATCGTGAAGTGCCGCCGGTGCCGAAAGGTCGCTGGCTCGGCGCCTATTTCGGAACGCCAGGCAATGCGCTGATCACCATCCTTTGCCTCGGAACGATCTTCGCACTTGCCAAGCTCGCAATCGGCTGGCTGTTCATCGACGCGACCTTTTCCGGCACGCCGGCGGAATGCAAGGCGACGAGTGGCGCCTGCTGGCCGTTCCTCTCAGCGAAGATGCGCTACATCTTCTTCGGTTTCTATCCGTTCGAGGAGCAATGGCGGCCACTCACGGCGATGCTCCTGTTTCTCGGCGCCTGCCTCGTCTCGATGGTTCCGAAGGTCTGGGGACGGACGCTGTTCATCGCCTGGATCGCAATCTTCCTGCCGACGCTCTATGTGCTGATGGCAGGCGGGTTCTTCGGTCTGACCGTTGTCCCGACGGCGCAATGGGGCGGTCTCCCGCTCTCCTTCATGCTTTCCTTCATCGGCCTTGCCTTCGCGCTGCCGCTCGGGATTGCGCTTGCGCTCGCCCGCGCGTCCAGCCTTCCGGCAATCCGCATCCTGGGGGTCAGCTTCATCGAGATCGTGCGCGGCGTGCCGCTGATCAGCATCCTGTTCATGGCAACGGTCATGCTGCCTCTGTTCATGCCAGACGGCATCACCGTCGATAAGCTCATTCGCGCACAGGTGGCGATCATCCTCTTTGCCGCCGCCTATATTGCCGAGATCGTCCGTGGCGGCTTGCAGGCGGTTCCCAAGGGGCAGGTGGAGGCCGGCCATTCGCTTGGCCTGCACTACTGGCAGATCATGCGGAAGATCGTGCTGCCGCAGGCGTTGAAGAAGGTCATCCCGCCGCTCGTCAGCCTCTTTATCGGGTTCTTCCAGGATACGACGCTCGTGACCATCGTCGGCCTGCTCGACTTCCTGGATACCGTGCGTACCGCCATGCGCGATCCGCAATGGCAGGGTATCGCGGTACTGGAAGGCTATGTCTTCGCTGCCGTCATCTATTTCGTTTTCAGCGCTCTCATGGGAGCTTACAGCCGTTTCCTCGAGCAATATTTCAGGACCACGCATGACTAAAGAGATCCACGTCATCCGCAATGTGCACACGCTCGTCGCCTTCGATCGCGAGCGGGATGGTCACGTCTATCTGCACGACGCCGACATCGCCTATGACGACAAGGGCTTCGTCCATGTTGGCGGTCACTACGACGGGCCATTCGACAGTGAAAGTTCCGGCCGCGACCGGATGATCATGCCGGGCTTCGTCAACGTCCATTGCCATTCCGGCGAAGAGCCGATCTCCAAGGGCATTTTCGAGGACATGGGCACGGCCGCCCTTTGGGGCAACGCGCTCTACGAATACTCCAACCTTCTGGAGATCGACGACGACGCGATCGAGGCGTCGCTGACGGTCATGGTCGGCGATCTGATGCGCAGCGGCGTCACCACGCTGCTCGACATCGCGGGCCCGCATGAAAGCTGGCTGCCGACGCTCGCCCGAAGCGGCGCACGTGCCTTCGTCGCGCCCGGCTTCCGCGAGGCGAAATGGCATGTCGAAGACAGCCACCGCCTCGATTTCCGCTGGGACAAGGCGCGCGGTCGGGAAGCCTTTGCGCGGGCGCTGGAGGTCGTCGACGCAGCGGCTGCGCACCCATCCGGTCGCCTTGGCGGCGTCGTGGCGCCATCGCAGATCGAGACCTGCTCGCCGGAACTGCTGCAGGATGCCGTGACGGCCGCGCGCAAGCGCGGCATTCCGGTCACCATCCATGCCGCCCAGACCATGGCCGAGCACGAGGAACTGCTGCGTCGCCACGGGTTGACCGCCGTGCAGTATCTCGAGAGTCTCGGCCTGCTCGGAAAAGACCTGATCCTCGGCCATTGCATCTTCGTCGACAGCCATTCCTGGACCCGGCAACGCACGGAGGTCGATCTGCGACTGTTGACCGACCGCAAGACGACCGTTGCCCATTGCCCGGTCACCTTCTCGCGCAGCGGCATGGCGCTGGAATCGGTCGGCCGCTACCGTCGCGCCGGCGTCAATGTCGCGCTCGGAACGGACAGCTATCCCTTCAACATGCTCGAAGAAATGCGCCAGGCGATGATCTGCGCACGGCTCGCCGGCAAGTCCGTCTTCGACGTCGCGACCGGTGACATCCTGGAAGCCGCGACCATCGCAGGCGCCAGAGCGCTCGGCCGTGATGATATCGGGCGGATCGCCGTCGGCTCAAAGGCGGATTTCCTCGTGGTCGATCTTCGCCATCACGCGATGCAGCCGATCTACGATCCACTGCGCAACCTTCTGCATTGCGCGGCTGAGCGGGCGATCGAACGGGTCTATGTCGACGGCACCTGCGTCGTCAGCGGCGGGCGGCCGACCCTGATCGATTATGACGGCGCGCTCGCGAAGCTTCAGGAGGCGCAGGACTATGCGTGCCGCAAGGCGCCCGAGAACGACCCGAGGGGCCGCGGGATGCGGACGCTCGCGCCGTTGTCCTTGCCCACTGCCGTTTCCGCAAAGGCGTAGGGCGAAACGGAACATGGGTTGGCCCCTGAAGTCCGGGCAGGGAAGGATCAGTAGAAAAGGCGGTGGGCGGCGAAGAGGCAGATCAGGACCGCTGCCACCGGCAAGCGCGCCAAGCCGCCTCTCGAGAAAATCACGGATCTCTTCGCCAAAGCGGCGCAGCAGCCAGGCAAGCACGAAGAAGCGCGCGCCGCGTGCAATGATCGCTGACACGATGAAAAAGCCGAGATTGATGTTGGCAGCGCCCGACAGGATGGTCGCGACCTTGATCGGCGGCAGATGTGCCAAGCCTGATGTGACGAGCAGCAAGGCCAGCATTTCGGAGTCGACCGACGCCTTCAGATGCTCGAACGTTTCGAGCTTGCCGCAGCTCCGGAACGGAGGTGCCAGAGCATCTTTGTGTTCATCTGAACCCCAAAGCGCTCAGGCTCTTGCCATGCGCGCATAGCGGCCGGGTGGCCGGCCGACATGGCGGCTGAAGGCGGTGCTGAAGGTACTGGCCGAACCGTAGCCGACGCGTTCGGCGACCGAGGCGAGATCAAGATCGCGTTGCCGCAACAGGTCCTTGGCGATCGCCATGCGCCATACGAGCAGGTACTCCATTGGCGGCACGCCGACGGCACGGGTGAAGCGCTCGAAGAACACCGAGCGAGAGAGCGCCGCCTCGTTTGCGAGTTCCGCAACGGTCCACGCATGCGCCGGATCGGCGTGGACTTTGCGAATGGCCACCGCCAGCCGCGCGTCTGCGAGGCCACGCAACAGGCCGGGTGTTGCTCTTTCGCCCTGAATGGACCGAAGGGCCTCGACGAGCAACACTTCCACGAGCCGCGCCAGAACCAGGTCTCGTCCTGGCCGTTCGTCACGCGCCTCTTCGCCAACCAGGCGTACAAGGGTCGAAAGCCGATCGATCCCGCGCAGATGCATCAATGCCGGCAACAGTGAAACAAGCAGTCCGGCATCGGGCGAGTCGAGGACGAAATAGCCACCGAGCAGGCGCACGTCCGCTTCGCCATGTTGCCTGCCGTGGCGAACTTCGTCTGCCGGCGCCGGCGCTGCCTTGGGATCGATGAAGGTCGGTTGTACCGGGTCGAACCCCGAAAGGGTGAAGCCCGGGGTCGTCGGCAACAGCACGAAGTCGCCGGCCTCCAGCGTGATGGGTGTCTCGCCATCGACGGCCAGCCGGCAAGCCCCCTCGACGACGGTGCAGAAGCTCGGCTCTCCGAATTCGGCATAGCGCACCGCCCAGCGGCCAGCGCCGCTGATGCCCTTGGTGAACACCGTGCGTGGGCGAAGAAGCTGGATGAGCTGTGAGAGCGGATCGATCATCTCAGGACGATAGCAAACGAAATCAGGACATCAAGCCGTAGATCGTCCTGGTCGTGAACGCTATCCGTTCTCCATCGAAACAACTGAGGCTATTGCGATGAAGACCGTATTGATTACCGGCTGCTCCTCCGGCTACGGGCTGGAGACGGCGCGGCGCTTCCATGCCGAGGGCTGGAACGTCATCGCCACGATGCGTACCCCGCGCCGAGACATTCTGCCGAAATCCGAGCGGCTCCGGGTCTTGTCTCTCGATGTCACCGATCCCGAAAGCATCTCAGCCGCGATCGAGGACAGCGGCCCGATTGACGCGCTCGTCAACAACGCCGGTATCGGTGTGGTGGGTGCCTTCGAAGCGACGCCGATGTCCCATATCCGCAAGGTTTTCGACACCAACACCTTCGGGGTGATGGCCATGGCGCAGGCGGTGATACCGCAGTTTCGTACCCGCAGGACGGGTGTGATCGTCAACGTTACGTCCACGGTGACGCTTGCTGCCATGCCGCTTGCCGCAGCCTATACCGCCAGCAAGACGGCGATCACCGGCTTCACCGGCTCGCTGGCCCACGAATTGGATGCCTTCAACGTAAGAGTCAAACTGGTCGAGCCCGGCTACGCGCCGACCACGCGCTTCGCCCATAACACCACGATGCGCGTTGAGGATCTGATCCCGGCGGCCTACGCCGATTTTGCCGCACCCATCTTCGCGCAGTTCGCGGCCGCGCCCTTGGTCACGACTGAGGCCGATGTGGCGGAGGCTGTCTGGCAGGCGGCGAACGACCTGTCCGGCCAGCTCCACTTTCCGGCCGGCGCCGACGCCGTGGCGCTCGCCAAGGCGAGCTGATCGCGCCTTCTGATGCGGGCCGCGACGGCACGTGGCCCGTAAAGGTCCTAGGCGATCAGCCGGATGCGCGCATCCGTCTCCGTCTGGTCGCGTAGGCTGGATGTCGTGCGGAAGCGCTCGACGAGGTCGAAGAGGCCGGATGCCTGGCTTGAGAGCCGAAGGGTCATGGCGGTGCTGTCTTCGACCATCGCATTGTTTTGCTGCGTCACGGCGTCGAGCGACAGCATGGTCTGGTTGATGTGCTGCAGATCGTTCGCCTGGTCGCGCGCGTCGCCGGCAATCTGCTGCGTCTGCTCGTTGATCGCATGGATCTGGCCGGAGATTTCGTCGAGCGCATCGCCTGCCGCCCGGACCAACGAGACGCCCTTCGTCACTTCCTCGGCCGAGGTGGTGATGATCGCCTTGATTTCCCGGGCAGCAAGAGCGGATTTCTGTGCCAGCTCCCGCACTTCATGCGCAACGACCGCAAAGCCCTTGCCCGCTTCGCCGGCCCGGGCCGCTTCGACGCCCGCATTCAACGCCAAGAGGTTGGTCTGGAACGCGATGTCGTTGATCGTGCCGATGATCTGGGAAATGGCGGCTGATCCCTTCTCGATCTGGGCCATGGCGCCGACGGCATTCATGACCACGTGACCCGAGCGGTCGGAGCTGGCCTTGGCGGCAGCGGCGATCGTCGTGGCCGATGAGGCGTGTTCGGCAGTGCGCTCGATGGTCGCGGTGATGGCGCTCAGCGCCGCAGTTGCTTCCTCCAATGTCGCCGCCTGATGTTCGGTGCGCTTGGCAAGCTGGCCGATGGCGTCGCGCATCTCGCTGGTTTCGCCGTCGATGTCAGCGCTTCTCGCCTTCACGTCGCCGAGGGTGACGGCAAGGCTTTCCAGCGACAGGTTGAAGTCCGAGCGCAGGCGATCGAAACCGGCCCCGAAGGGCCGGTCGATGCGTGCTGTCAGGTCGCCTTGAGACAACCGCTCCAGCCCGGACGCCAGCATCTCCACGGCCTCGTTGATCTGGCGCGACACTTCGGACTGGGTCGTCTCGCGCACTTGCCGTTCCTCTTCGATCATGGTTCGCGTTTGCGCCGCCTCGGTTTCAAGGCGGGCGCGATCGAGAAGCGCATCGCGGAAGACGAGCACGGACCGGGCCATGTCGCCAATCTCGTCCTTGCGGTTCCGGCCGACGCCGCCGATCGTCGTATCGCCGTCAGCGAGTTGGCTCATATCACGGACGAGACCCGTGATCGGGCGCGTCAGCCGGCGTGAATACCAGACGGAAATCGACAGCGCCGCTGCAAGGACGGCGAGAGCCGTCGCAAGCGTCCAGTTGCGCAAGGCGGTGACGGCGGCAAAGGCTTCCCGTGACGTCATGACCGCGGCCATGGTCCAGCGGGTGCCGAAAGCATCGAGGCTGGTGGCAGCCATCTGCGCTTCCTCACCGCGGAAATCG
The DNA here is from genome assembly GCF_055710065.1 of Ensifer sp. VA4. Classification (NCBI taxonomy): domain Bacteria; kingdom Pseudomonadati; phylum Pseudomonadota; class Alphaproteobacteria; order Hyphomicrobiales; family Rhizobiaceae; genus Ensifer; species Ensifer sp. VA4. Next base: position 145,909 of record NZ_JBVQPO010000003.1, on the reverse strand, counting down.
GCGAGCTTGCTGCTGCCATCTTCCGCCAGTCGATCGGCCACGATCCGGGCGTTGAGCACATCGTTGTCCGGTGTGGCAGCGCTGTCGGCGAGAAAAAATCCATTGCCGTCGAGAAGGATCGTCTCGCCCGTCTCGCCAAGGCCCGTCCGGTTGCCGACGATCTCGCCAATGCGCGCGTCCGGCATCTCGAGGATCAGGGTGCCGATCTTGCCGTCGATCGATTCCAGCGGGATGGCGATGAATGCCGCGGGGCTGCCGGCGAGTGGCGAATAGGCCTCGTAGGAGGCGAAGGCCAGCTTGCTCTTTTCCGTTCCCTCGGCCGTCTCGCGGAAAATGTGGCCAAGCCCTGTATTCTTCCAGGATTGGTCCTTCAGGTTGACGGCAAAGTCGCCCTTCTTGTTGAGGGAGTAGATGACGTCACCGCTAAGATTGGCGAGCAAGACGTCGCGATAACCATGGGCCTCCGCGAAGCGGCGGAAGAACGGATGATAGCGTGCATGGAGCGCATCGTAATCATCGACACCGGCGGTGCTGTAAAGCGCGCGCTTGTCCTCGGGATTGGGGTTTTCCGTCAGGTAACGGCGCTGCAATTCGCTTCTTGCCCTGTCGCCGAGCTTGGCGGCGGCACCATTGAGATCGCTGAGCGCCTTGGAGACCGATTTTTGCGCCTGGAGATTGCGCAGGTCGTTTTCTATCGTGGTGAGGTAATGGCGAAGCTCGTTGCGGCGGGCATCGGCGAGCGCCTCCAGCTTTTCGATTGCTGCGCGCGATGACAGGTTGCCGCTCACCGTCAGGCTGGCAAGACTGGTAGCAGCGATGGAGAAGGCAGCCAGAGCCGCCGCTGCGAAAGGTAGCTTCGCGGACAAACGCATAACAATCACCGGGCTTCAAGGGAGAGGGGCCATGCCGAAGGGCTGGTCGCGACGCCTCATGCGCCCGGCGGGAGCGTTCCCGCGCGGAGAGTTATACGGTCTCAGATTACAGGTTGATGACGTTTGGATGACAATACGAAAGAATGCTTGTGGAAATAGGCGCCGCGTCTCAGCCTACCGTGGCAGCGTACCCGTTAGGAAGATCTCGGCGCAGCTTTCGGCCCGGGCTGGGATCGTTGCCGCGTCGATGGCGTTGAGGCGCCCCATCATGACAGCGCGCTGCGGCTCCATCGCCATCATGCCCCGCAGCATGCCCGCCGCCAGATATGGATCTTCGATCACAAGCCGGCCGAGAGTCGATTGCGTTTTGAGCCAGTTCTCTAGCGTTGCATTTGTCCGCTCGACAGCCCGCTCCCAGAATGTGGCGGCGATTTCCGGAAAGCGCTCAGCCTCGGCGAGTACCAGACGCGTGACGGCTATCGTGTGCGCCGAAAGCACGAGGTTTCCATAGGCCGTCAGCAACCGCACCAGGCCGGTCTTCACATCCATCCTCGCCAACTTCTCCTCGTCGGCCTCAAGCACGAACTCGGTGATCCTGACGGAAATGACGCGCTCGAAGAGATCCGCCTTGGTCGGAAACAGACGGTAGAGCGTCTTGGTAGAAACGCCCGAGTTCTGTGCGATGACGTTGATGTTGGCCGATCCGTAGCCGAGTTCCGAGAACTGCCGCTCGGCCGCCTGGATAATTATCCGACGGGTCTCGTCATCCGAGCGGATCTGGGGCCGGCCCCGAGAGCGGGGCGTCTCATCCTGTTTTTCGACCATGGTGACTTTCCAAATTCTCTTGACGAAATTCTTAATCGGGACTATTTAGGAAAGCAACTGTTTTCCTAAATAGGTTTCTGGTCATGTCTGCGCTTGCCGTGACTCTGGAAGAAGACCCTCCGCCTGAGACTGCCGATAATGCCGTGAAGGCGATAGAGGCCGCTCCAGCCGCAATTGCCGAGCCGGCGCCCGCGGCATCGGTCGCGCTCTCGTGGCAGCAGAAGGCGATGCTGGTCGTTGGTCTCAGCGGGTCGTTCCTGGTGAATGTCTCGGGTCCGCTCGTTGCGGCAAACATCATTGACGTCCAGGGCGGCGTCGGCTTGACGCCGGACGAAGGCTCCTGGCTGGTGACCAGCTATCTGGCCGCAAGCCTGATGGGCGTGATCCTCTCCGGTCCGATCGTCAAGGCTTTCGGCATAAGGCGAGCCTATGTCGCTGCCGCCGCCGTCTTCGCGCTCACGGCTATCCTTTGCCTGAGGTCCACGGACCTCGTTTGGCTAACGGCGTGGCGCGGGCTTCAAGGGTTCACGGCCGGATTTTTCGGCCCGATGGCCTTTGCCTCGACCTTCATCGTGATGTCCAAACAGCGCCTGCCGTTGGGGCTCACGGTTCTGAGTTTCGTGTTGGTCTTGCCCCCGACGCTGAGCCCGGTGCTGGCTTCATACCTGCAGGAGGCGGCCGGCTGGGGAAGCCTGTTCGTTGCGCAAGTGGCAAGCGGCGCGGTCATGGCGGTTGCCGGCTTATTCGTCCTGCCGCGCCAGCCGGTCTCCTGGCCGGGACTGAAGGCGGAATGGGTCGCGCTCCTGCTTCTCGCCACAGCGCTTGGGGCGACGACGATCGTGCTCAGCCAAGGCACGCGTCAGTTCTGGCTTGAGAGCGCCACCATCGTGCTTGCGTTCAATTGCGCCGTTTCGGCGGCTGCCGGCTTCATCTTCGTGACCCTGTTCTCGCCGATCGGGATCCTCGTACCCGCGCTGTTTCTGAGGCGCGGCTTCTCTATCCCGATCCTGCTCAACCTTGCTGCGCGTGCCGGCCTGGTGGTGACCGGCTACCTGATCCCGCAGTTCCTCGCGACCGTTCAGGGCTATCGGCCCGGTGAAGTCGCAACTTTGCTGGGTTCGGCCGTGCTCTTCCAGCTTCTGTCCATGCCCTTGGCCTGGCACCTGCATCGTTTCATGCGCGGCCGGAACATCATGACGCTTGGCTTGCTGATGTGCGGTCTGTCTGCGATTGCCGCCGCCCGTAGCACGAGCCTGACGTCGGGGCCGGAGCTTCAATGGGTGGCGATCTGCTTCGTTGTCGGTGTGGCGCTCTTCCTTGCCGCCGATCTGAGAATCGGTGCGCTTCCCCTGAAGCTGCCCGAACTTCCCACGGCGTCGTTCGCCTTCAACATCTCGACGATCGGCGGCACTACGCTCGGCACCGGGTTTGCCTCCAACCTGGCAACGGAGGCGGAGAAGTTTCATTCCAACGTTCTCACCGAACACCTCTCGCCGTACAGCCCATGGGTCTCGGACCAGCTGACAGGCCTTGCTATGCACCTATCCAGCCGGGTTGCCGACGGTGATGCGTCGCTCGCCGGCGCGGCCTCGTTGGTCGCCGCCGCTGCCCGCAAGCAAGCGTGGGTTCTTGCGTTCAACGACAGCTTTTTGGTGGTCGGCGTCATCTTGGTCATTGCCGCACTCGTGGCCTTTGCCGTGCCGGACAATTCGGCGCCTCAAAAAATCGAAGGATAGGATCAACGACATGAAACTGCTTGAAGCATCCATCGGGGCAGTGGCAATTGCCGGCGCAGTCTTTGGCGTGACATCAATCTCCATGGTCGACGGCTGGTCCGGACAATCGACCGACAATGCCTATGTTCGCGGCGATGTCGTGCCCGTGAGCCCAAAGATAACAGGCTACATCGCCGAGGTCGCCGTTGCCGACAACGAGCCGGTCAAGGCGGGCCAGGTCCTTTACCGGATCGAAGACAACGAATACCGGGCGCGCGTCGCCTCCGCAAAGGCGGCCCTCGCCAGCAAGCGTGCGGCGATCGCCAATCTGGAGAGCCGGCTCAGCGTCCAGCGCGCGAACATAGAACATGCTGAGGCCAATCTTCAGGGCGCGCGAGCCGAGGCCGACCGCGCCGCCCGCGACTTCGTCCGGATCGAAAATCTCACCAAATCCGGCACGGTGTCGCAGGCGAGCCTCGAAACCGCGCGCTCGACCGACATCAACGCGGCCGCACGCGTCTCGGAGGCCGTGGCCAATCTGGCCGCGGCCAAGGCCGAGATCGACGTTCTGGAAAGCCAGCGGCCACAACTTCAGGCGGACGCCGATGGCGCGGCCGCGGCGCTTCAACTGGCGCAGATTGAACTGGACAACACCTTGATCCGCGCGCCGGCGGACGGCACCGTCGGCGAGCGCCAGGCAAAGTCCGGGCAGTTCGTGCGCCCGGGGACCGCGCTCATTCCATTCGTCGGCGAGGACAAATGGATCATTGCAAATTTCAAGGAGACCCAGCTTCCGGGCGTGCGCTTCGGCGGGACCGTGGAAATCCGCGTCGATGCACTGCCGGACGTCACGTTGCAGGGAAAGATCGAAAGCATCTCGCCTGCGAGCGGTGCGCAGTTCGCCTTGTTGCCGCCTGACAATGCCACAGGCAACTTCACCAAGATCGTGCAGCGTGTCCCGGTCAAGGTCACATTGAACGAGGGGCAGAGCGGTCTCGGCGATCTCAGGCCCGGCATGTCGGCGGTTATCACGATCAGGTAGGGCAGGCGCGTTGAGGGTAAGGAGCCCACTCCGGCCGCCGGCTTACGAACGTGCCCGTGCGGGCACCCTTGATCGCTACGCCATCCGCTCCGGCGGATATTGCGGCCTTTGCGAACACGCCCTAGCTTTGCGACATGGCGACGTCGAAGCTCACGGCCTACCGCGCGAAGCGGGACTTTTCCAGGACGCCGGAGCCCGCCGGAAGAACCGGCGGGGAGGGCAATCATTTTGTCGTGCACAAGCACCACGCCACGGCCGATCATTATGATCTCAGGCTTCAGGTCGGCGACGTCCTGAAAAGCTGGGCGGTTCCGAGGGGACCATCTCTCAACCCCGCCGACAAGCGGCTGGCGGTCGAGACCGAAGACCACCCGCTCGACTATATCGACTTCGAAGGTGTCATTCCGGAAGGAGAGTATGGCGGCGGGCCGATGATCGTCTGGGATACCGGCGTCTGGGCGCCGATGGACGATATCGAGAAGAGCCTGAGGACAGGGGCCTTCAAGTTTCGTCTGGCCGGCGAAAAACTCAACGGCGGCTGGATGCTGACACGGCTGAAGCCAAAGCCGGGTGAGGAGGGGCAGCGCAACTGGCTGCTCTTCAAGGAGCATGACCTTGCCGCCGACCCCGAGGTCGACATCCTGACGTTGCGCCCCGAAAGCGTAAAAAGCGGACGGCGGATCGAGGAACTGGTCCAGCCGCCGAAGAAGCCTGCAAAGCGGATCGTTCTCAGACCCGGCGCGCTGCCAGGCGCGGTGAAAGGTCCAAAGCCGCAGCGGATCGAGCCGCAGCTTGCCAGCCAGACGCCGAAGCCGCCGGGCGGTCCGACGGACAAGCATGTCTGGCTGCACGAGATCAAGTTCGATGGCTATCGGACGATGGCGGATATCTCGGATGGCGAAGTCCGGCTGATGACGCGCAGCGGACTGGACTGGACGAAACGCTACGGCGACCTGCCAGAGGCTTTTCGGAAGCTGCCCTGCCGCGAAACGATCATCGACGGAGAGATCGTCGTTCTCGACGACAACGGCATCAGCCGCTTTGCGCTTTTGCAGGACGCGCTTTCGACCGGTGCCGACAGTAAGCTGGTCTTCTATGCATTCGACATTCTCTACCTCGATGGGTGGAACCTGACCGAAGTCCCGCTGGAAAAGCGGAAAGGGCTGTTGGCGCAACTGCTTCAGGGGCAGGTATCCAGCCGCTCGGCCATCCAGTTCAGCGATCATGTCGAGGGCGACGGGCACGGGCTTTACGATCAAGCCTCGGCATTGGGGTTGGAGGGGATCGTTTCGAAGCGCGCCTCGGCGCCCTATCGAAGTGGCCGCACGCAGACCTGGACCAAGACGAAGGCGCTTCAGATCGGTGACTTCGTAATCGCCGGGTACACGACCTCGCAGGCGGCTGAAGGTCTTGCTTCCCTGGCTCTCGGCGAGTGGCAAGACGGCGAGCTGCAATATCGCGGCAAGGTCGGAACCGGCTTCGATGCGCAAACCGCCGGGCAGTTACTCACCCGGTTGAAGGCGTTATGCGGCGACGCGGCCGCGCTCGAAGGCGCGCCAAGGGAAATCACCTGGGTTCGGCCGGTTCTGAGCGCTCGCATCCATTACTCCAATCGCACCCCCGACAATCTCCTGCGCCATGCGGTGTTCAAGGGGCTTCGCGATGTCGAGCTTTCGGCGCCGGCGCGGTCGCCGCGCAAGCGGCTGATCACCGATGCCGATCTCGCAAGCATCCAGGTCACCAATGCCGACCGCCGGGTATTCGGCAAATCCGGACCGACCAAGCTCGACATTGCCCTCTACTACGCGCTCGTCGGCGACTTCATGCTGCCGCACATTCTCGGGCGCCCGGTGTCGCTCTTCCGTTGCCCGACAGGAAAACGCGCGGATTGCTTCTTCCAGCGTCATCCCTTTACCGGAATGCCGTCCTCGATCGTCAGCTTCAAGTCGACCAATTCCGAAGGCGAAACCAAGTCCTTTCTGTCGATCGAAGGCACGAAGGGGTATTTGTCACTGGCACAGTTCGGCGTGATCGAGCTTCACAGCTGGGGCACAAAGCGCGAGCGGCTGGAAGAGCCCGACCGTATCGTCTTCGACCTCGATCCCGGCCAGGGCATCGCCTGGCGCGACGTGGTCGAGGCCGCGATCCACATCCGCGGCGAACTGGAAGCGCTCAGTCTCGTCCCCTTCGTCAAGACTTCCGGCGGCAGCGGCATCCACGTCGTCGTGCCCGTGACGCCGAAGCTTGACTGGAAGAAGACGCATCAGGCGACGAGCGCGATCGCGACACGGCTGGCGGCGACCGCACCGCAGACCTTCACCACCACGATGGGCAAGGAGAACCGCATCAAGCGCATCTTCATCGATTTCCATCGCAATGCCCGCAGCCATACGGCGGCCGCACCCTATTCGCTGCGCGCACGCACAAATCTACCCGCCTCGACGCCGCTCAACTGGGCGGATCTGGAGACTATCGACGCTCCGGAGGATTTGAACTATTCTTCGCTGCCTGGACTTCTGGATACTTTCGGCGATCCCTGGGCGGATATCGACGACTTTGCCAAGGATTTGCCGCTTCTGTCCGAACCGAGGACATAACGCGTTTGGCCGCGTAGGAGACAATCATGGCGCCCAGGGCAAGTTGGAAGGGTTATCTCAAACTCAGTCTCGTCAGTTGTCCCGTCAGGCTCTATCCGGCGACCAGTTCGAGCGAACGGATCAGCTTCAATCAGCTTCACAAGGACACCCATAACCGGATCAACATGAAGCCGGTCGACCCCGAGCTCGGGCTCGTCGAGCGCTCGGACCTGGTCAAGGGTTACGAATACGAGGACAAGAAATACATCATCATCGAGGACAGCGATCTCGAAAGCGTCAGGATCGAATCCAATCACACGATGAACATCGAGGCCTTTGTCGATGAAGGCTCCGTTGACGTGATCTACCAGGACGCGCCCTATTATCTGGCGCCCGATGGCGCGATGGCGGAGGAAACCTTTGTGGTCCTGCGCGAGGCGCTGAAGAGGACCGGCAAGCTGGCGATAGCGCGGCTCGTTCTTTCGAGCCGCGAGCGGGTGGTGACCATCGGCGCACGCGAGACGGGGATGTTCGTGTGCACACTGAGGAATCCGAGCGAAGTGCGCGGAACGGCTGAATATTTCGGCAATATCCCTGTGGGGAATCCCGACCCGGAAATGCTGCAACTCGCCGAGGCGCTGATCCAGCAGAAGATGACGGTCTTCGATCCGAAGAACTACGAGGATCGTTACGAGATCGCGCTGATGAAGATGATCCGCGAGAAGCTCAAAGGCCACAAGCCGATCATCGCGGCAGCGCCTGAACGCGGCAACGTCATCAATCTCATGGATGCCTTGAAGGCAAGCCTTTCGCAGTCGAAGCCGCCGGCAAAGAGCAAGACCAAGGCCGAACCGGCGGCCAAGGAAACCGCCAAGGCGGCAGCCCCGGCCAAGCGTACGGCCGCCAAGTCGACCGCGAAGAAGAAAGCCTGATGGCGATTGCTGGCCAGACATTCGGAATTGTTGGTGCTCTCTCGGCCTTCCCACGACGGCTCGTGGCGCGGGAGGTCGAGCGGCAATTCGGGCATTTGCGGCGCGGCGTCACACGGCAGACCACATATCTCGTCTTCGGCCGCAGTCTGCTGATGAAGTGGAGCGAAGCTGAAATCGAAGCCCGCTTCGAGGCGGAGCGTGCAGCCGGGCGGTGGCTCGTCAGCGAGAACGGCTTTCTCCGCCTCTTGGGGCTGCTGTCGGTGCCGGTGGCATCGGCGCTCACGCGCCAGTCGCTGGTTGATCAGGCCAAGCTTTCCCCGCGGGTCTTCGATCTGTTGTCCCTGTTCGATGCCTTCGAGCATGACAGCGAACCCTATTCGTTCCGCGACCTGATCCTCGCCAGGAAATATGCAGAACTGATCGCCAGCGGGGCGAACTGGAGTGCAATCGCCCGGTCCGTGCATCGCTCCGGACAGGTCGCCTCGCTGACGGCGCTTTCCCTCCATCACGATGGTACCAATACGATATATGCTCGCAGCGCCGCGGGTTTGAGTGAACTGAATGGACAACTGCTCTTCGATCTCGGCACGCCCGACGATGCCGCTCTGGAGGACCTCTTCGATCTCGCTGAGGAGGCGGAGGCGAATGGCGATTATGAGCAAGCCGCCGCCTTTTATCAGCGCTACCTCGCGATGGACCGAACGGATTCAGTCGCGGCTTTCAACCGCGCCAACTGCCTCAAGGCCGCAGGGCGGGACTTGGATGCGGCGCATGACTATGCCCGCGCAATCAAGCTCGATCCATCCTTTGTCGAGGCCTGGTTCAATTTGGCCGGGCTGATGAGCGAGCGGGGGCGGATCGATGCCGCCCGCAGGCACCTCAAGAAGGCGATCGAGCTCGACGGTGACTATGCCGACGCCGTTTTCAATCTGGCAAAACTCGAATTTGATGCAGGCGACCTTGCGGAGGCCAGACGCTGGTGGAGCCGCTATCTCGAACTCGACAGCGATAGCGAGTGGGCGCGAACGGCCGAACGCGGTGTGCAGTATGTCGATCTGCATCTGCGTCCAAGGACGGCGGGCTGACATGGGGGAAAAATTCCTGTTCGATGGACCTGAGGATGCGCCCGTCACCATTCTGCTCGCCCATGGTGCCGGCGCGCCGATGGATTCCGCTTCGATGAACGCGACCGCCAAGGCGCTCGCCGCAGCAGGCTTTCGCGTCGCGCGATTCGAGTTCGGCTATATGGCGGCAAGACGAACGTCGGAGGGACGCAAACCGCCGCCGCGCGCTGAGACGCTCAACCCGGAATATGTGGCCGCCGTCGACGCGCTCGGCACGAAAGGCCCGCTCGTCATCGGCGGCAAATCGATGGGTGGGCGGGTTGCAAGCATGATCGCCGACGATCTTCATGCGTCCGGCAGGATCGTCGGGCTTCTCTGCCTCGGCTATCCCTTCCATCCGCCGGCAAAGCCCGATCAGTTGCGCACGAAGCATCTGGCGGGCCTTAAGACGCCGACCCTGATCTGCCAGGGAACCCGCGACGAGTTCGGCACCTGCGAGGAGGTTCAAGCTTATACGCTTTCCGATGCGATCGAAGTCCTGTGGCTCGAGGACGGCGACCATGATCTCAAGCCGCGCAAGAGCATTTCCGGCTTTTCGACGGCAGATCACCTGAGGACCGTGGCCGACGCGGTTGCAGCCTGGGCCGCGCGGCTGACGTAATGATCTTGACGCCGGGATGAAGATCGCCACCTTCAACATCAACGGCATCAACAAGAGGCTCGAAAACCTGATCGCCTGGCTGGGGCAGGCCAAGCCCGACATCGTCTGTCTGCAGGAATTGAAAGCGACCGACCGCCAGTTTCCGCAATCGGCCATCGAGGCGGCCGGTTACGGAGCGGTCTGGCAGGGACAATCGGCCTGGAACGGTGTGGCGATCCTCGCCCGCGGCAGCGAGCCGATCTTGACCCGCATCGGGCTCGACGGCGATCCGTCGGACAACCAGGCGCGCTACATCGAGGCCGCCGTCAGCGGCACCCTGGTCGCTTGTCTCTATGCGCCCAACGGCAACCCGCAGCCCGGCCCGAAATACGCCTACAAGCTCGCCTGGCATGAGCGCCTGGCCAAACATGCCGCCGAGCTCTACGCCCTCGACCTGCCGGTCGTGCTTGCGGGCGACTACAACATCGTGCCGGAACCGCGCGATATCTACCCGACGACCTCCTATGATGACAACGCCCTGGTCCAGCCGCAAAGCCGCGCAGCATTTCGCGAGCTCCTTGATCAGGGTTGGCTCGATGCGCTGCGCAAGATTTATCCGAAGCAGGAGCTTTTTACGTTCTGGGATTATCGCCGGAACCGGTGGCAGCGCGATGCCGGGCTTCGGCTCGACCATATGCTCCTCAGTCGCAAGCTCTCCCGCAAACTCATCGGCGCGGGCATCGACCGGGAAATCCGCGGTATGGAAGGCGCGAGCGACCATGCGCCGGTATGGATCGAACTGCGCAATTGAGGCGCTCCTGCCTGCAGGCAGCGAAAGTGCCGCTCCACGATAGCGAGAAGGCCTGGTCGCGACAGCTATGGCACGGCGTTACGTCCCTCCGACTGTGTTGATCGGGCATTCTGCGGAAAGCGGGAAGGCAGGGCTGTCGAGCCGGGTGCTGAGGATCATGTGACGAACAAGGCGCCCCGCTGCACTACGATACAAATCGGCCCCGATCGGAAACATCGCCGATACGTCGCGCTGGTTCTCTGCCGCGCATATCAAGCGCGATCGATGCCCTGGCGCATCGATCCAGTGCGGAGAGCGATGATGATCCTGTTCGTTGTAGCCTATCTCGCAGGCGTGCTGACCATCGTCAGCCCCTGTATCCTCCCGGTTCTGCCATTTGTGTTTGCGCGGGCAGGGCAGCCCTTTTCCACGAGCATTCTTCCGATGCTGCTCGCCAAGATCGTGACCTTTGCCGGCATCGCTTCGCTCGCCGCACTCGGGGGAAACTGGGCGGTACAGGCGAACGCATTTGGCCGCTACGCCGCGATCGTGTTGCTCGCGGTCTTTGGCGTGACGCTTTTGTCGACGCGTGCCGCCGCTTTCGTGACGGGCCCGCTCGTCGCGCTCGGCAGTCGCCTGTCCAGGAAAGTGGCAACCGGGGAGAAGGGGAGCGTTGGCGGCGCCATCCTCCTCGGCGTTGCGACCGGATTGCTCTGGGCGCCCTGTGCCGGCCCCGTGCTTGGGTTGGTGCTGACCGGTGCGGCGTTGAACGGGGCAAATGTTCAGACGACCTTGCTGCTCACGGCTTACGCGGCCGGCACGGCCACATCACTGGCACTGGCGGTTCTTGCCGGCGCCAGGGTGTTTGCGGTGATGAAGCGCTTCCTCGGGGTTGGTGACCGCATCCGACAGGGCTTGGGCGTTGCGGTCCTTACCGGCGTGGCGGCGATCGCTCTTGGCCTCGATACCGGGCTACTGGCACGCCTTTCCTATGCGGGCACGACCGGCTTCGAACAGGCAATTCTCGATCAGTTGCGTGGCAATGCCGCCCCTGTGGACGTCGCGGGCACCCGCTTGCCTCTTGCCGCGAAGGATGGGCGCCAGGCGGCCTTTCGCAGCGACCTTCCGGTAGAAGGCACGTTGCCATCGCTCGATGGCGCCGTTCAATGGTTGAATTCAAAGCCGCTGACGCCCGCCGAGCTTCGCGGCAAGGTCGTTCTCGTCGACTTCTGGACCTACTCCTGCATCAACTGCATCCGCACGATCCCCTACGTTCGGGCCTGGGCGGAAAAATATCGCGACCAGGGCCTTGTCGTCATCGGCGTGCACACTCCTGAGTTCGCCTTTGAAAAGCAGATCGAAAACGTCGAAAAGGCGGTTCGTGACTTCAAAATTGGCTATCCGGTCGCAATCGACAACAACTTCGCCATCTGGCGTGCCTTCTCCAACAGCTACTGGCCGGCCCATTACTTCATCGATGGCGAAGGGCAGATCCGCTACACCCATTTCGGCGAGGGCGACTATGAAGGTTCCGAGCGGGTGATCCAGGATCTGCTGGCGGAAGCTGCAGGCAAGCAAAAGGCCGAAAACGAGTTCGTCACGCCGAATGCGAAGGGCGCCGAAGCGTCGCCGGACCTGGCCCGGCTTGGCTCCGGCGAGACCTATATCGGCTATGCACGGGCTGCGAACTTCGTCTCGCCGGAAGGTGTGTCGGCTGACACAGCCCAGCGCTACACCATCGCCGAACCGCGCCTCAATGAATGGGGTCTTACCGGCAACTGGACGGTCGGCGCCGAACAGGCAAGCCTCAACGAAGCTGGCGGTGGCATCACCTATCGGTTCCGTGCCCGCGACCTGCACCTGGTGCTCGGCCCGCGCGCCGGCGGCAAGCCCGTACCGTTTCAGGTGACGATCGACGGGATGCCGCCCGGCGCAGACCATGGCTCGGATATCGATGCGGCGGGCAAGGGCACCGTCACGGAGACCCGCCTTTACCAGCTCGTTCGCCAATCCGGCGAAGCGCGCGAACGGACCTTCGAGATCCGCTTCCTCAAGCCTGGCGCCGAAGCCTTCGTTTTCACTTTTGGATGATCTCGGACACGGCCTGACGGCGGTCCGCATTTCCGACGGCGCCTTTCTCTTCGTACAGGCCGATACAATTTTGCGGCGCTCCGAACACAACAGCAATACGTGCGAGCCCGAAACTGGCGGCCAGATCGGTTTGGCCCGGTGAACCCATATCAAAACAGGAGCAGACCATGCGCACCTTCATCGCAGCTTTTGCCATTGCCGCGCTCGCAGCAGCGCCCTGTGCATGGGACAGTGACCCGAGAGAGCCCGGGCCCCTGGCGGCGATCTTTGCCAGTTCGGTGTCCGAGGTGGCGAGCGGCGATGCCTCGCCGTCGCAGGAGGCCGCCTTTCCCGACGAGGTCCTGCAGGAGGAAGCCGAGGCTGGGCTCTAGGGCCTCCCGTGTTCGCGGATGAAGCCGGTCTCACTGCTGAGCGCAGTGGCTGAAAATGCCGGAATTATGACATTTGAGCCATGGCCATCCGGCCCTACCATCGAGGCTCCAAACCCAAGGCAAAGGAGCCTGAAGTGAACACGAATTCCAAAGGAACTGCATTGATCACCGGCGCGTCCTCCGGCATCGGCGCGATCTACGCTGATCGGCTGGCGCGCCGGGGTTTCGACCTTATCCTCGTTGCCCGTAACCGTGAGCGCCTGAATGACCTAGCCAATCGTCTTGCCGACGAGACCGGGCGCGCCATTGAGGTCGTGCCTGCAGACCTCGGCAAGAAGGAAGATCTGAAGCGGATCGAAGCTCTGCTTCAGAGCGACGCGAGCATCACGGTACTGATCAACAATGCCGGCGTCGGCGCGACCGCGCCGTTACTGGCGTCGGATGTCGACAAGATGGAGGACATGATCACGCTGAACGTCAGCGCGCTCACGCGGCTGACCTATGCGGCCGCGCCGGGATTTGTCGCACGCGGTACCGGCACGATCATCAATATCGCTTCGATCGTCGGCGTTGCGCCTGAACTCCTGAACGGCGTCTACGGTGGTACGAAGGCCTTCGTATTGGCGTTCACTCTGTCGCTGCAGAAAGAACTGGCCGACAACAACATCCGTATCCAGGCCGTGCTGCCCGGTGCGACGGCGACGGATTTCTGGGGCATCGCCGGTACGCCGCTCGACCACGTGCCGAGCGAGATCGTCATGCAGGCCGAGGACATGGTCGATGCAGCGCTTGCCGGCCTCGATCAGGGCGAAGTGATCACCATTCCGGCGCTGCCGGATGCCGGTGATTGGGCGGCCTATGAGGCGGCCCGGCAGAAACTCATGCCGAACCTTTCCAGGAGCGCACCCGCCGCTCGCTACAACGTCGGGGGATAGCTCCGATCTCCTTCCGGGTCCTCCCATCCCGGAACCGCATGGCGATGCCGTCGGCATCGCCTCAACACTCGAACCAGGAGAATGATGATGTCCAGACGCCATTTGCCAGTCGCCAAGGGCAGTCGCTTGGCCGCCTTCGCGCTGTCGGGAGCGATCGCAATCCTGCTCCCTCCGCTCGCCGCCCACGCCGCGGGTGCTTCCTCGGCGGGCGGCGCTCCGATCGTGGTGGCCGCAAAGCCTGCGGCCGACGAATCCATTCGGCCGTTCCAGTTCCATGCGAGTGACGTCGCGCTTGCCGACCTCAAGCAGCGGATCGCGGCCACCAGATGGCCGGACCGCGAGTTGGTGAACGACGGCACCCAGGGCGTGCAACTCGCCACCATGCGGAAGCTCGCCGACTATTGGGCGACCATGTATGATTGGCGCAAGGTGGAGAAGAAGCTCAACGACCTGCCGCAGTTCGTCACCAACATCGACGGGGTCGATATTCATTTCATTCACGTGCGGTCGAAGCACAAGAATGCGATGCCTCTCATCATCACCCACGGCTGGCCCGGCTCGATCATCGAGCAGTTGAAGATCATTGATCCCCTGACCAATCCGACGGCCCATGGCGGCAGCGAGGCCGATGCCTTCGACATCGTCATTCCCTCGCTGCCGGGCTACGGCTTCTCCGGCAAGCCGAATGAACGCGGTTGGGATCCCGTCCGGATCGCGCGGGCCTGGGCGGTGCTGATGCAGCGTCTCGGCTATACCCACTATGTCGCGCAGGGCGGCGACTGGGGGGACGCGGTCACGGAGCAGATGGCCCTGCAGCGGCCGGCCGGCTTGCTCGGAATTCACACCAACATGCCGGCGACCGTTCCGACCGAAATCCAGAAGAGCCTCGATGCTGGCGGCCCGGCACCATCCGATCTTTCGGCCGACGAGCGCCGTGCCTATGATCAGCTCGATTTCTTCTACAAGAACGGGCTGTCCTATGCCCAGGAGATGAGCAAGCGTCCGCAGACGCTCTATGGCATCGAAGACTCCCCGATCGGCCTTGCGAGCTGGATGCTCGACCATGACGCCCGCAGCTACGAACTGATCGCCCGCGTCTTCGATGGCCAGCCAGAGGGTCTGACGCGCGATGATGTGCTCGACAATATCACGCTGTATTGGCTGACCAAGACCGCCGTATCGTCGGCGCGTCTCTATTGGGAGAACAAGCTCGCCTTCTTCCAGCCGAAGGGCGTGCAAATCCCGGTGGCCGTCAGCGCCTTCCCGGACGAGCTTTATCAGGCACCAAAGTCCTGGGCAGAAAAGGCGTTCCCCAAGCTCATCCATTATAATCGCCTCGCCAAGGGGGGACACTTTGCAGCCTGGGAACAACCGGAGGCCTTGGTCGATGAACTGAGAGCTTCCTTCAAGTCATTGCGTCAACCGAGCTGACGGAAAGGGGCGTGCGCAACCGCGCCCGGCGTCGCAACAACAGGAGAAGTGACATGACACGTGCAGATAGCAACAACAGAGCGCCTTCGGTTGACCTGAAGTTCGAGGTCGCCGTCATTCCGGTCTCGGACGTCGATCGCGCCAAGACCTTCTACGGTCGTCTTGGTTGGCGGCTCGATGCCGACTTTCCCGTCGGCGATACGTTTCGCGTCGTCCAGTTCACGCCGCCGGGCTCGCCGGCGTCGATCCACTTCGGCACGGGGCTGACTTCGGCCACTCCCGGCTCGGCCGATGGTCTCTATCTCGTCGCCTCGGATATCGAAGCCGCGCGTGATGAGCTCGTTGAACGCGGCGCCGAAGTGAGCGAGATCTTCCACCGCGAAGGCCCCGGAAAACCGCCAATCGCGGGGCGCGATCCGGCGCGCCGCAGCTACCGCTCCTACGCGACCTTCAGCGACCCCGATGGTAACGGCTGGCTGCTTCAGGAAGTGACCGAGCGTTTGCCCGGACGTGTCGATGGCGATGTCACGGGTTTCGCTTCGGTTGCCGATCTTGCAGCAGCACTGCGTCGCGCCGCCGCCGCGCACGGCGAGCATGAGAAACGCAATGGCGGTGAGCACGATCACAATTGGCCGGATTGGTATGCCGAATACATGGTAGCGGAGCAGGCCGGAAAGCCACTTCCCGAATAGGCTGCGGCCTTGACCGTCGCGTTTCCGCTATGGCGCAAATATGGTATAAACGACCATTCCAGACAGGGTGTTTGACATGCACCGGATCGGCTACGTCGTCTTTCCAAGGTTCCAGCTCATGGGGTTCGCGGCGGTCACCGCCTTCGAGGTTGCCAATCTGGCGCTCGGCGAACAGGCCTACGAGATCGAATTGCTGTCGGAAGGGGGCGGCGAGATCAAGTCGTCCGCCGGCTTCGGCGTCCTGACGAAAGCCTTCGACGGGACGATCTATGACACGGTCATGTTTGGCGCGGGCACCGAAATCGAACCGGTATCTCCCGGGCTGGTCGCCTTCGCACGCCACGCGCTCAAGGCCTCGCGGCGGGTGGCCGCTCCTTGCACCGGTGCCTTCATCCTGGCCGAGTCCGGATTGCTCGACGGCCGTCGAGCAACGACCCATTGGGTATTCGCGCGTCAGTTGCGGGAGCGTTTTCCTGAGGTGCGGGTCGAAGAAGATCGCATCTTCATCGTCGATGGCAGCGTGTGGACCTCAGCCGGCATGACGGCCAGCATCGATCTGGCGCTCGCGATGATCGAGAAGGATCACGGCGAAGACATCGCGCGCCAGGTCGCCCGCAAGCTGGTCGTCTATCAGCGACGCGCCGGCGGCCAATCGCAGTTTTCCGCCTTGCTCGACCTGGACCCGAAGTCGGATCGCATCCAGAAATCGGTCAACTATGCCAAGGCCAACCTGCGCAACGTGTTGTCGGTCGAGGAATTGGCGGATGCGGCAGGATTGAGTGCGCGCCAGTTCAGCCGGGCCTTCCGTTCCGAGACGGGACAATCGCCGGCGAAAGCGGTCGAGCATTTGCGCGTGGAAGCGGCGCGCCTGCTGATGGAGCAGGGGCGCCACTCGATGGACGTGATCGCCGAGGAAACCGGCTTTGCCGACAGCGACCGCATGCGTCGGGCTTTTCTGCGCACGCTCGGACAGCCACCGCAGACGATCCGGCGCAATGCGCGCGAGGGCATCGCCTGACCTTAGACGGCAGAGACCGCTACAGGATGATGTATCGCCGTGTATCCAAGGCCTGCCTTTTCTACATGCGCTTTCAATGTGAGCCGCTGAGCACACGACCGCGATACATCGGCGCTCCATATCTGATGACAGTTCAGTTCACTGGAGGCAGCCAATGTCCGACGAAATCAACCACCCGCGCCGTCGTTTCATCAGCGCAATTGCGCTCTCGCTGGCGGCGACGCAGTTCGTTTCGGCAAGCGTCGCCAAAGCGCAATCGGGAAACAGCGAGGCTGCGCGCCTGCCGGCCATCACCCCCGGAACGAACAAATCCTTTGCTGCAATCAAGCAGATCGATGCGGGTGTCTTGAACGTCGGTTATGCCGAACTTGGCGCCAGCGACGCTCCGGTCGTGATCCTGCTGCACGGCTGGCCCTATGACATCCATACCTATGTGGACGTTGCGCCGTTGCTGGCAAATGCCGGTTATCGCGTGATCGTGCCGTATCTGCGCGGCTACGGCACGACCCGCTTTCTCTCCGCCGACACACCTCGCAACGGCCAACAGGCGGCGATCGCCGCCGATATTGTCGCTCTGATGGACGCCCTCAAGATCGAGAAGGCCGTCATCGGCGGTTGCGATTGGGGTGCGAGGACCGCCAACATCATCGCCGCCCTCTGGCCCGAGCGTTGCAAGGCGATGGTTTCGGTCAGTGGCTATCTCATCGGTAGCCAGGAGGCGAACAGGAAGCCGCTGTCACCGCAGGCCGAGCTTGCCTGGTGGTACCAGTTCTACTTCGCCACCGAGCGGGGCTATGCCGGCTACAAGCAGAACCACAAGGAGTTCGCCAGGCTGATCTGGAAGCTTGCCTCGCCCAAGTGGAATTTCGACGATGCCACCTTCGACAAGAGCGCCGAGGCGCTCGAGAACCCTGACCATGTCGACATCTCGATCCACAATTACCGTTGGCGCCTCAGTCTCGCCGAGGGCGAAGCAAAGTATGACGACCTCGAAAAACAGCTCGCTGAACTCCCGACCATTACCGTCCCGACCATCACGCTGGAGGGCGACGCCAACGGCGCGCCGCATCCGGATCCTGCGGCCTATGCCAAGCGTTTCTCCGGCAAGTATGAGCATCGGCTGATCACCGCCGGCATCGGCCACAACCTGCCGCAAGAGGCGCCGTCCGCCTTCGCCGAGGCAGTCGTCGACGTCGACCGTTTCTAGTTTTCTCCCGCAGACGTGGAAGCGCTGGTTCCGGTTCGCCGGTCCCGCGTTCTTTCGCGCGCCGATGGGCGTTGGGAACGCGCCCGGCGCCATGTGGCGCGGCCCGGCCAGGGCCGCCCATCGGTGGGTAGCTGAGCGCACCGGGACGGACGGCCGCCTTCGTATCAGCGTGCATCCGTCCCTGACCTTGGCAGACTTCCACACATTTGCGCATCTCGGTGAAACATCCTTCACACCTGCGGGGCGCCATCTGTTTCTCGTCGCAAAAGGGTAATCGGGCCTGGAAGGAACACCTGTCGAAAGGCAGAACAGCATGAGCGACGAACCCGGAGTAACTCTTTGCGGTCGGCTGGTCGGCATGCTTCAACCCGGACTCTTGAAAGTGAGGCGGCAACTTGGTGGGTGATGCCAGCACACTTTTCGACGCCTGGGCTGCGGCGGAATACTTAAACCTGAACGCGAGCGGAAGCTTCTGCACGATCGGCGCGGAAACGTCGGCGTGATGAGTTGGTGGCGCAGAAGGGCCGCGCCTTGCGTATCTGTGCGGAGCTTCAAGAACGGCTGTTCGATGCACCGATAGCTGAGCGCTGCGATAGGCAGGAAGAACACAAAAGCCAGCAGGGGAAACAAAAGCGAAAGCCAAAGGATAGCGGGCCAACATAATGCATCACGGCTTTTGCAACGGGGCCGTAGTACCAAAAGTGGAGCAGGTAGATCGAATAGGAGACCGTGCCCACGAAGGAGACCGAGGCCGATAGCCGCTTAGGCAGCGTCAATTTCGATCCGTCGTAGGGGGGCGATCATCACGGCGTAGAACGCGGCCTCGGCGGCAGGAAGATAGATCCACACCGGCGACGCTTGAGTCCCATAGAAACCGCCGCCGATGTTGAACCAGTGATAGCAGGTGACGAACGCCATGGCGACCGCAATGACCACCAAGGGCCTCACGCGTCCGCCTCGGTAGAAATGCCAAGCATATATCCCGGCGACGAACTGGTCGATGTGACCGATGATTGTCCAGTAGCCGATCGGCTGGATCTCCCAGCCAGCCATGAACAGGCTTAGGCGCAAGACGATCGCCGCAAAGACCAGCATCAAAGCCGATTCCCGTCGTATGCCGACGGCGAAGAGAAGAGCAGGAAGGATCAGGTAGAAGTGCCATTCTACCGCGATGCTCCAAGCACCGTTCGGCCACCTTGGGAGGATGCTTCCAAGCGCGATCCATGCCGCAGCCTCTTGAACCGGGGTTCCGTTGGCGACCCAGATCGTTGCCTTAAGCAACAGGACGACTGCCAGCAAGGGCAGGAGGCGGACGGCCCGGTTCCGCAGGAAGTTCTTATAGATGATCTGTTTCCCGTCCAGGAGCTTGGCGAACAGGTAGCCGCTCAGCGTCATGAATAGCGAAACGCCCGTATGCCCTTCCTCAAGTAATGAGAGCAGCGGCAAAGCCGGGACGTAATCTACTGGAACTCCGGCAGCATGGATGAAGCCAAGTGAACACCATGAAGGCGGCGAACGCTCGCACGTGATCCAGCTTTTCGAAATATTGCTCTGAAGACGATTGCACTCGCCTGCCCCAACGACCCTGGCTGGAAGATAGCACGGGTCATATGGGTACGAAACTCCCGACCACTGGTAGGCCCATCGACGTCGCTGAGGGGATAGTGCGCAGGCATGAGAATCTCGCTGCCAACTGATTTTGCGCGCCAGATTCGCGGCGCAATCGCCGGAGGGCTGGCCGCGTCAGCGCCAGTCAGAGCCGCCGGCACCGCTATCGTCTTGCAGCGTTTCAAGAACCACACTCATTTCTCCGAGTGCAATTGTTTGAGACATGGCGATGTCCAGTAGCGCGTCCCTGAACCGGCTCCGCTGTGAGGCCTCGCGTCGCTGAAACCCTTCAAATTGAACTGTGCGAAGATCACTCTTCGGACGCGGCACGATCGGTAGCCTCCTGCATCACCTCGCATGAATGGCGCACCTGGCGCGACTGTCGTAGCAGATGGGACCCCAACTCTGCGGCTGCAGCGATATCGGCGAAGAGCAGGCCCGCCTCAGCCAGGGTGCCATCGTCAATCGCGTCTGTTTCGTTCGGGTCGAAATCACCAAGCAGTTCCAGAAGCGCTTCGATCCTTTGGCGTTGCCCGCCGGCCGCGGCGAGCAGGTTCCGCTCGATCCGCTCTCGCTCGAGCCTTTCGAGGTCGCGCAGCGCCTTGCCCACGCGGTCTCGGCATTCGCAGTCGATTGCGCTGCTCAGGACCGCACCATGCATGCGCCCAATCGCGCCGCTGATCTCCTCCTTGGTTTGGGCCAATGTCATCGCAGGGTCCGCTGTTCGCATTGCATTTGTTCCATGTCCAAGGTTGCGTGGCGGCACTTCCGCCTCTGGGCAAGCTCGATCCGGCACTCTCGGCGTCGAGCCTAAGAGCAAGTGGGGCCGGGTTCTTTGAACTAGCGCAAAGACGGACAGTTTTTCGCTGCCAAGACGCCTGGTCAGGCAGCGGGCACGAGCGGGGGAATGGCCCTCGTCCTGATGTTTTGGGAAGATCGTGCAGCGCGCCCGGAGGGGCGGGTCCTGCAGACGCCGGATAGGTCATCGTCGCGGCGATGGATATCGTTGCTTGCGATACAGCAGACGGGGAGGGGACTCAGGGGAAGGATAATCCGGGAGTGTCTCGACCAGATTCGAGCTTAGGCCCGGCCGCTCGCGCGGCCGGGCAGGCGAGGATTGGGAACGCACGATCGCGCCATTGGGCCTCGCCTCATTTGTCACGGTTTCGTGCTCGCCGGGTTTACTACGAGCCGAGCACGGACGTGATCGCGTCAGAGGCTGCTTTCACGACGATGTCTGCCTCTTCGCTTGTGAGGCAGAGTGGTGGTGCGAAGCCGAGGATATCTCCTTGCGGCATGGCGCGGCCGATGACGCCGCGTTCGAGAAGGGCTGCCGCGACCTGCGGGCCGACCTTCTTTGCCGGGTCGAAAAAGATCCGGTCGTCCTTGTCCTCGACGAACTCGATCGCGGCCATCAATCCGTCGCCGCGCACCTCGCCCACATGCTTGTGGCCGCCAAGCGCTTTCGTCAGTTCGGAGCGGAAATAAGCACCCGTGCCGCCAGCATTCTCAACGAGCCCCAACTCATCGATCAGCTCGAGATTGGCAACGCCCGCGGCCGCGCAGATCGGATGGGCGGAATAGGTCCAGCCGTGGCCGATTGCGCCCAGCTCGTCGGAGCCTTGGACCAGCACCTGCCACACCTTGTCCGAGACGATCGTACCCGAAAGCGGCGCGTACGCCGAAGTGAGACCCTTGGCAATGGTGATGAGATCGGGCCGCATGCCGTAGTGGTCGGAGCCGAACATCGTGCCGAGCCGGCCGAAGCCGGTGACGACCTCGTCAGCGACGAGCAGGATGTCGTATTTTTCGAGCACGGCCTGGATCTTCTGCCAGTAGCCCTTCGGTGGCGGCACGATGCCGCCAGTGCCAAGGATCGGCTCTCCGATGAAGGCGGCGATCGTCTCCGGGCCTTCGGCCAGGATCATCTCTTCGAGTTTGTCGGCGCAATCCTGCGAGAACTGCTCTTCATCCATCGAGCGGTCCGGGCGGCGGAAGAAATAGGGCGCTTCGGTGTGCAGGATCGGCGCACGCGGCAGGTCGAAAGCGTTGTGGAAGAGATGGAGGCCGGTCAGCGAACCGGTCATGACGCCGGAGCCGTGGTAGCCGCGCCAGCGCGAGATGATCTTCTTCTTCTCCGGCCGGCCGAGGATGTTGTTGTAGTACCAGATCAGCTTGATGTTGGTCTCGTTGGCATCCGAGCCAGAGAGACCGAAATAGACGCGGCTCATGCCCTCAGGCGCACGGTCGATGATCATCTTGGCAAGCGTGATCGAGGCTTCCGTGCCGTGGCCGACATAGGCGTGATAATAGGCGAGGTTCTTGGCCTGCGCGGCAATCGCATCGGCGATCTCTTGACGGCCGTAGCCGACGTTGACGCAATAGAGGCCGGCAAAGGCGTCGAGGCTCGTCCTGCCGTTCGTGTCGGTGATATAGACCCCTTCACCGCCGCCGATAACACGGGTCGGCGTCTCGCCGCGGGCATGCATGCCCATATGCGTGGATGGGTGGAAGAAGTGATCGCGGTCCCAGGCCGTGAGTTCGTTGCTTCTGTCGAGCATGGTCTTTCCTTTCGCGTATGGATGTGGCGCCCGGGCTCAGGCGGCCGTGTCGATGCAGAGATATTTGAGTTCGGTGAAGGCCTCGATGCCGTGGCGCGAGCCTTCGCGGCCGAGACCCGACTGTTTCCAGCCGCCGAAGGGGACTGGCGCGCCGGTGATCTTCACGCGATTGATCGCGACCATTCCGTATTCGAGCGCTTGGCCAAGGCGAAACTGGCGTGCGCCGTTCTCGGTCACGACATAGGCGACGAGGCCGTAGTCGGTGTCGTTGGCGCGGGCGATCACTTCGTCCTCGCTGTCGAAGGCGGTGATGGCGGCAACCGGGCCAAAGGTCTCTTCACGCATGATCAGCGCATCGTCGGGTACATCAGTCAAAAGCGTCGGCTCGTAGAAGAGCGTGCCTGTCCGGTGGCGCTTGCCGCCGGTCAGGAGTTTTGCGCCGCGCTTCACCGCATCGGCGACCTGTTCTTCGACCTTCGCGATGGCGCGCTCGTGCATCAGCGGGCCGATCTCGACACCCGGCTCAAGGCCTGAAGCAACCTTCAGCGCTTCGACGCGCGCCTTGAAGGCCGCCGTGAAGTCCGCGAGTGCGGAACGCTCGACATAGATGCGGTTCGCCGCAAGGCAGTCCTGACCGGACGTCGCGAATTTTGCGGCGATTGCCATGTCGACGGCCTTCCCGATGTCGGTATCGGCAAAGACGATCAGCGGCGCATGGCCGCCGAGTTCCATGATCAGCCGCTTCATGGTCGATGCACACTGGCTCGCAATCAGCTTGCCGATTTCCGTCGACCCGGTGAAGCTCATGGCGCGAATGCGCGGATCGGCATTCATGCGCCTGACGATCGTGGCGGCGTCTCCCGTCACCACGTTGAAGACACCGGCTGGAATGCCGGCTCGTTCGCCGAGTTCGGCAAGGGCGAGTGCTGAAAGCGGTGTTTCGCTGGAGGGATGGGCAACGACGGTGCAGCCGGCAGCAAGTGCGGCCGCCGCTTTCCGGGTGATCATGGCGGAGGGAAAATTCCACGGCGTCACGATGCCGACCACGCCGAGGGCCTCGCGGCGGATGATCATCTCGGCTCCGGGAAGGTGGCTGGTGACGCCTTCGGCGTTAAGCCGTTTTCCTTCTTCGGCATACCACTCGATGAACGACGCCGCGTAGTCGATCTCGCCGCGGGATTCGGCAAGCGGCTTGCCCTGTTCCAGCGTCATCAAGAGCGCAAGGTCCTCGCGGGCTTCCAGCATCAGGGCATGCCATCTGCGAAGGATCTGGGCGCGCTGTTGCGGCAGCATGCTGCGCCAGGCGCCAAGCGCATCGGCGGCGGCCGAGATGGCCTCTCCGGTCTGCTCGGCATCGAGGGCCGCGACCCAGGCGAGTGTTGCCGAGGACGCAGGATCGGTAACCTTGAAGCTCGCGCCTTCACGACCGGCGATCCAGCGGCCCCCGACATAGGAAAGCTCCCGTAAGAGGTGCGGGTCGGCAAGGCGGCTGAGGGCGTCGTGAAAGGTTGTGCGGGCAAATACGGCGGTCATGGCGGCCTCCTCTTGTTGTGTAAAGGAAGTCTGCCAGAGCAACGGCGACAGATTGTCTATAGCCAGGGTGGTCGGCAGAGACTTGAGCCAAAGACAGGTGCGGTCGTAGACAATCTCTCTATTCAGAGGCGGGAAGCAGCGTCTCGAGCGGCAGTACGGTCTCCTCCTTCACCGTCTTGGTGACGATGTAGGTGAAGTAACGGTCGATGCCGAGTTCGCGGTCGAGCAGGCTGTCGACGAGGCGCTGATAGGCGTCGATGTCGGGCGCCATGATCTTCAGGATGTAATCGACGCCGCCGCCGACCGACCAGCAAGCGACGATCTCAGGCGTTGCCGCGACCGCCCGCTCGAATCGTTCGAAATCCGCCTGCCGATGGTTGGCGAGCGTCACCTCCATCATCACGCTGGCGACCGGTGCGACGCGCCGCACGGCGACGCGGGCATGATAGCCCGTCACGATGCCCGCCTTTTCCAGCTTTCGCAGGCGCAGCCAGCAAGGGGTTGGTGAAAGGCCCGCCTTTTCCGCCAGTGCCAGCTTGGTAATTCGCCCGTTCTGCTGAATCGCTTCGAGGATGCGCAGGTCAATGGCGTCGAGTTTCATTCCGGCGCCCTCCGGGCGAAGATCACGTCAAAGTGGAGAAAAAGACAATGGGAAGGCATTTTGGCGTTGTCAATTGAACTGATTTTGCGCACTGTTAAAATCATGACAAATTGGCGACCCGACATATCCCAATTGCGCCGGCCGGCCTATCTCTCCCTTGCCGAGCAGATCGCCCGCGCCATCCAGGAAGGCCATTTGCCGAACGGGACGCGCCTTCCGCCGCATCGAAAGCTTGCCGACGACCTGAAGCTTTCCGTGCAAACCGTCAGTCGCGCCTATGACGAGCTTATTCGGCGCGGGCTCATTTCCGGCGAGATCGGGCGCGGTTCCTTCGTTCAGACAAGGCCGAAGGAACCCGAGCCGCCCTATTTGCCCGAGCGGCTCGGCGAGCTGGTCGATCTCTCGATCCTTAAGCCCGTCTGCGAGCAGCTCCACCTGGAGCGCATGCGGGGGGCCTTCGGGTGGCTGGCGGAAAACCTGCCCTCGAGTTCGGCGCTCTCCTTCCGGCCGAACATGGTCTTCCCGCGCCATCGCAATGTCGCGGCCGACTGGCTGGCGCGCTGCGGCCTCGATATTTCACCGCTCAACATCAGCCTCACGAACGGTGCCACCTCGGGCATGACGGTCGCGCTGATGAGCGTTGCGCCGCCCGGTTCCACCGTTGCGACGGAGGCGATCAGCCATCACACGCTCGTTCCGCTGTCCACCTATCTCGGCCTCCACCTCGAAGGTTTGCCGATCGACCGCGAAGGGATGGTTCCTGAGGCGCTTGACGAGGCCTGCCGCAAGGGTGTCATCCGTGCCGTATTTCTCCAGCCTTCGGTGATCAATCCGACCGCGGCGCTGATGAGTGCCGAGCGTCGGCAGGCGCTCGCGGAGGTCGCGCGGCGCCACGATATCGCGATCATCGAGAACGACATTCTGGGGCCCTTGGTGGAGGGGCGGGCACCGCCGATCGCGGCTTATGCGCCGGAGCGCACTCTCTACGTCACGAGCTTCACTAAGATCACGGTGCCGGGCCTGCGCATCGGCTATCTTGCTGCGCCGGACCGCTACGTCGCGGCCGTCGCCAACCGACACCTCGTCTCCAACTGGATGGCGACGCCCTCGATCGCGGAGATTGCGACGCTGTGGGTCAGCGACGGCACGGCAATGGAGCTCGTCAACTGGCAACGCCGGGCGCTCGCCGTTCGCCATGCCATTGCGGAGGAGGCCCTTGCGGGCCTGCCTCACTGTTCCCACCCGCAGAGCCTGCATGTCTGGTTGCCGCTGCCGGAAGGGCATACGGAAGAAGGTTTCGTTTCTCAGGCACGTCTGCGCGGCGTTGCGATCGCGCCTGGCTCTTCTTTCCGCACCGCGGACCAGGGCTGGCATCCGGCGGTGCGCATTTCGCTCGGCTCGACGACCGAGCAGGAACTGCGTACTGGCCTCGGCATTCTCGCCTCTTTGGCCAGCGGAAACCCGGAGGCGCTGCTGCTCGCGATCTGAGGAAGATGCCTGCCAATTGGGCAGTACAACAATAATTGTACTGATATTATTATTCGGATTGACATGATTTTGATTGCCGCGCATCGTTGCTCCATCACTTGTCTCAACAGGGAGAGACATGCATGGTCGCGCCGATCATCCGCATCGACAACATCACCAAGCGCTACGGTCCCTTGACCGTACTCGACGGTCTGTCGATGGAGGTGCTGCCAGGCGAAAAGCTGGCGCTCATCGGCCCTTCCGGCTCCGGCAAGACGACGATCCTGCGCATTCTCATGACGCTGGAGGCGATCAGCGGCGGCCATATCGAGGTCGATGGCGACCAGCTCTATCACATACCGAAGAATGGCAGCCTCGCGCCCGCCGACGACCGCCATCTTCACAGGATGCGCGAGAAGATTGGCATGGTCTTCCAGCACTTCAATCTCTTCCCGCACAAATGCGTTCTCGACAATGTCACGTTGGCTCCGATGTTGACGAAAGGCGTGGCAAGGGCGGCGGCCGAGAAACGGGCGATGGAACTTCTCGACATGGTGGGCATGGCCGACAAGGCGAAGAGCATGCCCGCGCAACTCTCCGGCGGACAGAAGCAGCGCGTTGCCATTGCCCGTGCGCTCGCGCTCTCGCCAAAGATCATGCTGTTCGACGAGGTCACCTCCGCGCTCGACCCGGAACTGGTCGAAGAAGTGCTGAACGTCATGCGCAAGCTCGCCGTCGAGACCGACATGACCATGCTGCTCGTCACGCATGAGATGGGCTTCGCCCATGATTTTGCCGACCGCATCCTCTTCTTTGATCGCGGCAAGATCGTCGAGGAAGGCAAGCCGGACGAGATTTTCCGCAATCCCAAGCAGGAGCGCACGCAGACCTTCCTGCGCAAGATCATCGCGGCAGGGCACCGCGTCTGAGTGGTTTCGCCACCCGGAAACAATGCTCCAAACAACAACAGGGACAGCGAGAGGAGTTCGGAACAATGAGCATGAGGACCTTTTTGACCATGACCGCCGGCGCGGGCGTCCTGACGGCGATTGTCGCCGCGGCGCCCGCTTCGGCCGACGACAGCAAGCTTGAGGAACTGCGGGAACAGGGGTTCGCCCGTGTCGCGATCGCGAACGAACCGCCCTTCACGGCGGTCGCCGCCGATGGCAAGGTTTCAGGTGCTGCACCTGATGTGGCGCGTGAGGTCTTCAAGCACCTCGGCGTCAACGACATCGTTGCCTCGATCTCGGAATATGGCGCGATGATCCCGGGTCTTCAGGCCGGCCGGCACGATGTCATCACCGCCGGCCTCTTCATGAAGCCGGAACGTTGCGCCGCCGTCGCCTATTCCGAGCCGATCCTCTGTGACGCCGAGGCCTTCGCGCTGAAGAAGGGCAACCCGCTCAAGCTCAAGAGCTACAAGGATATCGCCGACAATCCGGATGCCAAGATCGGGGCGCCCGGTGGCGGTACGGAAGAGAAGCTCGCGCTTGAAGCCGGCGTGCCGCGCGAACGCGTCATTGTCGTGCCGGATGGCCAGAGCGGACTGAAGATGCTGCAGGATGGCCGTATCGACGTCTATTCGCTGCCGGTGCTTTCGATCAACGATCTCGTCGCCAAGGCGAACGATCCCGGTGTCGAAGTCGTGGCGCCGGTCGAAGGCGCGCCGGTTTATTGCGACGGCGCGGCCTTCAAGAAGGGTGACGAAGCGCTGCGCGACGCCTTCGACGTGGAACTCGCCAAGCTCAAGAAGTCGGGCGAGTTCGCCAAGATCATCGAACCCTATGGCTTCTCGGCTGCGGCCGCGATGTCAACGACACGCGAGAAGCTCTGCGCCGCCAAGTAAGCGCCGCAGCAATCCGACCTCTCCCCAGTTCGGGGAGAGGCAGCCATCTCCTTGCTATATGGAAGAACGATGACCGATTGGCCCGGTTACATAGGACTGATCCTGCAGGGTGCGCTCGTGACGCTTGAGCTCACCGTGCTCGGCTCCGTGCTCGCTCTCGTCATGGCGTTCGTCGCCGGCCTCGGGCGCGTCAGCCGCTTCCTGGCGGTTCGCGCGCTCGCTACCACCTATATCGAATTTTTCCGCGGTACTTCGATCTTCGTCCAGCTTTTCTGGGTCTATTTCGTCCTGCCTTTCGCCGGAGTCACGCTGTCGCCGCTTCAAGCGGGTGTCCTGGCGCTGGGGCTGAATGTCGGTGCCTATGGGGCCGAAGTCGTACGCGGCGCCGTCAAGGCGATCGGCCGTGAGCAGCGCGAAGCCTGCATTGCCCTCAATCTCTCGCGTTATCAGTCGATGCGTTACGTCATTCTTCCGCAGGCCCTGCCGCTGATGCTTCCGACCTTCTGCAACAATGCGATCGAACTTTTGAAGGGCACGGCCGTCGTCTCGCTGATTTCGCTGACCGACATGACCTTCCAGGCGCAGGTGGTGCGCGCCCAGACCGGCAGCACGCTCGTTCCTTTCGCAACGATCCTCGTGCTCTACTTCCTGATGGCGCTTGCCATCTCCCACGGCATGCGCTGGCTGGAACGCCGGGTTACACGCGGCCTCGATGGCGTGAGGACCTGACGATGGAATGGGACTGGAACTTCGTCTGGGAAATCATGCCGACCCTTATCGAGGGCCTGAAGATCACCATTCTGGCCACCGTGTTCGGTGCGGCGCTCGCCGCCGCCATCGGCCTCGTCTTTGCCATCCTGCGCATGACTGCGCCAAAGCCGATCGCCCGCGCCACGGCTTTCGTCGTGGAGTTCATTCGCGGCACGCCGC
Source organism: Ensifer sp. VA4 (assembly GCF_055710065.1). NCBI lineage: Bacteria > Pseudomonadati > Pseudomonadota > Alphaproteobacteria > Hyphomicrobiales > Rhizobiaceae > Ensifer > Ensifer sp. VA4. The sequence continues at coordinate 117,162 of NZ_JBVQPO010000003.1, read as the reverse complement.
TGCTCGTGCAGCTTTATTTCATCTTCTATGTGCTGCCGGACATCGGCATTCGGCTGCCGGCATTGCTCGCCGGCATCATCGGGCTCGGGCTGCACTACGGCACCTATGCGGCGGAGGTCTACCGCGCCGGCATCGAGAACGTGCCGCGCGGTCAATGGGAAGCGGCGAAGGCGACGAACCTCACGGGACGCCAGACCTGGATCCACGTCATCCTGCCGCAGGCGATCCCGCCAATGATCCCGGCGCTCGCCAACTATCTCATCGCCATGTTCAAGGAGACGCCGTTGCTCTCGGCCATCACCGTGCTCGAACTGATGAATCAGGCGAAAAGCGTCGCCAACAGCAGCTATCGCTATATCGAGCCGATGACGCTGGTCGGTGTGTTTTTTCTGATTATGAGCCTGATCTCCGTCGTCTTCCTGCGCTGGCTGGAGGACCGTTACGCCCGGGTGGAGGAACACTGATGCAGACGCTCGACCTTAAGCTCGCCGCGCGAGCGCCGAAATTGGACGATCGCCCGCTTGACAAACGCGTCGGCCTGATCGCCCTTGCGACCGATCACACGACGGAAGTGGACTTCCAGCGGATGGTGGCGAACGAGCGGATCGGCGTCTACGCGACCCGCATCCCCTACGCCAACCCGGTGACGCCGGCAAACCTCCGCGCCATGCAGCCCTCGCTGACATCGGCGGCTGCGTTGATCCTGCCGGACGAACCTCTCGACGTCGTCATGTATTCCTGCACCTCCGCCTCCGTCGTCATAGGCGACGCGGAGGTGCGGGCGGCCATCCGGGCCGCCAAGCCCACCGCCTCCGTCGTCACGCCGACGGCTGCTGCTGCCTCGGGCCTCAGGGCCCTCGGCGCGAAGCGGATTGCGGTGCTGACGCCCTACACGATCGAAACCAGCAAGCCGATGGCCGATTATTTCCTGGCGCTCGGCTTCGACCTCGCCCGCTTCACCTGCCTTGGCCTCACCGACGATCGGGAGATGGCACGCATTTCCCCGGAGGAAATCGTTGCCTTCGCGAAGGAAGCGACTGCGCCCGATAGCGACGCACTCTTCATCTCCTGCACGGCGGTTCGCGCGGCGGGGGTGGCAGCCGAAATCGAGGCTGCGATCGGCAAGCCGGTCGTCACCAGCAACCTTGCCACCGCCTGGGCCTGCCTGCGCCTTTGCGGCGACGAGACGGTGCGACCGGAGCGCGGCCGCCTGATGACGCTTGCCTATTCGGACCGGTGACCCATGTCGAACCTTCCCGTGACATTGGCGGATATCGAACAGGCGGCCCGGCGTATCAAGGGCCGGGTTCTGCATACGCCCTTCGTGCCTTCCTCTTCGCTTTCCGAACGCTGTGGCGTGCCTGTCGGCCTCAAGCTCGAACACCATCAGACGACGGGTAGTTTCAAGCTGCGCGGCGCGACGAACGCGGTGCTTTCGCTGACGCCGGAAGAGCGGGCGAGGGGCGTCGTCGCCGCTTCGACAGGCAATCACGGCCGGGCGCTTGCCCATGCCGCCAAGTCGGAAGGCGCGGTCGCGATGATCTGCATGTCGCGGCTCGTGCCTGACAACAAGGTTTCGGAAATCCGCCGGCTTGGCGCGAATGTCCGCATCGTCGGCAAATCGCAGGACGAGGCGCAGGTCGAGGTCGACCGGCTGGTGGCCGAAGACGGCCTCGTCATGGTGCCGCCCTTCGACGATCGAGCCGTCGTGGCGGGGCAGGGCACGCTCGGCCTGGAGATCGTTGAGGCAATGCCGGATGTGGCAACGGTTCTTGTGCCGCTCTCCGGCGGTGGGCTTGCGGCCGGTGTTGCTGCGGCGGTGAAAGGACGTTTGCCGAAAACCCGCGTCATCGGTCTCACCATGGAGCGCGGCGCGGCGATGAAGGCCAGCCTCGATGCCAGGCGGCCGGTGCAGGTCGAGGAAGTGGCAAGCCTTGCCGATTCGCTGGGCGGCGGCATCGGCCTTGACAATGCCGTGACCTTTAAGATGTGCCGCGCTCTGCTGGACGGGGTGATCCTGCTTTCGGAAGACGAGATCGCGGCCGGCATGCGGCACGCCTATGCCGAGGAGCGCGAGGTGATCGAGGGGGCCGGGGCCGTCGGCATCGCGGCGCTGCTTTCCGACCGGCTCGGCCGACTGGACGGGCCGGTGGCGGTGATCCTCTCCGGTCGCAATGTGGACATGGACCTGCACCGGCGGGTCATCAATGGGAGTGCCGATGCGTTGCAGGAGACAGCGGCATGACGACGATGAAAATTCTCACCGAGGCGGAACTCCGGCGCATCGTCCCGCTCGATCTTGAAGCCATTGTCTGTGTGGAGGAAGCGTTCCACGCGCTCGCCACCAAGGCAGTCGCCATGCCGCCGATCCTCAGGCTCGACATGCCCGAAGCGCGCGGCGAAGTGGATGTGAAGACCGCCTATGTGCCGGGCCTCGACGGTTTTGCCATCAAGATCAGCCCCGGCTTCTTCGACAATCCGAAGATCGGCCTGCCGAGCACCAACGGCCTGATGGTGCTGCTTTCGACGAAGACCGGCCTGGTACAGGCCGTGCTGCTCGACAATGGCTATCTGACGGATGTGCGCACCGCGGCCGCCGGGGCGGTCGCGGCTCGGCATCTCGCGCGCCCGGATGCCGCGGTTGCTGCCATCTTCGGCGCCGGCATGCAGGCCCGGCTTCAGCTCGAAGCCTTACGGCTGGTGCGGCCGATCCGCGAGGCCCGCATCTGGGCGAGGGACGCAGCAAAGGCCGAAGCCGCGGCAACGGAGCTGGCGAGGAGCCTCGGTTTTCCCGTTCGCACAGTAGTCGATGGCAGGGCAGCGGTCGATGGCGCCGACATCGTCGTTACCACGACCCCTTCGGAAACACCGGTGCTCAAGGCCGAATGGCTCCAGCCTGGCCAGCATGTCACGGCCATGGGTTCGGATGCTGAGCACAAGAATGAGATCGAGCCCGCCGTGATTGCCGGCGCCGGCCTCTATGTCGCCGATAGCCTCAAGCAGACGCGCAAGCTCGGCGAACTGCATCATGCCATAGAGGCGGGCCTTGTGAAGGACAGCGCGATCTTCCCCGAACTCGGCGAGATCATCGCCGGGCGTAAGCCGGGCCGCAGCGGCCCCGATGAGATCACCGTGGCGGACCTTACCGGCACGGGCATTCAGGATACGGCCATCGCAACACTTGCTGCCGCCCGCGCGGCAACGGCGGGCGCCGGCACGATCTTCGAGAGTTGAGACCGGCTTTTCGCCGGGTATAGAGGAAAAACCGATGAAACAAGCGAACCTGAAGTTCTCACTTCCGGAGTATGAAGCGCGTCTTCAAAAAACGCGCATTGCCATGGAAGCCAAGGGTATCGACGTGTTGATCGTCAGCGATCCGTCGAACATGAACTGGCTGACCGGCTATGACGGCTGGTCCTTCTACGTGCACCAATGCGTCGTCGTTCCGCCGACGGGCGAACCGATCTGGTACGGCCGCGGGCAGGATGCCAACGGCGCCAAATTCACCGCCTATCTGAAGCACGAGAACATCATCGGTTATCCGGACCACTACGTGCAGTCCACCGAGCGCCATCCGATGGACTATCTCTCGGCCAAACTCGCCGAGCGTGGCCTCGACAAGCTGACGATCGGCGTGGAGATGGACAATTACTGGTTTTCCGCCGCCGCCTTCGCCTCGCTCACGAAACACCTGCCGAATGCCCGCTTCGTCGACGCGACCGCGCTTGTCAACTGGCAGCGCGCGGTCAAGAGCGAGGCGGAAATCCGCTACATGCGCAATGCCGCGAAGATCGTCGAGAAAATGCATGAGCGCATCTTCGACAAGATCGAGGTCGGCATGCGCAAGTGCGACCTCGTCGCGGAAATCTACGATGCCGGGACGCGTGGCGTGGACGGCATCGGCGGCGACTATCCGGCGATCGTGCCGCTCTTGCCCTCGGGCGTAGAGGCCTCCGCGCCGCACCTGACCTGGGACGATCGACCGATGAAATCCGGCGAGGGCACCTTTTTCGAGATCGCCGGCTGTTACCACCGTTACCATGTGCCGCTCTCACGCACCGTCTTCCTAGGCAAGCCGACACAAGCTTTCCTCGACGCCGAAAAGGCAACGCTCGAAGGCATGGAAGCGGGCCTCGAGAAGGCGCGGCCCGGCAATACCTGCGAGGATATCGCCAACGCCTTCTTCGCCGTGCTCAAGAAATACGGCATCGTGAAGGATAACCGCACGGGGTACGGTATCGGCGTTTCCTATCCGCCGGATTGGGGCGAGCGCACGATGAGCCTGCGTCCCGGCGACCGGAGCGAACTGAAGCCGGGCATGACCTTCCACTTCATGACGGGGCTCTGGCTCGAGGACATGGGTTTCGAGACGACGGAAAGCATCTTGATTACCGGGACCGGCGTCGAGTGCCTCGCCAATGTGCCGCGCAAGCTTCTCGTGAAGGATTGAGCCATGCGGGACCTCACACTTCGTCCTTCGCCGATCAGCTCCACGGTCGATTTTTTGGCCGAAGGCGTACAGCACGGTTTTCTGCGTCTGCCGTACAGTCACGACGATTCCGCTTGGGGCTCGGTGATGATCCCGGTCACGGTCGTCAAGAATGGGAAGGGCCCAACGGCCCTTCTCACCGGCGGCAACCATGGCGACGAATATGAGGGGCCGATCGCGCTTTTCGATCTCGCCCGCACATTGAAGGCCGAGGACGTGACAGGCCGGGTCATCATCGTGCCGGCGATGAACTATCCGGCCTTTCTCGCCGGCACGCGCACCTCGCCGATCGACAAGGGCAATATGAACCGCAGCTTTCCGGGTGCGCCGGACGGCACAGTCACCCAGAAGATTGCCGACTATTTCCAGCGCACCCTGCTGCCGCTCGCCGACATCGTGCTCGACTTCCATTCGGGCGGCAAGACGCTCGATTTCCTGCCCTTCTGCGCCGCCCATATCCTGCCCGACAAGGCGCAAGAGGCAAAAGCCTTCGACCTCGTCAGCGCCTTCGGCGCCCCGTGGTCGATGAAGATGCTGGAGATCGACGCCGTCGGCATGTACGACACGGCAGCGGAGGAGATGGGCAAGATCTTCGTCACCACAGAGCTTGGCGGAGGGGGGACGGCCACGGCCAAAAGCGCTCGCATCGCCAAGACAGGCGTTTCGAACGTGTTGAGGGCGGCCGGTATCCTCAAGGGGGCTGTCGAAAGTGCAAGGACCACCTGGCTCGACATGCCGGATGAAAACTGCTTTTCCTTCGCCGAGGACGCCGGCCTCATCGAACCGCTCTTCGATCTCGGCAATCAGGTGAAGAAGGGGGAGGTTGTCGCCCGTATCTATCCCATCGGCCGCACGGGCGTTCGACCACTGGACGTCGAGGCGAAGATGGATGGCATCCTCGCGGCCCGTCACTTCCCCGGGCTCGTCAAGGCCGGCGATTGCGTCAGCGTGCTTGCCGTCGAGACATGAGGACGGAAGCGCACCTACTGGTCCTTGCAGGTGCCGTCCATCGGCGGACCCGTCGACGGAAGCGGGTCCGCGTTAGCTGCCCTTGCGGGTGATGCCGGACGAGGGGTGCGCCTTCAGCCGTCAGTCGTGGATGGCCATCTGCAGTTCGGCCTGACGGCCGAGGGACGTCATCCAATCGCTGAACTCCGGGCGGCTCTTGATCTGGCGGCCGTAATGGCGGCCGAGTGCAGTGGTGAGCTCGCCCGCGCGCCCGAGCAGTTCATCGGCAAAGACGATCATCTGGGAGTTCGGCCAGGCCTGGGGGCGGATTGCGGCGAGGCGGGCAAAGAGCTTTTCACCGGACTCCTCCGGATTTGCCTGCGCCATCAGGGTCAGCATGGCTGCCGTCGAGCGTGATACGCCCATGTGGCAATGAACCAGCACATGGCTGGCGGCTTCCCGATCTTCACGCATCAGGAAATCTGTACCGAAGCGAAGGATGGCTTCCACATGGTCCGGGCGAGGCATCACCCGGTTTGGCGCCGCCTCAATGATATCGTGGAAGCGCAAGATCGTGCGGTAATGCTCACCGTAGGCGTCGAAAGCTTCCAGCTCCGGGAGTTCCGGGTCGACGATCGACAGAACATGGGTCACGTTTCGGCTGCTCTGACCCGGTAGTTCCTCGATACCGCAAACGGTCAGCATTGGAGAAAGGATCGTTTCCATGTCCATATCCTAGCATCGGTTTCATGAAGCGTCTGCCTCGCATTTGCGTGCGAGCAGGACAAAGAGCACGTCGAGCATCACAGACATCGGGGGCGTCGGCATGATGAGGGATGGGTCGGCGCGTGGCAGGCGTTGAGATTGATGTTTCCATCGGCGAGGGAGGCGACGACGAAGCCGCCAGGGAAGATGGAAACTATACGTGCGCCGGCCTTCTTGGCAATCTCGATATTCGAAATGTACGAAAGCTACATCAGTTTTTCGCCACCTAGCCGGCTCGGCGAAAACCCACGTTCAAGGCGAATTACTCGCCTGCAACGATAAGGCCGGGCACTGCGGTCCAAAGTGCCTCGAAACCAGCCTTTTGCCGCGCTTTTGCGTCGGTGATGAGGTGGGCCATCTCGCGCGTCTCGCAGAAGACCGAACGGCTGACCACCCCGATCTTGGAGTGGTCGGCAAGGATGATCGTCCGGCCGGCGTTGCGGACCATCGCACGCGCAATCTCCGCGCCATGCAGGAAGTAGTTCATCGCGCCCATCGTGGCATCGACGCCCCAAGGGGCGAGCAGTGCGACATCCGCCCGATACCTTTGGATGTCGTTGATCGTCGCCTCGCCGTAGGTTTCCAACGGATCCTGCTTCACGTTGCCGGCAAGCAGGATGACGCGCGTGCCACGTGAAAGTTCGCCCGACCGCTCGGTCAGTTGGCTTGCGACGTCAATGGAATTGGTGAGGATGGTGAGATTGGTAAGCCCGGTCGGCCCGGCAAGCGCCTCGGCCATCGTCGAGCTTGTCGAGCCGGCATCCATGAAGACCGTCAGGCCGCTTTCGAGGAAGCTCAACGCCGCCGCGCAAATTGCCCGTTTCTCCTGGAGCCGCTGGGTTATGCGGACGCCAAAGGTCGTGTCCTCGCGCGCAACAGGTACAGCCCCGCCGCGCACCCTGCGCAACTCCCCGGCCAGTTCCATTTCCATGAAGTCACGGCGGATCGTTTCGCGCGACACGCCGAAATCCTCGACGATGCGATCGATCGACACCTGGCCGTAGGCCGCAAGCAGTGAACGGATTTTCTGTTGGCGCTCTTCTTGCCACATCGTCCTATCTCCCTTTGCGCAAGCTAGATACGCGATGCCTCGTATTGCCACAAGCGCCATGCAGGTTGTCGCACAAAAACACATAATGCCACTAAAAACACATATTGCCACAAGCGCCGATCGCATGTAGGTAGGAGAAACAAAGGCCAGAAACGGCTGGAGAAAACCCTTCAATCGGTCGGAAGCATTGTCCGGCAACGAGCTCGCACATGCTGCGGGAGCGATGTCGGCTGCCAAGAACCGGGAAAGTGTCGATGCGAGAATGAGCAGCACCCCCCTCATAGAAGGCCAGTATGTGGCATTCGCTGCCGAATTGGCGGATGTCGCCCGTGCCGTGCTCAGGGAAAATGGCGCGGTTCGCTTCGATGCCTCGGTGAAGCCGGATCGCAGCCTGGTGACAGCGATGGACATGCTGATCGAGGATCGGCTTCGCAGCATGATTACCACGCGCTACCCCGCGCATGGCATAATCGGCGAGGAGCGGGAGTGGGTCCGCCCGGGCAGCGAGTACGTATGGGTGCTCGATCCGATCGACGGTACGACGGCCTTCATTGCCGGAATGCCCGTCTATGGCACCCTGATCGCGCTCGCCGTCGCCGGTATACCGCGCATCGGCATCATCGATATTCCGGCGATCGATTCGCGCTGGATCGGCGCCGACGGCCGGCAGACGACGCGCAACGGCGCGCCTGTCAGCGTGCGGAACTGTCCGTCGCTGGCCCAGGCAATCATGACGAACAGCAACCAGGACTATCTGGCTGCGCATGAGCGCCCTGCTCTCGACCGACTGCGTTCCGTCACCAGCGCCCGCGTCTACGGGGGGGCGAGCCTGAACTACGGTCTGCTCGCCGACGGGAGGACCGATCTTGCACTCGATGGTGGCCAGAAGGTTTTCGATTTTGCGCCATTCCGGCCGATTGTCGAGGGGGCGGGCGGCATCGTCACCGACTGGTTCGGCGAACCGCTGACACTCGAAAGCTCGGGGCAACTATTGGGGGCGGGTGACGCGCGCATTCACCGGCAGGCGCTCGAAATCATCGCAGATCTCAGACCCGCCGCAGACCTGTTGGCCGGCCCGCGGGACTGAGGCGACGCGATCATAAAAAAGAAGGGGGAACCTATGGGTATAGCAATTTCCAACCTCTCGGTTCGGTATGGGGCTGAGACCGTCATATCCGGACTTTCCCTGGATATTCCGGAGGGCTGCTTCTTTACGCTGCTCGGCCCGTCCGGCTGCGGCAAGACCACGCTCTTGCGCACCATCGCGGGCTTTGCGCCGGCAAGCGGAGGCCAAATTCGTTTCGGTGGACGGAATGTCACCGAGCTGCCACCACACAAGCGGGCGATCGGGATGGTCTTCCAGGACTATGCGCTCTTCCCGGACAAAACCGTGGCCGAGAATGTCGCATACGGTCTGCGCGCTCGCGGCGAGAAGGGCGAAGGCGCGGCGCGCAAGGTCAAGGCTGCGCTTGATCGCGTCGGTCTCGGGCATGTTCTTTCCCGGCATCCTGCCGCTCTTTCTGGTGGTCAGCGCCAGCGCGTGGCGCTTGCCCGCGCGCTCGTCATCAAGCCTCAGGTGCTGTTGATGGACGAGCCGCTTTCCAACCTCGATGCCAAGCTCAGGGTCCAGATCCGCGAGACCATCATCGAATTGCAGCGAGAGGCCAACATCACCACGGTTTTCGTGACGCACGACCAGGAGGAAGCGCTGTCGATGTCCGACCTGATTGGCGTCATGAACAGAGGCAAGGTCGAACAGCTTGGTACGCCACACGAGATCTATGCGACACCGCGCACTGGCTATGTGGCGGATTTCGTTGGCGCGGCAAACCGGACCGAGGTGCCCGTCCGCGCTGCTGCCTCGGGACGCGTCGAGGTTGATGTCGCCGGCAGCCGGCTGCTCGCGACGGATTCGCTGAACGGCCCGGCCGAACGCGGCCTCCTCGTCTTGCGGCCCGAAGACCTCAAGATTTCGGCCACGGCCGTTTCTGGTCTGCAATCGCTTCCGGCCGTCGTGCGCGGCCGCCAATATCTCGGCTCCCGAACGAGCTACAGCGTCGAATGCGCCGGCGGCCTCGTCTTCAACGCCGAAATGCATGGTGCGGGGCACGATGCATTTCAACCGGGCGCCAGTGTGCACCTCGGCTTCGATCCGGCCGCCGCTCGGGTGATCCGGTCATGAACGCTTCTGCTCTTCGCTCTCCCTGGCCCTGGCTTTCCGCCCTTGCCCTCGGTCTTCTCGGGGTCTTCGTCCTTTACCCGCTGCTCTATGTCTTCACCGCGAGTTTTCTCGGCGAGGGGCGCTCCGGATGGCTCCAGCTCGTCGGGGACGGACACAGCCTCGCCGCTATCGGCAACACGCTTGTGCTCGCCTGCATCGTCACGCTGTTTTCGACACTGATCGGCGTGCCGCTCGCCTATGTCTCGGCGCGCTATCGTTTTCGTGGCAAGCTGCTGATCACGCTTCTGCCCCTGATTACCCTCGTCATTCCGGAGGTGGTAACGGCGCAGACCTGGTTGATGATCCTTGGCAACAACGGCGTCGTCACCCGTTTCCTGAAGGGCTACGGCATTCTTTTGCCGAGCTTTTACGGCTGGTTCGGTCTCATCACCTCGATGAGCTTCATCTACTACACCTATGTCTACATCGGCACGGTGGCGGCGATCGGCAAATTCGATGCGCAATTGGAAGAGGCCGCCCAGAGTCTCGGAACGGCGCCACTTCGCTCCCGGCTCCATGTGATGCTGCCGGTTATCCGGCCAGCCATCCTGGCCTCGACGCTGCTCGTCTTCACCATGGTGGTCGGCAATTTCGCGATCTCGACGATCCTCGGCCACAACGTGCCACTGCTTTCGGTCGCGATCTACCAGGCGGCCGTGGCGGAGGGGGCGACGAACCTCACCATGCAAAGCACGCTTGCCAGCACCTCCGTGCTGATCGTCATGGCGGTACTTTTTTTGAACCGGCGAATTATCGCCAAAGGGCGCTTCGAAATCGTCCAAGGCCGAGGAGCCAAGCCACAACCGCTTCGGGGCATGCATGGTGTCCTCGTCAGTGCTTCGGGCGGCATCGTTGTCGCCGTTTCCCTCCTGCCGCTCGTCACGATCGCGGTTGGTGCCTTCACTGCCTCGCGCGGGCCGGTTCTGCGCTGGGGAGAGTGGACGCTCGACAACATGGCGCGCGTTTTCATCACCGCTCCTGGACCGCTGGTCAATTCGATCCTCTACGCCGGTGTCGCAACGCTCATCTCTGTCATGTTCAGCACGCTTGTCAGCTACCTCGTCGTCAAGAAGTCGAACCTGGTGACACCATTCATCGACTATGTTTCGGCAATACCGCTCGCGCTTTCAGGCACGGTTCTCGGTGTCGGGCTTCTTGCTTCCTTCAATGACGGTTTCCTGGCACTGACGGGTACGTCGACGATCATCGTTCTCGCCTACGTCATCCGCCGCATGCCCTTCGGGATGCGTAACGGCCAGGCGATCCTGCACAACATACCGAACTCGATTGAAGAGGCATCCATCAGCCTTGGCTCGCCACCGTTGCGCACCTTCCTGCGCGTCGTGCTGCCGATGATGCTGCCCGCTGTCGCCTCCGCCGCGATCCTGACCTGGACAACGACCGTATCCGAGCTGTCGGCTTCGCTGCTGGTCTATTCCGGCGGTCGCGAGACCTTGCCGATCCAGATCTTCCGGCTGATCGACTCCGGATTGATGGCCTACGCCTCCGCCTATGGCCTTGTGCTGGTCGCCGTCATCCTGGTGCCGGTGATCATCGCCACGACGATGTTCAAGGTCGACCTGTTTGCCTCCAAGTGAGGCCAAGCCAAAGCCGATCACGCGAGGGACGCGTCGGGCGCCAACCAAGAGAGAGGAACTGTCATGACGATAAGAATTGCAACGCCCATGTTTTTCGCTTGCCTGGCGGCAACGAGCGCCAGCGCGGCCGATCCGGTGATCTATACCACCAACCCCATGCCGGCCGTTGAGGCCGTACAGGCCGTCATCCAGGAGAAGGCGGGCACGCCGACCGGTGTCATTACCGGCGGCAGCGGCGTGCTGCTGCGCCGCGTCGAGGCGGAGAAGGCCGCGCCCCAGGGCGACGTCTTCTGGTCCTCTTCGGCCAATACGATGGGGGCGTTCAAAGGCGCGCTGGAACCCTATGCCTCACCGGAACTTGCGGCCATGCCAAAGGAACTGCGCGTTGCTGACGACTATTTCCAGCCGGCCAACGTCCATGTCGTGACGGTAATGGTCAACACTGACCAGTTGAACGGAACAGCGCCGCCTGCCGACTGGAAGGATCTCGCCGATCCGGTCTGGAAAGGACGGATCATTCTTCCCGATCCGGCCAATAGCTCGACCGGCTATACGATCGTCTGGGGTCTGTCGAAACTGCTCGACGAGGTGACTTACAAGGGCCTGGTCAGCAACGTCGTCGTCAGCAGTTCCTCGTCAGCCGTGCCGAAGGGCGTAGCCATGGGTGAATACGCAGCCGGGGTTACATTCGAGACCAACAGCTACAGTTATGTCGACGGTGGCCAGACGGAAATCAGTATCGTCTATCCGTCTTCCGGCACATTCACGACGCCGGAATATGCGGCGCTGATAAAAGGCGCGCCGGCCGGAGAAGTGGCCAAGAAGGCGATTGACGCGCTGCTTTCCAAGGAGGCGCAGATCGAGTTGCTGAAGGTGGCGTTCCGTCGCCCGAGCCGAATGGACATCAAGGTTTCCGATTACGTCAAGCTGCCGGAACTCGCTTCGATCAAGGTCGTCAAGATTGACGAGGAAGAGGCGGCTCGCAACCGCGATGCGTTCCTCGCTGTGTGGGCGACCCTGCCGAAAGCCGGTTCGAGTAAATAGTAGCCTGCGCAAGGAGGCTGGCCGGTCCCTGCAAAGCTTGCGCCGGTTTCCTTGCCTGCGGGAGACGGCATGCGGACGTTCTCCCGTCCGCATGCCGTCCTGCAGTCAACCGGGGCGGCCGTCGACGAGCTACGGCCTCAGATTCGCGCGCTCCTCAATCGAAGGGCGTTGCCGATCACGCTGACGGACGAAAGCGCCATGGCGGCGGCTGCGATGATCGGCGACAGCAGAAGCCCGAAGGCAGGGTAGAGTATGCCCGCCGCAACGGGTACGCCGGCGGCGTTGTAGATGAAGGCGAAGAAGAGGTTCTGCCGGATGTTCGCCATCGTCGCGTGACTGAGCCGCCGCGCCCGGACGATGCCTTGCAGATCGCCTTTGAGCAGCGTCACGCCAGCACTTTCGATCGCCACATCGGTCCCGGTTCCCATGGCGATGCCGACGTCGGCGGCGGCAAGGGCAGGGGCGTCGTTGACGCCATCACCCGCCATGGCGACGATCCTGCCTTCCTTGCGCAGGCGAGCGACGATCTCGCTCTTGTGTTCCGGGAGCACTTCCGCCTCGACCTCCTTGATGCCGAGCTTGCGGGCGACCGCACTGGCGGTGGTCTTGTTGTCCCCTGTGAGCATCACCACGCGCACGCCGTCCTTGATCAGCGCTTCGACCGCTGCAGGTGTCGTCGACTTGATCGGATCGGAAATTGCAAACAGTCCGCCCAGGCGACCGTCAATGGCGGCGAAGATGACGGTTGCTCCTTCGCTGCGCAGGTCTTCTGCTTTCTGCGAGAGGGCGGAGACATCGACTTTTTCGTCGGACATGATCCGATGACTGCCGATGATCAGCCTGCGGCCATCGACGACGCCGGTCACGCCCTTGCCGACCGGACTGTCGAAGTCCTCGGCAGATCCGAGTTTCACATTGCGCTCGCTGGCGATGTCGACGATGGCGCTTGCCAAAGGATGCTCGCTCGCGCGCTCCAGCGTAGCGGCCAGCCGCAGCAATTCGTCCTCGGATACCCCGCTGACGGCGACGATTTCGGTAACCTTGGGTTTGCCCTCGGTCAGGGTGCCGGTCTTGTCGACCACCAGCGTATCGACCTTCTCGAAGCGCTCGAGCGCTTCGGCGTTTTTGATCAGCACACCGACGCCGGCACCCTTACCGACGCCGACCATGATCGACATCGGTGTTGCAAGGCCGAGAGCGCAGGGGCAGGCGATGATCAGCACCGCGACTGCCGCGACCAGCCCATGGGCGAAGCGCGGCTCCGGGCCGACCAGCATCCATGTTGCGAAAGCGACAGCGGCGATCAGGATGACGACAGGCACGAACCAGCCGGAGACCTCGTCGGCGAGCCGCTGGATCGGGGCGCGAGAGCGTTGCGCCTCGGCGACCATGTGGACGATCCGAGACAGCATGGTATCCCTGCCGACCTTGCCGGCCTCCATGACGAAGCCGCCCGTCCGGTTCATCGTACCACCGATCAGTTTTGCCCCGACTTCCTTGGTGACGGGCATCGACTCCCCGGTGATCATCGATTCATCGACTGAACTGCGGCCTTCGACGAGGGTGCCGTCGACCGGGACCTTTTCGCCCGGACGCACCCGCAGATTATCGCCGACGGCGACGGCCTCGAGTTCCACATCCTCTTCGGTTCCATCGCTGCGGATGATGCGGGCGGTTTTCGGCGCCAGGTCGAGAAGCGCCCGGATCGCGCCGCCGGTCTGCTCGCGCGCCTGCAGTTCGAGCACTTGCCCGAGGAGCACCAGCACGGTGATGACGGCGGCCGCCTCGAAATAGATCGCAACGGCCCCTTCGCCGGATTGGAACGTAGTCGGAAACAGACCGGGAGCGACGGTTGCGACGACGCTGTAAATCCAAGCGACGCCCGTGCCCATCGCGATCAGCGTGAACATGTTGAGGTGCCGGGTGACGATCGATTGCCAGGCCCGTTCGAAAAAAGGAGCGCCCGCCCAAAGGACGACCGGGGTCGCCAGGATGAACTGCAGCCAGTTCGAAGTCTGGACACCGAGCAGCATATGCAGGTTTGTAAGGTGACCGCCCATTTCGAGCGCCAGCACAGGCAGCGTCAGGACCAACCCTATCCAGAACCGCCGGCGCATGTCGACAAGCTCTGGACTGGGCCCCGCGTCGGCGGTGACGACTTCGGGTTCGAGGGCCATGCCGCAGATCGGGCAGTTGCCAGGGCCGTTTTGCCGTATCTGCGGATGCATGGGGCATGTGTAGATCACCCCCTCTTGCTCCGAGCTTTGCTTGTCTGCGGCTTTGGCAGGTGCCGCCCTCTTTTCGGCATGATGATGGTCGTGACCTTCATGTCGGTGGTGATGCTTATGGTCGTCCATTGGAGCGTCTCCGTAAACGGTACTCGCCGATATCAAGGATAGGGCCCGGCGCCTCCCCGCCTTCCGGGCCGTCTCACCCTCGTTACGTGTAGGCGACGAAGGACATCATTCCCGATGCCATGTGATAGAGGTGATGGCAGTGGAGCGGCCAGCGGCCCGGATTGTTGGCGTCGAACACGACCTTCACGCTTCCCATCGGCGGCAGGAGAACGGTATCCCGCACGGCACCGCCGCGCACCTTTCCACCTATGTCGACGACCTGGAAGTGATGACCGTGGAGATGCATCGGGTGGGACATCATCGACATGTTGCGCATGGCGATCTCGATCCTTTCGCCTTCGCGGAGGCCAAGGCCGTCGCCAACCTCGATCCGCCAGTCGTAGCCGCTCATGCTGCCCGTCAGGGTCAACTCGAACCGACGGTCTGCAGGACGAGCGGAAAGGGGCGCGACGGCCGCCAACCGCTCTTCGAGGTCGAGCCCGACCACCGGTCCTGGCTCCTTCCCACGCGATGCAATCTTGGCGATCTTTGCCCCTGACTGCGCCAGGATGATGCCTGTACGATGGTCACTGCCTTCCCGCAGCGCGAGGATGGGTTGGGCTTCTGCTGACTTCGGAAGCTCAAGCCGGATATCGAGCCGCTGGCCCATGGAAATCGGGAAACGGTTCCCGGAAACCGGCTGCACCGACTGGCCGTCGACCGCGATCAATTGTCCGGTCAGGGCGCCGGTGTCGACCGTGAAGGCGGTGGCCGTTGCGCCATTGATGATGCGCAGGCGGATCCGTCCTCCGTTTTCGACGGCGACGACTTCCGGGTCATCGAGCGTACGGTCGTTCGCGAGGTAGGCGTCATACTCGATGTCGTTCAGATCCATGGCGGCCATGCCCGGCATCGCCATCCCGGACATGTGGCCTCCCTGCATGTTGGATGCCATGTTCTTCATCATCGCGCCGTGGCCCATCCCATGACCGGCTGGCGATCCCTTCAGCTTGGCGAGCAGTTCCTCGGCAGGCGTGAAGGAGAAGTCGTGCAGCAGGATAACGACTTCCTGCTCGTCGCGCTGCCTGTCGTCGGCGGTTCGCACGATCAGAGGCGCGGCGAGCAGGTTCTGTTCCTGAAGCGTATGCGCATGCATCCAGTGCGTGCCGCCCGCACCGACCGGAAACGCGTAATGCCGGGTCTCCTTTGCCTTCAGGAGTGCTGCAGGATTGTCCGGTACACCGTCCATGTCCCATGGCGGGGCGAGCCCATGCCAATGGATGAGCGTCGCTTCGTCGCCTTGGTTTGAAAGCGCGACGTCGAACGGGCTGTCGGCGTCGAGCGTCAGTCCGACGGTGCCATCCGGTTGGAGAAGCCCGAAGACGTCGGCGGCTCTGCCGTTTACCTCGATGACGCGTTTTGTGATTGCAAGCGAGCGCGCGCCCGCGCCCGAAGATGTTGCCTTGCTGGCCTCAGCCCAGCTTCTGCTTGGGTGTAGGGCGGCAGCCGATGCGGCGACTGCGACGCCCGACATCAGCCCGCCCAGGAATTCACGGCGTTTCATGCTCATTGACCTCTTGTTCCATGCCGGGCAATGCCGGCGAAGGCCGCGCCAAGCGGGCGCGGCCGCGGAGGGCCACCGCCCAACGGCGGCTGGCCTGCTCATCCGGTGGGTCGAGGAGGGCCGATGGGCGGCCGGGAGATGATGCCGTCGATGGGCGGTTGGGGGGCGAGGTCCCGGTGCCCGCCCGACTTCAGGGTGATTGCACCGAAGGTAGGGGCCGGGAAAAGCGTGTTGCACAGGCTGCAGATGCGTTTGCAGCATGCTTTATGATCGCCTGTTTCGGTCTTGCCACGGAGATCGGCTTTCCCCTGTGAGGAAATGACATGTTCGCTGCCGGCAACGTGTGGCTCGCATGCGATGGGGGCTGCCTCGGCAATCGGCGCGACCAGAAACAGGATGGCGACCAAGGCGGCAAGCAATCCTCTTGCATGTTTCCGGACGGTCTGGCTGGCGGCGATCATGTTTTCGTCCGACACCTCATGTTGTATTCACCCACAATGCGCGATGCTCGCCGGCTTCGCCTTGACCTTGATCAAGAGGCGACAATGGCACGGCGCTCGATGAAAGGATGGCACCCGAATGTGTTTGAATGCGGTTAAATCGTCCGGCCTCATTCTTGCTGTGGTTGCGGTCTTGTCGGTCTCGGCTGCGACCGCACAGCCTGGCGATGACGTCGTTCGTGAGAGGCAGCGGGATATGAAGGCGGTGGCGGCTGCCGCCAAGAGCATCGACGCCGTATTCAAAGGCACGTCCCCTTACGATGCGAAGGCGTTCAAATCGGCCGCCGAAACCATCAGGGCGTATTCGGGGAAACGCCTGTCGAAACTGTTCGAGGCGCCCGTCGTCGCCGAGGGCTCCAAGGCCAGCGCCAATATCGAGGCAGAGCGACCGACATTCGACAAGCTGGCGACCGAACTTGGCGCTTACGCCGAGGTGCTTTCAGTTGCGGCAGACCGCAATCCTGATGTTCTTGCGCCTGACATGCGGATGAAGGGTGTCGATGCGCGGATGGGCGGGCCACTCGCCAAGAGAAACTCGGCAATGCCCGACCCGATGTCCATGCCCGCCGAGCACGCTTTCCACCTGATGCTGCAGGTTTGCACGTCCTGCCACGCCAAGTTCCGCACGAAAGACAACTAGTCAACGGCAGCAGGCGGGCGTCGCAAAACCAGGATCATCCGACGTGGCTGCAGCAGGATTTCTTGAAGGAGGCCTGATAGCCGGCTTCTGCGATCGCGGCAACGAAGGCATCGGAGGGGATCTCCGAGTCGATCGATGCGGTCTTCGCATCGAGATCTACAGCGACCTTGGCGTTGGGGTCGACCGACTTGACTGCTTTCTCGACCGCTCCGGCGCAGTGCCCACAGGTCATGTCGGGGATGTTGAGATGGTGCATTTGGAAACTCCGTTCGATTTGACCGGTGTGAATGTGGGGCTTCCAACGGTGGCAAGGTCAAGAGCAAAGCCGCAAACAGTTTTCTCTTTCCTCCAGGAGATGAAACTGACACGATTCTCCCCACGCCAGGACAGTATGCCCACGGCCGCTTCCGACGAACTCAGAGAAGCTGGAGCGACGCTCCGCCTATCGCGCTGGCCACGACCACAATCCATGGCGGCGCTTTCCATACGACGAGCAGGATGAATGCCGTCAGGGCGAGCGCGAAGTCGTTGGGATTCGATACGGCGCTGGTCCAGACCGGACTGTAAAGTGCCGCTCCCAAAATGCCGACCACGGCCGCGTTCGCGCCGCGCATTGCAGCCTGAGCAAGGGGCCGTTTACGAAAACTGTCCCAGAAGGGCAGAGCGCCGACGAGCAGCAGAAACCCGGGCAGGAAAATCGCAACGAGGCAGATGCCCGCACCGAGGATGCTAATCGGTGCCGGTCCCATGACCGCACCGAGATAGGCGGCGAAGGTGAAGAGGGGACCCGGTACTGCCTGCGCCGCGCCATAACCGGCGAGGAAGGCATCATTCGAAACCCAACCGGGAGCGACCACTTCGGCCTGGAGCAACGGCAAGACCACGTGTCCGCCGCCAAAGACGAGAGAACCTGATCGATAGAAGGCGTCGAATAGCGCCCAACTATGGGAAACGGCTGCAACGATCGGCAGGACGCCAAGCAGAACGAAGAAGGCCGCGAGACAGATGATGCCGACGGGGCGCGTGACGCGGAACGTCAGATGTGTGGATCCCGCGACCGGGCCGTTGCGGCACAGCAGGAACCCGGCGAGGGCGCCAAACGTGATCGCTGCGATTTGCCCGATCGCGCCCGCCGCAAACACGACGATCAATACGGCAGCAAGGGCGATACTGGCACGCTCGCGATCCGGAGTGAGGCTCTTCGCCATGCCCCACACAGCCTGCGCAACGACCGCTACGGCAACGATCTTCAGCCCGTGCAGCAGGCCCGTTCCGATCGGACCGTCGAAGGCCGTCGCCGCCATTGCGAATATGATCAGCAGGAGGGCAGACGGCAGCGTGAATGCGGCCCAGGCGGCGAGTGCGCCCAGCGGGCCACCGCGCAGGAGTCCCAGAGCAAAACCGACCTGGCTTGAGGCGGGACCGGGCAGAAACTGACAAAGCGCGACGAGATCGGCATAGCCGGCTTCATCGATCCACTTCCGGCGCACGACCAGTTCGTCTCGGAAGTAACCGAGATGAGCGATCGGTCCACCGAACGATGTCAGACCGAGTTTCAAAAATGCCGCGAAGACTTCAGCCGGAGTGCCTTGATGGGCCCCAGTTACCTGTTCCTGCATTGCTTTCGCCGATGACTTCACCAACAACTCCTGGGTCATCTCGTTGACCAATTCCGATGCCGCGAGCCAGGTGTCTTCATGGCATCACTTCTCTGCCTCGATACCGGAACCAACAGCAGAGGCAATGGGTTAGGATATATTCCGCCAAATGATGGCGGTCGATTGAGGCCGAAACCGAAGGAGAGCCTCTGATGGCCAGTGAAAGCGATCGCGAGCTTCGTCATCATACGCAAAGGATGCAAATGCGCCTGCAGGACACCATGGATCATCTGCGCGAAGATATCGGGAAGGTCGACGAGCCGCAGTTGAAGGCTATGTTCGAAACGGCGGCCGAGGTCCTGGGTGGTCTCAAGAAGGCGTTCAGCGACTACGAACAGAAGAACGAGGCAGCATGGCGGTCCGGCTAGAACTCGACCGGTGCCACCAATGATACGCGCACGGTAGTGTCCGCCCAGCATCAAGTCCTCGATCCTTGTCAAATTGGAACCGAGATATTGCTGGCTTCGGTGACAGGCATGTGACTGTGACAGCTATGACGTCTTCATTGCCTGTCCAGGATCGTCTCGACGGCTTTCGCCTTTTCGGCCGAAACATCGCCGTCGGCTGCATTGAGAACGATATGGAGAATTCCGTCGGCGAGGTGGCCGAACACGTAAGGATCAAGCGCGGCATCGCCCGGTTTAATTAGAAGTTGGCGGCGTTGCCGGTTGCACTCGTCATCGAATGTGCAATGATGTTGAAATTAAACGACTTTAATCGGCTGCGAGAGCGCTCGTCGCAGCGAGCCGTTCCGGGGACACTTCCAGCGCACAGGGATTTCGAACATCTTAGACTGAGGGATTGTGATCATGCGTAGAATTCTTGCGTATCTGACGATCGCGTCGTTCGTCTCGACCTCTGCCTTTGCGGATCCCGCCGTCCTGACGGCAAATGTGAATTTCCGGGTGGGGCCGGGCACCGGATTTGACGCGATGCGCGTTATCCCTCAGGGCGAGGAAGTCGATATCAAGGAGTGTGATGCGGAGGCTTCCTGGTGTGCCGTGAGCTATTCCGGCGCAAATGGGTTCGTCGCGGGCAAATATCTCAACCAGTCCGATGCCACCGCGCCGGCCTGGCCAAGGGTGTTCAACACCGACAAGGGCGCGACGATCACTCTCTTCCAGCCGCAGATAACGTCGTGGAAGGATTTCAAGGAACTCGAGGCGCTCGTCGCCACCGAACTCAAATCGTCCGCCGATGCGAAACCGGTCTATGGGATCATCGGGCTTTCGGCCAAAACTGTCGCCGACGATGCATCCGAAAACGTCACGCTGACCGATGTTCGAACCACGCGGCTCGATTTCTCCGCACTGGATCGTCAGCAGCTTGCCGATCTGGCACTCGATATCGGCAAGCTCATTCCTACCGACCCGATCGTGGTGTCGCAGCAACGTCTGGCAGCAAGCCTTGCGGATTTCGAGCGGCTTGCAGATGTTCCAGATATCAAGGCTGATCCGCCACCGATCTTCGTCAGTGAAACGCCAGCGATCCTGTTGCAGACGGACGGCAAGGCCGTGACGGCTCCGGTCAAGGGCGTCGAGGGCCTGTCGTTCGTGGTCAATACGAACTGGGACCTGTTCAAAGTGGAACAGTCGGGCGACTACTATGTCCGAAGCGACAAGAGCTGGCTCACCTCGAAGACATTGGAGACCGGTTGGACCGAGACCGAAACGGTTCCGGACCTGTTTTCAAAGCTGCCGGACATCGAGAACTGGAAAGGCGTAAAGGCCTCCCTGCCGCCAACGCGCTTCAACGAGAACGAGGTACCGAAGGTCTTCTATTCGGAGAAGCCGGCTGAACTTTTGATATTTGAAGGAAAGCCGGCCCTGGAACCGATAGCCGGTACAGGGCTCGATTGGGTTTCCAATACGACCAGTTCGGTCTTTTTCCATCGGGCCAGCAAGAACTGGTACACCCTTCTTTCCGGACGGTGGTTTTCATCCGCTTCGCTCGAAGGACCCTGGCGTTTTGCCACGCCCGATCTGCCGGAAGATTTCCTGAATCTACCCGACGGCGCCCCATATTCCGCCGTACGCGCATCGATACCCGGCACGTCCGAAAGCGCGATGGCGCGTCTGAGGGCGAGCATCCCGAAGCTTGCACGGGTTTCCACCGATGGATCGTTGAAGGTGGACGTGCACTATAATGGCGAGCCGAAGTTCGAGCCGATTGAAGGCACGTCCCTGTTTTATGCCGTCAACGCGAACGAGCAGGTCATCAAGGTGGCGGACAAGTATTTCGTCCTCAAGGATGGCATCTGGTTCGTGGGCGATACGCCGACCGGCCCCTTCGCCGTTGCGCGTGCCGTAGCCGATGAGATCTACACGATCCCATCATCGTCTCCGGTCTATAACGCCACCTATGTTCGGGTTTACGACACCGAACCCGATGCTGTCTGGTACGGCTACACCCTCGGCTATCTCTATACCTATCTCGCCTGGGATACCGTCGTCTGGGGTTCGGGATGGTACTATCCGCCCTACTGGGACTATTACGACGACGATTGGCCCTACTATCCGCCTCCGATCAGCTACGGCTTTGGCGCCTCATATAATCCTGCCTACGGCACCTTTGGCCGCTATGGCTACGCCTATGGTCCCGAGAGAGGCCTGGTATTCGGTGCGGCCTATAATCCCGTCACAGGGACCCGGTTCCGCGGCGGCGCGGTGGCAGGACCGGCCGGCGAAAGAGGCTTCATCTCCGCCTACAATCCACGCACCGGCAACGCGATGGTGGCGCGGGGCGGGCAGAATGTCTACGGTTCCTGGGGCAGCATTGCCGTCAAACACGGTGGAGAATTCGCACGCATCAGCGGCGGAACGACGGGCAGTGCCGGCGGTCTGCGCTGGCGCAATACGGAAGGCAACAAAGGCTTTATCGTCGGCAGCAAAGGCGGTGACGTCTATGCCGGCCGTGACGGCAGCGTCTATCGCCGCCAGGACGGGCAGTGGCAGAAGCACACGCCGGATGGCTGGCAGCCCGTTCAGCGCCCGGAAGGAGAGAGCCTCAGGAATGTCGGTCAGGGTGCGGCGTCCAGCAGGCCAGAAGCCACGCAACGTATTCAGAACAGGGTGGAGACGCGGCCGGCACCACGCCGCAGTCAGCAGGTTCGTCAGCGGGCGCCGGATCATCTTTCCTTCGACCGGGCCGGACGACAGTTCGGCAACCAGAATGAACTGAGCCGCAACTATGGGCGGCTCTATCAGGAGTCTGGCCGCAACTTCCAAAGCTTCGACGGTGGCGGCGGCTATCGCGGCGGCGGCTTCCAGGGCGGAAGCCGCGGTGGCTATCATGGTGGCGGCAGTCGGGGCGGTGGAGCAGCCTTCCGTGGCGGCGGCGGGCGTGGTGGTGGCGGCCGGCGGTAGACACGCGATTGATTGGCCACAAGCGCTTTCGACCCCTTGGAAGAAGCGCCGATGGGGTGGCTTGCGACCAAGCGACAGCGGGTCGATCCTGTTCCTCAAAAACTTGGCGGCGCAATAAAGCAGGCCGCAGGACAGTTAATGGACAGGGTGCGTCGCCTAGAAAGGCTTCGCGACCGCACGGCTTTGCGGAGTTGGTTCCCGCGGATAGGCGGGGCTGAGCGCGCGATACTTTGCTGACACAGGGAAAAGCCCGCCGGCAGCAAGGCCAATCGGTCTCTCGATATGGCGAACTTCGCCAATAACGTCAGCAAAAGGGAAACTAAAAAATGCGGTTCACCCGAAACAACCTAGCAGTACTTACTTTCATCTGCATGACGTCGCCTGCATTTGCCGCGACGACCGTCAACGTTGTCGAGAGCGGCGAGGCCGGCGGACCGATGACCCTCACACTGGATCAATCGACCATCAAGGCCGGCGAGACGACCTTTATGGTTCACAACGACGCAATGACAGAAGAACACGAGATGGTGCTGATCAAGCTGAAGTCGCCCGACCAGAAGATCGATGTCGTCGCGGCCAAGCATCGTGTCAACGAAAAGCAGTTGAAGAGCCTTGGCGAAGTGTCTGATTTGAAACCAGGTGCCGATGGCCAGATGAAGGCCAAGCTCACGCCAGGCTCCTATGTACTACTCTGCAACATCAAGGGCCACTTCGAGGCGGGCATGCACACGATGCTTACAGTTACGAAGTAGCTTCGGGTCTGCCGCGGCGGTGGCCGATTGCGCCGGCGGTCACCGCGGCGCGGGCAAGTCGTCGTCTCCTCCGATCTAGGCAAAGGTCGCAAAAGCCACCGCATACAGCGATACACTCGTGGCTGCCGCAACCTCGCATTCCCAGCGGGAACGCTGGTCAGTCGCTTCTAATCGCGCACCAGCCGAATGCGCGGTGGTGTTCGCCAGCTTTCGCGCGTCGCGGGCCGCTGGCTCAGTGGTATTTTTCCTGCTCGCGGACGAGGATCGCCGGAGCGTTCAGCCCGGCGATCGGTTGGCTGACATCCGTCGGAATGTCTCCGGTCAGTTGAAGATCGAGGTAGCGCGCGCAGCAGACCCTCAGGAACGAGGTAAAGTTCCCCAGATCGTGACCGGCATCAATGGACTCGTGATGCAGCTTGGTTATCAACTGCGTGACGTTCATGCGATCGCGGTGTGCGATCTCCTCGAGCTTCGACCAGAAGAAATTCTCCAGCCGAACGCTTGTCACCATGCCATCGATGCGTAGCGAACGGGTCGTACTTTCCCAGAGCCTTGCGTCCGCCTTGATGAACAACTCGCACATCGCGACCCTCCCTTGCCGCGTCCTCAGGCGGCGTCTGTTTGTAGCAGGGCCGAAGCGTCCAGCACAGTCATGAACTGCCGCAGCCACGACGGGTGCGCCGGCCATGCCGGTGCGGTGACGAGGTTGCCGTCTGAGACCGCATCATCGATTGCGATATCGGCATAGATGCCGCCGGCGAGTTCGACTTCCGGACGGCAAGCGGGATAGGCCGAGCATGTGCGCCCCTCCAGTACGCCGGCTGCGGCGAGAAGCTGGGCCCCGTGGCAGATGGCTGCCACCGGCTTTCCGGCCTCGAAGAAATGCTGGACGGCCTTTATGACATCGGGGTTGAGGCGCAGATACTCCGGCGCGCGGCCGCCGGGGATGACAAGCGCATCGTAGTCCTCGGCGCGAATGTTGGAGAAGGTGGCGTTGAGCGTGAAGTTGTGGCCTCGCTTTTCCGAATAGGTCTGGTCGCCTTCGAAATCATGGATCGCGGTCGCGACCGTATCTCCGGCCTTCTTGCCGGGGCAGGCGGCATGAACGGTGTAGCCGCAGGCCAGCAGTGTTTGAAACGGAACCATCGTTTCATAATCCTCGGTGAAGTCACCGGTGATCATCAGTACTTTCGAAGCTGTCATATGTTCCTCCCAAAACCGACGAAAGGAGCTTAGCAGAGCAGGCGTGCCAGCAGGTACTAACGGAATACTACAACGATAATTCCGAGGAGGTTCGTCGCTGGCGATCAGCTTCGTGGTGGAAACTCGCGCACAGGAACGCGCCGTGGGGTCATTTTCAATCGCACCTTGCGAGACGGGCCGTCGCAAATCTGTCATAAACGAAGGCAAACTTCTGGTTACAATCCGTCGGAACCGAGAAATATGTCCGAGCAATTCTCGCCCGTATGCGAAGCGTTGTCACCAAATGCTGCGCGCTCAATGACCTGCGTCCAGCAAGCGGGCGCGATTTGTTTTCGAGCTTCTGCAGATAGCTTTCCGGAGGTACTGCTTGTTGCGAGTCGGCGTAATGGCCGCTGGGGAATCCCAAAAGGCCGCATAGAGGCAGGAGAGACGTCGCGCGCCGCCGCGGCGCGCGAAGCGATGGAAGAGGCCGGTGTTCGAGGCATGGTATCGATTGGTGCCGTTGGCTCGTTCCTTTACACAAAGGATAGTATCGACCTGAGCTACCACCTCAGCGTGCACCTGCTCGAAGTCCACGAAACTATTTCGGACTTCCCAGAGAAGCAAAGCCGGAGACTGCTGTGGGCGCCCTTTGAAACTGCGGTCCGGGAAATCTTTCATCCAAAGCTTCGCGAGCTGATGCTGGTCGCTGCAGAAAACGGGCTGCCTGTCGGGTTGGAACGCGAGGCCTGGTAGGTCTACCAGCCTGAGGCACGGAATTCACTTTGCTGCGTTCGCTCTTTGCAGGAGAATCTGCATCTCCTGAAATCGTCTCTTGCGCTCGGGATCGTCCTCATCGGCAGCGTAGCAAATGCGTGAAACGCAGAAGCGCAGGATCCGCTTCGGCGCGTTCGCGTTGTCGAACTGGCAATCAAAGGTGTCCGTCATATCTGCCTTCTTGGTGTCGGCTCTTTCGGAATATTTGAAGCGAGCGCCCGGCGGCTCAATCTCGGGAAACGATTGCACCACCCCGACATTGAGTGCCTCGACCATGAAGAAGTTCTTGGCGACAGCCATGCAAGTCGACTCGAGGGAGGGGCTCTGCGCGTAGGCAGGCCCTGCCGCGATACACAGAACTGGGAGAAGCCACTTCATCGCATACTCCATCCGCAGCGACGCCTTTGGTATCGGCTCGCGCTGTTCCGACAACACGGGAAGGTGGAAATAGTTCCGCCGCCTGGCGCTTAAAGTGTTGGCGTGGCTGTGACTCCCGGACCTCGCGTCCGACTGGGATCGCAAACAGGGCGCGTTTCGGGAGTAGGGTCAGCCTATGACCGCTTTGCCAATTGGTGTTCGCGCCAGATCGTGAAAAGGCCCGCACCTACCACGATGAGGGCGCCGACGAGCATGTTGTACGTGATCGTTTCGCCAAACAACAGGACGGCAAACATCACGTTGAGAACCAACTGAAAATAGGTGACCGGCTGAACTTCCGCCGCAGGCAGCAGCCCGTAGGCCCGGATGAGGAAGTAGTGGCTGAGAGTGCCGCAGACGCAAAGTGCTGCCAACGCGAACCAGTCGGAGGGGACGACTTCGGTCCAGTAGAACGGACCGATCAGCGAGATCGCCAGTGCTCCGACGACGCCCGCATAAAAAAGGCTCGTTACAGCGGAATCCTCCCGGCTGACTGCGCGCGTGGCGATGCTGTAAAGCGCGAACAGCACGGAGGCGACAAGCGGCAGCAGAAGAGAGATGTCGAAGTGAACGTCCACCGGATTGATGATCACCAGAACGCCGACCAGACCAACCAACACCGCAGTTCCGCGCCGCCATCCGACCACCTCCCCGAGAAGAGGTATCGATAGGATGGTGATGATCAGTGGTGTGGCCTGAAAGATCGACTGGCTCATGGCGAGCCCGGCGTGAACATAGGAAAAAACGATGACGACGATCTCCGCGACCAGCAGAAGGCCGCGGACAAGCTGCAGCCAGGGATGTCGCGTTTGAATGGATCCCCGAATGCCTTTCGGCGACGACGCGGCAAAAGCAAATACGAAGAGCGCGAACGCCCAGAAGCGGATCATCGTTATGAAGAGCGCCGGATAACGATCCCCCAGATATTTGGTTATCGCGTCCTGGCCCGCGAAGATGCAGATGGCGAGGAAGGCAAACAGATAGCCGCGGGTCTTCAGACTCATCACACTCTAAACTCAGAATCGTTCGCCACTTGATTAGCATAGTCGTTTCGCAGGCGCTCGAAGCAAACGATGGTCGCTTCTCAGCCGCCACCTGCCAACCCTTCCCACCCATCGGTTCAGGCTAAGCGTCATGGCGAAATGGTACCCGTCGAGCTCTGTGCCCTTCTAACGGCGTCTCCCATTTGCCGAGGCCGGTTTCTTGCAATTCTAGCTGGGCTTCATCAAGCCGGTCTTCATCGGCGAACCGTAACACCGAGGCGCCGCTATCGGATGGCAGCAGGGGCAGCTAGTGCCGTCCCCTATAAGACAAAACCCAAGGAAAGCTCCCCATGTGAAAGACGCCGCCCTCGCCCTGATCGCTGCCTTCATCATCGCAAGCGCCGCCCCGGCGCAGGAACGTACCGCAGGCAGCACGTTGGACACGCAGATGACGTGGAGCGCCCTCTCCAGCAAGATTTCCACTGTGGACAGCAAGGCTCAGGGCATCAGTACCCGCGTCGATCAGATTGCGATATGCGGTAACAAGGGCAAAGTCTGTGCGCCCGCCGCCTCCGGCAAAGACGCTCACGGGTGCATTGAAGCAAGCGTGGCGGCCGTCAACCATATGCTTGCCTGCAACCGGTAAGCTTTGGAAGGGCTCGAGCTGCGTGGCGACCACCACCGATCTGAGCGCCATCAATGCCAAGCTGGCCGCTATTGCTGCGTGTGGCGCCCAGAAGAAGAGCTGGAATGGCTCTGGTTGCGTTGACTTAGGTGACAAGCTTACCCAAGTCGGCACGGTGACCGATGCCGCAAACTACAGCACCCGCACGATCACCGTGAATTTCCCCCAACGCTACGCGCAAGCGCCGAATGTCTACCGCCGTGGCCGTACCCGTCGAGCATGTGGCCCTCAGCCGGTTGCGTCAGTGAATACAATCGTGTCCCCTTTACGAAATCTTCCGGTAGTATTTTATATTGCCTAGATGGTAATCGAAGAACGGAAATACCCGGGAGAGTTCGCTTCCCCACGGCAGCTTCACGAGCTGGCGGAAGAATATCGCAAGGCGGCAACACTGCTCCTTCAACTCGGCCGACCCGGCAAGCCGCTTACTCGGGCCCCGTTCAGATTGTCGGCAATCCACGCGATCGAACTCTACCTGACCGCACTTTTGCTCCATCGTGGGTATAGTCCCAATCAAATCCGCAAAATGCAGCACGACCTGTCGGCGCGGACGGAGCACGCCTTGGAAGCTGGGCTACGCCTTCGCGCGAAAACCGCCAGGCATCTTCAGTCCCTTAGCAGTCAAAAGAATGTCTGAAGTCAGGGCGCGAGATGGACTTTGCAATAGCAGAGCAGAATGACTTGGATTTTATCGCCAAGTGGCTGCAGTCCGAGGACGAAGCCTATCAGGCCCGCCGTGCAGCCGATCCGTATTCCGGGAACCTCGGCAAGGGGTTCTGGTGTAACTGGAAACAGATACGCGGGGCGTTCGAGAGGCGAGAGCTCGAGGTCGTCCGCGTTGGCGGCGCAGCCGTAGCGGTTCACTTCGGGCGCTTTATTTCGCCGGGCATCACCGAGGTTCACCCCGATTTTCGCGGGCAGGGCATTGGTACGGCGATCATGAGATACGTTCTGCAGCAGGCCCGCGCGAACCAAGTCTGTATGCTCCATGTCCAGTGCATTTCCGATGTATCGCTGGCGTTCTGGTCCAAGTTTGGGTTTGCCCCGGCGGAGAAATATGAAGAGGAGTTCTACCTGGTCCTTCGTCATCCTCTGCCGCTTCCCCGGCACCCGGACACGACCGTCACCGTGAATTTCTTCGGTGAAAGCGGATGGTACGGCGGTAGCCCTTACAAGCGGGTTGAAATTCCTTGCCTCGTAGAAGGGGCACAGATCCTGCTTTCCGAGATCTGCCATGACGAGGTCATTAGCTCCAAGGGCAGTGGCGACCATTATGTTCAGGTCCTACTCGACAGGCAGGTCATATTCGGAAACTTGTTTGACTCCGACGAAGCCAACGCCTTCGGGTTTGGTACGGACAAATACGGTACCCGGATTGCCAAACGGTTTGATTTGGCGTCCACCAACGTGCCGATATCGAAATGGCGTACTTTATCCGGGTAAAAATGCGCAATTTAACATGATCACGATTATGAGAACAATATCAATAACTTAGCTCCATAGCCTATCTTATGCGATTTTCGACTCCCGTCCATCAGGTCAGCAAAGTCTGACATCTATTGCCATAAAGCGGGGAATGCCCCACAATGATGGCAACGAAAGGTGAAGCCCATGCCGAATGTCGCACTTGGCACCCACTACGAGGAATTTGTCCGCAAGCAGCTCGAATCTGGCCGTTACAACAACGCCAGCGAGGTTGTCCGAGCGGGCCTGCGTATGCTTGAGGACTACGAAGAAGCCCGTGAGCGGTGGCTGAATGAAGAGCTTCCGACCCGCTACCAGGAAGTCCTGTCCGACCCGTCGCAGGCTGTGTCGGCGTCGACGGTGCGTGCCCGCTTTGAGGCAAAACGCAAAGCTCATACGGCGGCAGCCAAGTAGGGCATGGACTATCGCATTGTCTACCATCCCAAGGCCGAAGCCGAACTCGACAAACTCTATGCCGACATTGCCTTGGTGGCAGGCAGCCTGACCGCAGGCAACTTCGTCGACGGGGTTATCACGTTCATCGAGAATCTGGAGACGTTCCCGGAGCGGGGATCCGTACGCGAAGGGCGAATTCCGGGTTTGCGGATCATCGGTTACCGACGCAGCGTCAGCGTGGCCTTTGTTGTGCATGGCCGCGATGTCGTGATCCTTGGCGTTTTTCACCGCGGGCAGGACATAACGCAGGATCTGCTGGAGGAACGGTTATAGACCTCTGCTTGCGCCGAGCCGCACCCGCCCGAGCTACTTCCTCCTGTCAGCCCCAAACGAGGAGGATTGTGATGGCGGCAGCTCCAAGCAGGAGAATGTCGCGCGGGCGGGTCTGGTCGAGGAAGTTGTGAAGGACGAGACCGACCACAGGTATGTTTGCATCCTGCTCCAAGCAAGCGCGATGAGATTCGGATCTTCGCCGGCGGGCATGCAGTCGACGGCCTGGGAAAACGCCGGCGGGCATGCAGTCGACGGCCTGGGAAAACCCAACGATCGCGCGTTCGAACTGGACGCGATCGTCTCCATGAAATAGGCTTGCAGATTGTGCGTGATGCGACCGAGGTCGGTCGCCATGATGTAGTCCTGGATGCAGCTTGCCATGATCTGCCGTGGTCAATTTCGTCCGCGCAATTCCGGACGGAAACCGTTCACACTTTCTTGGAATTGGTCTCAGCGAGCCTCCAGATCCGGCGTGCATTGCCGGCGAGCAGCTTGCGTTTCTCATCCGCGCTGCAGCCTTCGAGGAGAGCGTGGGTCGCACCGACCCAGGTTGAAAGGTTGCCACCGAGCGTGCAGACCGGCCAGTCGCTTCCCCACACCACCCGATCCCAACCGAAGACGCGGATCGTATGTTCGACATAGGGGCGCAGCGTCTCGACCTGCCAAGCCTCGTCCGCATAAGCGACGACGCCCGAGATCTTCGCCGTGACATTTGGTCGTCGCGCAATCTCGCTCATCTGATCGCGCCAGGGATGCTCGGCGCCGGCGCGAATGTCGGGAACGCCGCAATGGTCGAGGATGAATTGAACGTCGGGCGCCAGATCGACGAGTGCGATGGCCTTTGGGATCTGGTGCGGCAAGACGCAGAGGTCGAAGGTGAAGCGGCGCCCGCCGAGCCTGCGGATGTTATCGCGAAAGCGCGACACTTCGGACAGGTTATCCGGCATGACGTGCAGCACCCGGCGGAAGCCCTTGACGAATTCGTTTGCCTCCTGCCGCTCGAGATAGGCCGCGAACCCATCGTCTTCGGGCCGGCAGGCGGCAATGGCGCCCTTGAGCAGACTTTCCGGCTCTCGCGCGAGCCGTTCGATTTCTGTCGTTTCCTTCTCGATTTCCGAAGGGTCGACATCGACCTCCATGTGCAGGCTTGCCTCGATGCCCAGCCGCCGCGCCTCGCGCTCATAGGTCGCGTAAAGGAAGTCGTGGTCGAGCGCCGGCACGCCGGAGAGCCAGGGATAGGTGAGCTTCGACCTGTCGATGAGGTGAAGATGGGTGTCGATGATCAAGGCGCTTCTCCTCCGGATAGAACTCTTACATAAGAATTAGCTATTCAAATAAGAATTAGAGCCGTCGGCTGTCGCCGTCAATCGGCTGCCGGAACCACGTCCGAACCGGCAAGCGTCGACAATTGTTCGGCGGCCTTCAGGAGCAAGGCGATCGTTTCGGTGATGTCGGGAGCCGAAGGCGCATTGACCAGAGCGATATAGGGTACTGTCAGTGCGGCGATGCCGCGGCCATCGGGGCCCAGGATCGGCGCCGACAGGTTATAGACGCCCGCCGTCTGCGCGCTTGCCATCATCTCGTAGCCGCGTTCGCGAATCTGATCGAGGCGTGCGTAGAACTCCGGTCCGCGTGGGACCTCGTCTTTGCTCTTGGCGTGTTCGGCGATCATCATCTCGCGCTCTTCGGTCGAGCGGAAGGCAAGCAGGATATGGCCGGAGCCGGTGTCGAACAGGCTCATGTGCGAGCCGACCCGGATCGAGATGCCCCAGTAATCAGGCGCCTCCTGCTGGGCAATCACCACGGCCGAGCCGCGGTCGAAGACGGCGAGGTGGTTCGCCTGCCTGGAGCGCTGCGCCAGATCCCGCATCAGCGGCGTTGCATAGGACGCGAGCCTGCGCACCGGCGCATGCAGTTGCGAAAGCCCGAACAGTTTCAAGGTCAGGGAATAGCGGTCGCCGTCGATGCGGGTGACGTAGCCGCGCCGCACCAGCCGGTCGAGCATCCGGTAAAACTCGTTGGGGCTGCGGTTCAGGCGCTTGGAAATCTCTGCCTGTG
The DNA here is from genome assembly GCF_055710065.1 of Ensifer sp. VA4. Classification (NCBI taxonomy): domain Bacteria; kingdom Pseudomonadati; phylum Pseudomonadota; class Alphaproteobacteria; order Hyphomicrobiales; family Rhizobiaceae; genus Ensifer; species Ensifer sp. VA4. The sequence goes on along the minus strand of NZ_JBVQPO010000003.1, from coordinate 85,936 downwards.
TGAGGCCGCCGTCTACGCTGGCCAGCAGCTCGAGAATGTCGAGCCCCTTGTCGAGGGCGGGCGCGCGATAGCGGTCAGACTCTTCGGTGTCCATAAGATCCCTCCTTGGTGAATATTCATATCCATATACGCAGACAAAGGTGCCGACAAAGGAAAGTTCCCCTTGACGATGGACAAGCTTGTTGTTTGTATATGAATTGGGTTCTCACCACTAAGAACATCGCGGCGGAATGCGGGCGTGAACCAGGGAGGAGTGGGCCGATCGGCGTCGGTCTCACGGCATCGCTGATCAATCCGGTTGTCTTTTCCTACGGCTATGATCGTCTGCGTTTCGTGCGTCCTGTTCATATCGGCGATACGATCCGCACCCGCGTGGCGATATCCGCCAAGGAGGACGATCCGAAGCGACCGAAGGCGGGGCGCGTCGTGGAACGGTGCGAAGCTATCAACCAGCGTGGCGAGGCCGTCCTTGCCGCCGACCATATCCTGGTCGTCGAACGCAAAAAGCATGAGGGATCGGAAATGACAGCGGATCTTCAAGGCAAGGTCGTCCTGATTACGGCTGCAGCTCAAGGCATCGGCCGCGCGTCGGCTTTGGCCTTTGCAAAGGCCGGCGCGAAGGTGCACGCGACCGATATCAACACCGATGCGCTTGCCGCGCTCGCCAAGGAAGCGGATGTCAAGCCGCATCGGTTGGACGTGCTCGATACGCAGGCGGTCGATGCCCTCGTCGCTGAGATCGGCCCTGTCGACGTCCTCTTCAACTGCGCCGGCTTCGTGCATGCCGGCTCGATCCTGGAGATGAAGGATGCCGATCTCGAATTCGCTTTCGACCTCAACGTCAAGGCGATGATTCGCACCATCCGTGCGGTGCTTCCGGGCATGCTTGCGCGCAAGGACGGCGCGATCATCAACATGGCCTCGGTTGCATCCAGCATCAAGGGCGTACCGAACCGCTTCGCCTACGGCGTCACCAAGGCAGCCGTCATCGGCCTCACCAAGGCCGTCGCCGCCGATTACGTCTCTCAGGGCATTCGCTGCAACGCCATTTGCCCCGGTACCGTCGAGAGCCCGTCGCTCCAGGATCGCATGCGGGCGCAGGGCGATTATGAGACGGCGCGCGCTGCCTTCATCGCCCGCCAGCCGATGGGACGCCTCGGCACGCCCGAGGAAATTGCAGATCTTGCGGCTCATCTCGCTGGGGCGACCTATACGACCGGCCAAGCCTATGCCATCGATGGCGGCTGGACCATTTGACAACACACAAGCAGGAAGCAGACACATGAAACTTCTTCGTTACGGCCTTCCGGGTCAGGAAAAACCGGGCATCCTCGATGCCAGCGGCACCTTGCGTGATCTCTCTGGCCACATCGCCGATCTCTCCGGCGCGGCGCTTGACCCGGATAAACTTGCTGAACTCAAGGCGCTCGATCTTGCCGGCCTGCCCGTTGTCGACGGCAAGCAGCGGCTCGGCCCGTGTGTTGCCGGCACCGGCAAGTTCATCTGCATCGGCCTCAACTATTCCGACCATGCCGCCGAGACCGGCGCCACGGTTCCCTCGGAGCCGATCATCTTCATGAAGGCCACGTCGGCCATCGTCGGGCCCGATGACGATCTCCTGATCCCGCGCGGTTCGACCAAGACCGACTGGGAAGTGGAACTCGGCGTCGTCATCGGTCGAACGGCGAAATACGTGAGCGAAGCCGAAGCGCTCGACTATGTCGCCGGCTACTGCATCGTACATGATGTGTCCGAACGCGCCTTCCAGGTCGAGCGCCAGGGTCAATGGACCAAGGGCAAGTCCTGCGACACCTTCGGTCCGACCGGCCCCTGGTTGGTGACCAAGGACGAGGTTCCCGATCCCCAGAACCTGCCGATGTGGCTGAGGGTCAACGGCGAGACGATGCAGAACGGCTCGTCCAAGACGATGGTCTATGGCGTCGCCTATCTGGTCTCCTACCTGTCGCAGTTCATGTCGCTGCAGCCCGGCGACATCATCTCGACCGGCACGCCGCCCGGCGTCGGCATGGGCATGAAGCCGCCGCGCTACCTCAAGGCCGGTGATGTCGTCGAGCTCGGCATCGAGGGCCTCGGCAGCCAGAAGCAGTCCGTACGCGCGGACGATTAAGTTCTACCGAATGGAGCAAGAATGACCCGCATCACCAATCTGCGTGTCTTCGACCTGCGCTTTCCAACCTCGCAGGGCCTCGACGGATCCGATGCGATGAACCCGGACCCGGACTATTCCGCGGCCTATGTCATCCTCGATACCGACAAGGAAGGCGTTGCGGGCCATGGTCTCACCTTTACGATCGGGCGGGGCAACGACATCTGCTGCATGGCAATCAAGGCTATGCAGCACCTGATCGTCGGCCAGGACACGGCGCAGATCCTCGCCAATCCGGGCCGCTTCTGGCGGCACCTCACGAGCGACAGCCAGTTGCGCTGGATCGGTCCTGAAAAGGGGGCGATCCATCTCGCGACCGGGGCGGTGGTCAACGCCGTCTGGGACCTGCTTGCCAAGGAGGCTGGCAAGCCCGTTTGGCGCCTGGTTTCCGACATGTCGCCGGAAGAGATCGCCGATATCGTCGACTATCGCTACATGACCGATGTGCTGACCCGCGACGAGGCGATCGGGATCCTCAAGAAGGCCGAGCCCGGCAAGGCTGAGCGCATCGCGACGCTCGAGAGCGAAGGCTACGCCTGCTACACGACCTCGGCGGGCTGGCTTGGTTATGGTGACGACAAGCTCAGGCGGTCCGCCCAGGAAGCAATCGACCAGGGTTTCAACCATATCAAGATGAAGGTCGGCCGTGATCTTGCGGACGATATCCGCCGGCTGACGATCGCACGCGAAGTGATCGGCCCGGACCGCTATCTGATGATCGATGCCAACCAGGTCTGGGAGGTCGGTGAGGCGATCGATTGGGTGAAACAGCTTGCCTTCGCCAAGCCGTTCTTCATCGAGGAGCCGACAAGCCCCGACGACGTCGCCGGTCATCGTAAGATCCGCGAGGCGATCGGTCCGGTGAAGGTCGCGACCGGCGAGATGTGCCAGAACCGCATCATGTTCAAGCAATTCATCGCCGAGGGTGCGATCGATATCGTCCAGATCGACTCCTGCCGCATGGGTGGGTTGAACGAGGTTCTGGCGGTACTGCTGGTCGCCGCCAAATACGGTCTGCCGGTCTGGCCGCATGCCGGCGGAGTTGGGCTCTGCGAATATGTCCAGCATCTGTCGATGATCGATTACGTTGCCGTCTCCGGCACGAAGGAAGGCCGCGTCATCGAGTATGTCGACCATCTCCACGAACACTTCGTCGATCCATGCGTGATCGAGAACGCGGCCTATATGCCGCCGCAACGGCCCGGCTTCTCGATCGAGATGAAGCCGCAATCGATCGCGGACTACACATTCCGCGGGTGATAGAAGAGTTCTCGCGATGACGATGGTCCTTCGCGTCATGCCCAGTATGTTTCCGCAGCTCTCGCTGTGGCTTCCAACCTCGTCTATGGAAGCACTGCGGTTCAGTAGATCAGACGGCCCTTCGCGTCGACGGAGGGCCTGGCACCTGCAGTGACCTTCGACCGCCTCCGTCAGGCCTCGGGTTCGTGGCAAACCGCTTCGATGTTGTGCCCGTCCGGACAAAGCACGAAAGCCGCATAGTAGTTCGCGTGGTAGCGCGGCCGCAGACCAGGCGCACCGTTGTCCTTGCCACCCGCTTCCAGAGCCGCGCGATAAAAGGCGTCGACTTGCTGCCGGCTGTCGGCCGCGAAAGCGATGTGAAGATGGGCCGGCTTCTCCTCGGTCTGGTGCAGGCACAACGAAGCCTTGCCCTTTGCACTGAGCTCGACACCGTAGGAAGGTTCGCCTTCCGCAATGATAGACACACCGAGCGGCTCGAGTGCCCTAAGGTAGAAGGCCTTGCTCACTGCAAAGTCCCTGACGCCGAATTTGACGTGGTCAAACATGGGTTCTCCTGACATGTGAGAGCCTGCCGGACGGAGAGGTCCGCAGTGCTGCTTGTGCGGCAAATCGGTCCTTCCCGGCCGATCTGCATAGGACCTAAATGGCATGTCTCAGCGATCAATGGCAAGGAACGGAGCGGAGAGCTCAAGGCCGCAGGTCGACGACCGGCCATTCAAGCTGCCGATCGTTGGCGGATAAGCGCCGGATATCCTCTATCAGGTGGGGCTCCGGCACGAGACTTCGCTCCAGTCAGTTCCCGACCGTCGGTGAGGCGGCATCAGCGGCTTTGAGATGTGCATCGACCGAGGCCTGCTGCTTTGCCACTGCATCGATCTCATCGGGCGCCATCAGCGAAAACGCCGTCGAAAGGGCATCAGCGGTCGAAGCCTCCGGCGCAACGACCGAAACCCGCGCATAGCGCTGAGCGGTGGCGCCGCTTCGCGGGTCGAGAATGTGGCTGAAACGGGCTTCGGCGTCGAATTGGAACCCTCGCCCCGAGGACGTCGCGACCGCGCGGTCGGTAATATCCAGAGTCGCGTCAACATCATTCGCATCCTCAAACTCGGCAAGTCCGATGCGCCAAGCTTGCCCATCGGCCCTTGAGCCGATTGCGCGGTTCTCGCCCATGTCGACGAGGCTGCTGGTAACGCCGGCCTCACGCAACAGACCGACCACGCGATCGGTGACGTAGCCCTGGGCGATGCCGTTAAGTGTCAACGCCATGCCGCGTCGGGAGAAAGCGATGCGATTGCGGTCGATGCGCACCTGCGCAAAATCGGCCAAGGCCAGTGCCTCGCACACCTCGCTATGTGATGGTCCGGCAGGATCGGCATCAGGTTTCGCGAAGTGCCGGGCGTAAATCGTCCAAAGTGGCTGTATCGCGGGCTCGAAGCGGCCGGCGGTGAGATCGTGAAAACGTCGGGATATCTCGAGGAGTTCCACAAGCTCGGTCGGCGGGGCCGCAAGGACGCCAAAGCGATTCAATTGGCAAAGGGCCGAGTCCTCGCGGTAAAGGCTGAAGATCTCCTCCAGGCGCCGAACCTCTGCCACCACCCGGGTGATCAGCGCCTGGGCCTGCGCTCGGTCTTCATGATTGAGAACCAGTGTGGCGGGCGCACCCAGAGCCCGACCGTGCCAGATGACGGGCTCTGCCGGCAGCGCCGCCCACGCTTTTCCCTGCAGCAGCGGCAAGCCGGCGAAAGCGGCCATGATCGTGATGAAACGCCGGCGGCCGACGGGCTTATCCATGGTCGTGTTCTCCGGATGCTGCGGCATTGTCGTCGCTCTCTTCACCCGTGCCCAGGATGTAGCTTTCGGGAAGATCGGTGAAACGGACGATGCGCCCGCCATTCTTGGCAATGAAGGCCTTTGCAGCTTCCTCTGAGGAGAAAGGAACCGCTTCTTCAGCGCCCATGCCACCGCGAAGCCGGCTGTCGATGACAAAAACCGCCTTGCGCGCGTCGACCCAGTTATCGGCGCCGGGTTCTTCCCATCTCGGCGCCTTGCCCATGTCGGATACATAGATGGCGGCGATTTCCTTGGGCTCGTCCGGCAACATGGTGAAGGCGACGGTGTCGCGCGCCGACGAGAACCATATCGCTTCCGGTATCTTCTCAAGGATGATCTGGCCTTTGGGGCCGGCGTGTTCCAGGACGTTCATGCCACAATAGCGGCCCATGGCATCCTGGGTGAGGGTATAGGGTGCAGGCATCTCGGCCTGCTCCTTGTTTTCGCAGGCAATGAGCACCAGCGATGCTGCGACGATGAGGGCGAAGCGGACGGGTTTCAAATGTCCCTCCTGGAGAAAAGCAGGGTGGCAAGAGCGAGCGGCGCGGCTGTCCAGACGCAGAGTGCTGCAAGCAGGACCTCGCCGGTGAGGATCGAGTTCTTCGCGACACCGCCCATGCCGGAGAGCGCGGCGGCGCCGCCACTGCCGAGATTGAGAAGGCGATAGGCATCGGTCGGATTGGCAAGCAGTAAGAGGTCGAGCAGGCCATTCGGCAGTGAACGGCCTTGCGCTGCCACGAGGCCACCGAGCAGCGCCATGTCGTAGATCAGCACGAAGAAAAGCCAGAGGCCGATGGCGATGCCGCCCGCAGTGCTGCGCTCGCCAGCACTCGCACTCACGAAATATCCGATTGCGACGAAGACAGCGCCCAGCAGGACGGACGATCCGGTCATGGAAACGAAAGCGAGCCAGCTTTGTACGTCCGTTGCCCCGCCCATCAAGGCCAGCGCAATGGCGGCGGCGCCATAGCCGCAAATGGTTGCGAAGCACAGTATGGCGATATGGCCGAGGAATTTGCCGAACACGATCTGGCCGCGTCCAATGGGATAGCCGAGCAGCAGCAGCATGGTGCCGCGTTCGATTTCGCCGACGATGGCATCGTGCGAGATCAGAAGGGCGATCAGTGGCACCAGGAAGATCGTGAGGCTCGAAAGACTGACGATCACCACGTCGAGGCGGCTTGCGCCGACATTGCCGGTGGGCGCACTTCCAAGGAAGGTCAGGGTCAGCGCAAGGGCGGCGAGGACCAGTGTCGTCGCAAGCACCCAACGATTGCGCATGCCCTCGCGAACTTCCTTGGTCGCGATAATCAGGATGTTGCGCATTACGCCGCCTCCTGGCTGTTCAGGAAATGCGCGTAGAGGTCGTCGAGTGTTGGCTCTATCATCGTCAGCGTGTCGATCCCGGAGGCCGCATTGCTGAGGCGGTGCAACAAAGGAAGTCTTTCAGAATGGGCCACTTCGGCCTCCAGGCTGCCGTCGCCTGCTTCCGTCCATCGAACGCCGGGCTCTTTGAGAAGGCCGGGCGTTTCGCCGGAGATCGGTCGGACCCGGATCCGGGACGGCAGGCTGGCGATCCGCCTGAGGTCGTCGATCGTTCCATCCGCGATCTGCGAGCCGCGATTGAAGATGATCACTCGTCCGGCGCGATCCTCAAGTTCCCCAAGAGCATGCGAGGACAGGAGGATCGTCGTTCCTCCTGAGCGCAACTCATCGATGAGGCTATAGAAATTGCGCCGCAGCGCCGGATCGAGACCGCTCGTCGGCTCGTCGAGGAACAGTGCCTTTGGTGCGCCCAACAGCGCCTGCGCAAGGCCAAGCCTTTGCCGCATGCCCTTGGAATAGGTGCGGATGGGGCGGTCGGCGGCGCTGATCGCGAGCCCGACACGCTCGAAGAGTTCGTCTGCGCATCGGATATCCACCCGTTTCAGGCGCGCGTAGAAGGAGAGCGTTTCGCGCCCCGTCAGCGCCATATGGAAGGATACGCTTTCCGGAAGATAGCCAAGCGCCCGGCGGACGGCGAAATCGCCCTTTGCCGGATCTTCGCCGAGGACACGCACCTCACCGGATGTCGGTCGGATGAGCCCGAGCAGCAGCTTGATCAGCGTCGTCTTACCGGCGCCATTGTGGCCGACGAGCGCAACGGTCTCGCCTTCGTCGAGGGTGAAGGAAAGCGCACGCAGGGCATCTACCTTGCCGCCGTATCTTTTCGAAACCCCTTTGACGCTAACGGTAGAGGGCATGGTCATTGTTCCTTTCGTGGTGGCATCGCCATCAACGGATGGTTGTCGGTGACGCCGCCGGGCAGAAGTGCGGGAAACCGCGCCTGGGCCCAACGCACGACCTGAACGGCAGGGCTGCTGGTCAGCACGCGCGCCTGCGGTGCCGTCCAGAGCACCCGATCGATCAGATCGTTGGGCCGGTAGGCGTTGTCGGAGATGCCGTCGCCATCAAGATCGAAGGCCGGGTTGTCGCTCCAATAATTGCCACGTCCGTCCTCGGACCAGTCGAGATAGCGGGCGCCGACATACTTCACCTGGTTGCGGTTGCCGACGAAGGCGTTGCCGCTCAGTTTGTTGCTCTCAGAACCGGCGGTGAAATGGATACCGATCGCGCAGCCCTCGAACAGGTTGTCCCGCAGGCGATTCTTGTTGGCGTTGTAGATGAAGACGCACTTGTCCGGACCGGGGCGCATGCCCGTCCGGTCTTCGACGGCATCGCCGTCGGCTGCCGGCATGCCGTGCTCCTGAGATCGGACGCCGCGCTCGTCCCAGCGCGAGACCGGCTGCAGGCGTCCTTTGACGATATTGCCGGTGATGGTTGAACTGTTGGCATAGTTCAGAAGCAAACCGTGGTCGCGGTCGCCGTCGGAGATGTTGCCGGTGATTTTCAGCCGGCTGGAGAACATGATGGCATAGCCGACCGAGTTGCCGGTGGAGATATTGTCGCTGATCTCGCTGTCGTTGGTATACATGTAATGGATAGCAAAACGCAGGTTGCTGAAGCGATTGCCGCTGAAGACGTTGCGCTTGCTGGCATTGGTGGCGATGCCATCGCGCCCGAAGCTGATATCGTTTCCGGTCACCCGTGCGCCCGGCGCATTCCACAGCGTCACGCCGTTTCCGGTTTCGCTCAACCGGCCTTCGCCCGTGCCGATGATGACGTTGTCACGGGCAATGGAGTTCTCGGCGCCGTGCAGGTAGATACCGTAGAGATTGCCCTCGATCCTGCTCTTCTCGACGATTGCCCGCTTGGCGGTTTGCGCAACGAACACGCCCGAATTCATGTCTTCGAGAGAGCTGCCCGATCCCGAGACGGTAATGCCGCTGAAGACCACGTCTTCGGCGGTGATGGTGACGACGCTACCCTTGCCGTTGCCTGTGATTGCAGCGCCGGGCTCGCCGCTGAGCGTCACAGGTGTTGCGATCGTGATCGGGCCGTAAAACTCTCCGCTCTCCAGCACCAGTTCATCGCCGGGCTTGGCAGCATCAATCGCTCGCTGGAGGGACGATACGGCGGCAGGCGAGAGGCGGATCGTTTCCGCCTCAGCCGTTGCCGGGATGGCGGCCATTGCCGCCACCATCCCGAGCATTGCCGTCTCGTGGAGACGCATCATGCCTTCTTCGGCTCCACGAACATCCGGCCCTTCATCTCCATGTGCATGGCGTGGCAGAACCAGGAGCAATAGTACCACCACACGCCGGGCTTATCGGCGGTAAAGGTCACAGAGGCCGTCGCCTGCGGCGCGACTTCCATGTTGATGCCGTAGTTGATGATCGAGAAGCCGTGCGTGAGGTCTTCCACCTCGTCGATATTGGTGACGTAGACGGTTACCTCGTCGCCCTGCTTCACTGTGAAGCTCTCGAGCCCGAAGGCAGGCGCGGCGGACGTCATGTAGACGCGAACCTTGTTGCCGTCGCGGATCACCTCGGAATCGACGAGCAGGTCGATGTTGTCGGCCTTTGCCTGGGCGACCGCATCGGCAAAGAAGCTGTCGTCACGGCTCCAGACGCTGACCGGGTTGATCTTCGAGTTGTGAACGATCGTCGCGTCATGTGGCTCGGCAAAGGTCGGGTTGTCGTGAACCAGCACCATTTCATCGCCTGAGATATCGATGAGCTGATCGTTTTCGGGCTTCAGCGGGCCGACGTTCAGGTAGCGGTCCTTCGAGAACTTATTCAGAGAAATCAGCCACTTGCCATCGGCTTCCTTCGTTTGCCCCATTGACGTGTGGTTGTGACCGGGCTGATACTGCACATCGAGCTTCTGGCGGATCGGATTGACCTTTTCCCCCTTGTAGGCGCGCCTTGCATCCTCAAGGTTCCACTTGCAGATCTGGCTGTCGATGAAGAGCGTCGTGTAGCAATTGCCCCGGCCGTCATAGGCGGTGTGCAGCGGTCCGAGCCCGAGTTCCGGTTCCGCGACGACCGTGTCACGCGGCTTGATCTTGTCGTCGAACAGGTCGTCGAACAGACGCACGTCCATGACGGTGACGGTTGGCGACAGCTTGCCGTTGGCGACGATATGAATGCCGTCCGGCGCCGTATTCATGCCGTGCGGGCCGTTGGAAACCGGGATATAGCGGGTGTAGGGGGAACCCTTGCGGCCGTCCAGAACCGGAACGCCGCCCATTTCCTTGAAGTCGCCCTTCGCGACCGCTTCCTCGATGCGCTTGAGGTTGAAAACGACGATCCAGTCCTGGTCCTTCGCCATCATCTCCGCGAGGTTCACGCCCTCTTCGGAGTTGTAGCAGGTGGCAAAGGCGTATTTGCCCTGATAATCGGCGTCGACGTTGTCGAGGTTGCCGTCGACCATGACCTGCCATGCGACCTTCATCGTATCGCCGTCGATCGCCGAGAAGATCGCGTGATACTGCTTGTGGTCGTCGAGAACCGAGCCGTCGTTCGGGATCGGCACGCGGTCTTCGCCATTGGCGAAGACGTAGCCGGTACGTGGGTATTTCTGCACGCGCAGACCGTGAACGGTGTGCTGGTTGGGCAGCTGAATGATCTTGTCGCACTTCATCACGTCGAGGCGGATGCGGCAGACGCGGGTGTTCGCCTTGTCGTTTGCGAACAGGTAGCGCCCGTCATAGGTGCCTTCCGTGAAGGACGGGTGCGGGTGGTGCAGGTCGCCGTTGAGATAGATGCCGCCTTTGTCCTTCAGATATTCCTTGGTTTCCGGCAGCAGCCCCTCCGTCAGAATCTTGCGGCTCTCGTTCGTCTGGCCCCAGCCGGTCGCGCTGTCGCGGTTGAAAACCGGAATTCGCATCAACTCGCGCATCGACGGCAGGCCGAGGATGCGGACCTCGCCGCTGTGGCCGCCGGAGAAGAAGACGTAGTATTCATCGAGTTCGCCGGGCTTCACTTCGGTGGACTGGCCACCGGCGGCAAGCGCCGGCGCTGCAGTCACGGTGGAAATGGAAACCGCGCCGCCGACTGCTGCGGCGCCGGCAACGGCTGCCGCGGCGGTGGAGCCGAGAAGCTGGCGCCTGCTGAGGGCGGTTGGGGTATTGGGATCTGACATGTCTTCGCTCCTTTGATGATGGCTTCAGGCCAGCTCGCCTTTGGCTTCTTCATTGCCGCCGATCGGTTTTCCCTTGTGGGTAACCACGGTTTTCGCCGGCGCCTGTCCCCGTGATGCAGGGGTTGAAAGCGCCATGAATTTCTCTCGCTTCAGCCGCACCTGGATCATGTGCGGGCAGCGTTGGTCGTCCTGGTAGAGTTCCTGGCAGTGCATGCAGTAGATGCATTCGTTGACGTTGATCTGCCCCTCCGGGTGGATCGACTGCACCGGACATTCCTTGGCGCAGCGCTGGCAGGGCGAGCCGCATTCAGGCCAGCGCTTCAGCCATTCGAACATGCGGATGCGTCCGGGAATGGCGAGTGCGGCGCCGAGCGGGCAAAGATAGCGGCAGTAGAAGCGCTCGATGAAGAGACCCGCAGCCAGCAGCGTCAAAGCGAAGAGGACGAAGGGCCATTCGCGCGCGAACTTCAGGATGATCGCCGTCTTGAAGGGCTCGATCTCGGCAAAGGTCTCTGCCAGCGCCACCGAATAGAGCGACAGCCCAAACAATCCGAGGAAGATGATGTATTTCACCGGCCAGAGGCGCTCGTGCAGTCCCCAAGGCAGCTTCACCTGCGGCACCTTCAACCATTTGGCTATGCCGTTGGTAAGTTCTTGCAGGGCGCCAAACGGGCAGAGCCAGCCGCAAAACGGGCCGCGCCCCCAGAAGAGCAGCGCTGCCGCCACCGCCGCCCAGAGAATGAAGATCAGCGGCGCAGAGAGGAAAAACTCCCAATGAAAGCCGGTGATCAGCGAATTGACGAAGGTCAGGACATTGACCACGGAAAGCTGTGCATTGGCATACCAGCCGAGCCAAACCAGGGCGAAGAGCAGATAGCCGCGTCGTATCCAGCCGAAGAGTTTCGGCCTGCTGACCAGCCAGTTCTGGAAGAAGAAGATGGCGGTCAGAACCAGCAATCCGGCGAAGGTGATGACGATCGAGATACGGTTCATGTCCCAGATGCCGACCCACAGCGGCGCCTGCTCGTCATCAAGCTGACCCGCCTCCGTTGCGGTTTCCACGGGGGCGGTGGCGGCGGGCTGGGGCACCGCCGGGGCCGGTGCCGCCTCGACGATCATGTAGCGTTCCGGCAGCGTGTATCCGAGGTCGTAGGGCAGGGTGGCCTTGTCGCGCGCGCCGGTGCTGCGCTGGACCAGAAGTTGCAGTTCCCACGGCTCCGTGACGTCGAAGGTGAAGCTGTCGGGAATGATGTAAAGGGCGATTTCGCGCAAGCGAGGCGCGCCTTGGGCGGCGATCTGTGTCAGCCGCGTGTGATCGCGGTCGCGAAAGCGCAAACCTTGTCCATCCTGCAGCAGCTCGATGCGGTCGAAGATGCCGCCGCGCACGTAGCCTGAGCCCTTGAACGAATAGGCGCCGTCGCCGGCCACCAGAATGGCCGCCTGGCTGGGCTTCAGCCGCTTGGCGAGGCGTGCATAACCCTCTTCGCCAAGCAGGCTCTTGCCGATCGCGGGCACGCTGACGGGTGCAAGATAGAGATCGATGAAGCGGTCCTTGGGGTCAGCCGTTTCGGGCTTCTCGGCCGCATCCTTGTGATTAGCCCGAAGGAAAGCTTCCGATACTTCACCGACATCGAGCCGAAGGCTGCGGATCGAGCCGTCGCCGAGAAGGGTTTGCCAGTCACGGACCTCCTGCTGCGAGGGATCGAGCTTTCGAACCGGTGCAGCGCTGGCAACTGTTGCTGCGGCCTTGTCGCCGAGCCTGCCGCTCCGCACCAGCTTGACGGCGGAGCGCACCACGCTATCGCCTATCACCAGAACGGTAACGGTCGCGCCGCTGACGATGTCCACGTGCGGCGGCCGCTCGGCGCCCGAGGCGACGCGCGAGAGATCGCGGCCGATGATCGAGTTCAGCGCTTGGACGACGCGGGCTTCCGGTATGCCGATCAACACGATCGGCTCCTTGTGGTCCACCAATTTCAGCCCCCGCACAACACCGGTCTTGTCGATCCCGACGACGATATGGATTGGCTTGCCCGAATAGCCGGTCGAGTTGGTGAAATCGGAATTGAGATAGGCGTAGCCGGCAATGTCGGCACCCTTGTAGACGGGTGCGATTGCGGGTTCGCCAATGGGGTCACCGAAGCGGTCGGCGCCGGCAAAAAGCTCCGCCGGCTGAACCTTGGCAATGTATTCGGAAAGGCCGCCGGCGGCGAACGCCTGGCCCCCAACGGCAAGGAGCGCGATGAAAAACGCGAGAAAAACGGCCAGACCGTGTTTTCGGATGGGGACGTTCTTCAGCATTCGCATTCCATCTGGCGCCGCGGCCGTTCTCACACCGATCCTGCGCCGCGCCGCGATCTTCGACCCAGGAAATTCGAGCGGAAGTTAGCGCCATGGACGGCCTGGTCGTTGAGCCAGATCAACCAACAGTTTTTTTAACACCGTAGAATGCGGGCGTTATTTTCGGAGAGACTTCATGCCCAAACTGACCGAAGAGCCGCCCGTTCTGCACACCATGGAGGGCCTGATGCAAACGGCCGCGCGTATGGAGCAGGAGGCAATCAAAGGGTATGAGGCGCTGCGAGACAGGATGAGCGCCGAGGGACGACCTGAGCTGGTCTCGGTCTTCGAACGGCTGATCGCCGATGAAAAATCGCATTTGTCCGAGGTCGCACACTGGTCCAGGGCAAGCGGAATCGAAGCTAACGGAACTGCGGCCTTGGTTTCTTCGCCGCCTGATCTCTTCGACCCTGAAGGTGCCGATTTGATCCCGGCTGAGGCCTTAAGCGCTTACCGCGCTTTTTCGATCGCCGTCAGAAACGAAGAGCGCGCTTTCGAGTTCTGGAGCTACGTTGCCGGGAGAGCTCCCTCGCCAGAGATCCGGCAGGCAGCCGAAAGGATGGCCCGGGAGGAATTGGGCCACATCGCAACCTTGCGGCGCGAACGGCGGTTGGCCTTTCATCGTGCGCGCCAGGCTGCTTCGCCGGCTGCCGGCCTGACGCTTGAAGATCTCGAACGGCGTCTTCATCGACAGTTACTGGGCCTGGGAGATATTGCGGACTCGGGGGAACTATCCCGCTTCGCGCATGACGCGAGAGAGCGTCTTGCGAGATGCTACGAGCTTGGCGTGGTCTGCAGGCCCAATATCGACGGGTTTTCTCCGGCAGCGTTCGAACGTCCGGCCGTCCTTTGCGGCATCGTGCTTGACTGTTATCTCGATCTCATGGCGCGCGAAAAGGACGAAAATATCCTTGTCTTCGCCCAGGACGCTGCCTCCCAACTGGTGCGGTGCCTTCTGTTCCTGCGGGGGGTGCCGCCGCAACCGTGATCTTACGTTGCGACGATACCAGATCGAATTGCCCCCGAATGGCGATGACGGGCATGCGTGTCTAAGCCTGGCGGTGACCGAGTGCCATAGTGATGAGCGTGGCGAAGACCATGATGACGCCGTAGGGGATCTTGCGGCTTGCGCGGATTTCCTCGATGCGCATGGCGACAGCATAGTGCGCGAATGCCAATGGTATGGGCAACCTGAGGGCCAGCATGGTCACGATGCCGCCCAGCAGCAGGAAAAGAGCGAAGGGGAGCATGCCGAACCAGCCGACGAAGAGGCCGATCGGCAGGAAAAGCTTGGCGTCACCGGCGCCAAACAGCCGGAAAGCCCAAAGTACGACGCCAAGCGTAAAGAGCAGAAGGCCCGCCCCGATATGACCGCCTACTCCGTCGAGCGAGAAGAGCGCGGCTCCGATATCCTGTGTTGTCGCGAGCCGGGCCGTGGCGGCGAGCGCATAGACGGCGACGAGCGCTAGCACGACACCGTTCGGAATGCGCCAGCGTTGGAAGTCGCTCCAAGCGGCATAGAGAAGGAGTAGGGCTGCTACCAAAGTAATTATGTTGATTGTTTCCATCATGTTTTGCCCGGTTCGCACGACAGATGCTCTTTGCGTTTTGATTGTCCAGTTCTTCCAAAGACTTCGCAACAATCTTGGCGACGGAAGATCTCAAGAAATATTACATGATTTCACAGTTTGGTGGGCTACGCCTGTATTCACCCCCAAAAAACAATGGGTTCTGATTTTAACCATAAGGCAGGAATGCTCCGTACTGCTTCGTATTAGAAGTTGACGATATAATAATTAAGGGATTATTAATAACGTCAGTCGGAGAGGTGGTCTCAATGACGTGCGAGGGCCGGGGAAGTTGGCGGCCACGCAAGAGTAATATTGCGTTGGAGGTAATTCTCGATGAAAGCATTTTTGACAAAAGTCCGCGCTTTCTCGCGGGAAGAAGACGGCGTAGCGCTGACTGAATACCTTATTCTGCTCGCGCTGCTGGTCGGCGGAGTGATTACCGCAGTAACTGCAGCCGGCTCGAATCTTAGTAACGCCTGGGAAGCCTGGGGCACCTGGTGGACCTCGAGCCTGTCTCCTCCGGCTTGAGCTACTTGACATAATTATCGAGGAGGAGGGGAGTTTGTTAACTCCTCTCCCCCTAAATTACAATTTCAGAATAGTTGTACTTTTCAACTTTGCGAGCATTGGCGATGCGCTCTTCAACGATCATCAGCCTTGTAGTTGCCCTCTTCCTTGCTTTCGCAGCGGTCTATGCTACCCGCACCTATCTCGCTGGTGAGCGCGCCCGCCTTGCGGCGAGTGGAGGCGTCAAACAAACGGAAAAAACTCTCGTCGTCGCGGCGAAGCCCATGCGCTTTGGCGACCGGGTCCGGGCAGAGAATTTGAAGACCATTCCCTGGCCGTCAGATGAGAGACCGGAAGGCTCCTTTGACGCGATCCAAACGGTTCTTGGAGACAAGGACGAAGCGCGTTATGCCATGGAGGCGATCGATCCAGGCGAGCCTGTGTTGGCCTCGAAGATCACCGGCGCAGGTGAACGCGCCACCCTCTCGGCCGCTCTCGACCAAGGGATGAAGGCCGTTTCCATCCGCGTCAACGATGTGCTCGGCGTCGCCGGTTTCGTGCGTCCTTCGGATCGGGTCGACGTACTCCTAACCCGTGTTATCCGCAATCCGAAGAGCGGCAACGAGCAGACATCTGTGGACGTCCTTTTGCAGGGGGTGAAGGTGCTCGCCGTCGACCAGACGGCCGACGAACGCAAGGACGAACCCTCGGTCGTGAAGACCGTCACCTTCGAGGTGACGACCGACGAGGCGCAGCGTCTGACGCTCGGCGCCCATATCGGGACACTCTCGCTCGCCCTTAGGAATATCGCTTCGGCCTCTGTCGAACAGACGCGACCGGTGACCGTCGCAGATCTGGGGGGTGGCCCCGTAGCCACTGAACTCGTACAAGGTTCTGACGCTGGGCGATTCGAGTCGATCGAGCGCATGGTTCGCAAGGTCGGCGAGGACCTCGGTGGCCGGCTGAACTCGGTCGAAAGCAAGATGAATGCACCTGTACATGAAAAACAGGTGCAAATTGTCGAGCGGGATGTCGCGCCGGTCTTGCCGGCGGAGCCGAAGTGGGCGACGGTCGGCGTCTGGAGCGCGATCAAACGGGAAGAATACCGGGTGGGGCAGATCCAGTGATATGGGATTTAACCTGTTCCGTTTCGGAGCAGGGCCGGCTTCGAGGAGAGGGGCTTTGGCAGGAATGAGGGGAAGCATAAGACGCGCTGCAAGGCGCAGAGCCCTGGTGGCGTCGGTCGCGATTTTTTCGGCCTGCGCACTTTGGGGACCTGGCCTGGTCGGGCCGGCAGACGCGCAGGAGAAGTTCATCAATCTCGGCGGGTCGGTTCAGCAGGTCGTGTTGCCGCCGAACGACACGGTAACGATCGCGACGGGCAAGCCTTTTGGAGACCTCGTGATTGGCAGCGCGGAACTCATCGATGTGGTGCCACTCTCCGACAAGTCGCTTTTTATCCGCGGCAAGAAGACCGGGGCGACTAACATCTCTGTCTATGGTGACGACAAGAAGCTTCTCGGTGTCATCGACATTCGTGTTGCCAGCGATTTCAGCGAGGTAGCATCGGCGATCCGCTCCGCCTCGCCGGGGTCACAGGTCCGGGTGATCAATTCCAATGATCGTATCCGCCTGACGGGCATGGTGCGCGACGCTACCGAGTTGCAGCGAGTGCTCGAAATTGCCCAGTCTTATTCGGATGAGCCCGTTCTCAACCAGTTGCGCGTCAACGACTCGCAGCAGGTTATGCTGGAAGTTCGGGTGATAGAGGCCTCCCGTCAAACCGGACGTGACCTCGGTATCGGTTGGTCAGGCCAGGGCAGGAACGGCATCGGCAAGGCGACGACCAGCCAGGGCATCAGCGTCAAGGATGGCTCACTGGTTCGTACTCTGGAAGACGCGGCCGGTGCGGCAACCGGAATGCAACCCTTCGGTCAGCTAATCGCCAAAGTCCTCGAAATCTCCGGGGGGCAGATCGACGTCGTCATCAACGCGCTGGAGCAGAAGGGACTCGTGCGCCGGCTCGCCCAGCCGAACCTGATTGCCATGAGCGGCGAAACCGCCAGCTTCCATGCTGGTGGTGAAGTGCCGATCCAGACGACGGTGGCCAACGGCGCGACGGTAGCGACACAGACCGACTATCGTCCTTTCGGCGTCCGGTTGACGTTTACACCCGTCGTCCTTGACGGTGGGCTTATAAGCTTGAGAGTCGAGCCAGAGGTCTCCGAGCTCGATACCTCGATCAACGTCAACGGCAACCCCGGCTTCATCTCGCGCGCGGCAAAGACAACTGTGGCGCTGCGCGATGGTCAGAGCTTCGCTATGGCCGGCTTGCTGCAGTCGGTCAATTCCAAAGATATCCAGCAACTGCCCGGGTTGGGGAAGCTTCCGGTGATCGGTGCTCTCTTCCGCTCGACCAGCTTCCTGAAGCGCGAATCCGATCTTGTCATTGTCGTGACGCCGCACATCGTGCGGCCGGCGGCGCCCGGTGAGGCGCTCTATAGCCCGCTGGACCAGACGCGTTCATCCAATGATGTCGAGCTTTTCGCGCTCGGCGTCATGGAGGTGGACAAGGACATGCTCCGTCGCTTCCGCAATGGCGAAGGCATCACCGGGCCCTATGGCCACAGGCTTGACCTCGATACGGGAGGCGCACTTGCAGTTGCGAAGAAGTAAGCGCGTATTCTTGGCTCTTGCCGCAACGAGCCTCATTTCCGGCTGCGCCGACTATTTGAACCACAGGGACACGATCACCTTTGGGCTCGGCAATGCCGTTGAAGCCAATAAAGGGATCCACACCCAGGATCCCTTCCCGCGAGTGGCGCAGAACACGCACATCGCCACGGACGGCAAGACGATCAACAAGGTCATGCGGAGCTATAACGGCTCCGGCCCGAGCGCTAGTGCAGCGATGCCGACTGCGGTGATCCTGCCGACCGCGACGCCGCCCATGGGGGCGAACGGAAATAGCAGCGCTGGAAAGTGAACGTGATCTTGGCAGCAGGTAGGCGGCGAGGGCCCCTGAAAGGAATGCAATAGAAACAACGCGTCACGACGGTAAGCCGCCGCGATCAGAGGGGCATGCCAATGTTGAACAGGGGTATCAAACGCTTCTGGAATGATCATCGAGGCTACGTCATCGCGTTGACGCTTATTGCCATGCCGCTGCTGCTTGGTGTCTCTCTTTTCGTGATTGATGTCGGCCGCAGCGCCAATCTTCATACCGACCTTCAGAATGCAGTCGATGCCATGGCGCTGACAGGAGCGCGCGAGCTCGACGGCCGCGACGATGCGATTACGCGCGCCGAGGCGGCGATCGAAAAGCTTGCCAACACCGCAGCCTTCGGTGACGGCGGCACCGGGATGTCGATGGGGTCGTACATCACCGTCTCCTACGATGCAGGGAACGAAGCAGCCAGTACGGTAACGGTCCAATTCCTAAAGGGCATTCCCGGCGATGGAACTTTCGCGGGGGACGATGACGACCCGATTACTGCGGCGATGATAACCACAGACCCGAACGAGGCCGGCTATGCATGGGTAAGGGCCAAGGACCAGGCGATGCAGACCATCTTCCCGCTGCCTGTTGGCCTCAATCGCGATACCATTAATGTGTCCGCTGACGCGGTGGCAGCCTATAGGGTCAGCGCGTGCGACGTGACGCCGATTTTCATCTGCAACCCTTACGAGCCTGCCGGCAACACCAGTGCGACCGTAAGCGAACAGGCGGCGGAGGAATTGCACGACAGGTTTGCGGCCGGTGACCTCTATGGCGTGCAGATTGAGCTTCACAGTACGTCTTCGTCCAATCCCGGGCCGGGCAATTTCGGTTTTCTCAGGACACCCCTGGGCAATGGTGCAAACGTGTTGGCGGAGGCGCTCGCTACAGGCAATCCGGGCACCTGCTACACCCAGGACAACCTTGATACCGAAACAGGCGCAAAGGCGGGTCCGGTCGAAGACGGTGTCAACACGCGGTTTGGCTTTTACGGGTCGATCGGGAGCCCAACCGATCCGAATTACCGGCCGGCTAGAAACGTTCGTTCTGCGCAAGAGATTTCCGGCAAGGGCGGTGGCAACAAAAGCTGCAGCGCCTATACCCCAGTCATGAGTAGTGACGGAACCCAGGTGGGGGATCCCGCTAAGGCGGTCCCACTGGGTTACGGCGCGGCCATGACCGCGATGGGTGGCGGCAAGATCAGCGGCAGTAACAACTGGGACTACGTAAGCTACTGGAACGTCGCACACCCCGGGATAAGCAGGCCGTCTGTCACGGACGTCCCTTCGAGTTATCCGGGCAACGGCGCCTCCGCGCCCAGCCAACCCTCCGCCTACGACGTCTATCGTCACGAACTTGCCAACCCTTCGCGGATCAGTGACGCCTCGCCCAACGGCGAAGTCGGCACGCCCACGACCGGCAAGGGATGCTATGCCGGCTCATATCCCACGGTGGAGGAGGGCGATCGCCGCGAGATCTTTTCCGCGATCGTCAACTGCGGCTACGAGGCGTCGGTCGGCCATCTGAACGGCCATAAGGCCACGCAGGCGGTTGCCTTCGCGCGCATGTTTCTGACGAAGCCGGCGATCAAGGCAAGCAGCGAGCGCTATCTTTCGCTTGAGATGATCGACATCACCGGCAGGGGGGGCCGAGGTACGCTCGACGAGTTCCTGCGCGAGGAAGCGGAGTTGGTCAGATGATCATCGCGCTGCGAAATCTTGTCCGCGGCCCGTTCCATCACTTCCGGTCGGGGGAGGACGGAGCAGTGCTGACCGAAGCGTTGGTCGCAGTGCCCTTCGTCACCCTGTTTGCCGCCGGCATCCTCGAGTTCGGCAACATTTTCTGGCAGCGGATGCAGATCGATGCTGGCCTGCGAGATGCCGGTCGCTACATGGCGCGTTGCCGGCCGGCAGGTACGGGAAGCTATGACCCCACCTGTACGGAGGAAACGGCGAAGCGGATCGCGTTTTACGGAACGCAGGCTTCAGGCGCCGCCTTGCGTGTTCCCGGCTGGGGCGACAACCTGACCGATATCACTATCGTTCCCGTCGATGCGAATGGCACAATCACGGTGCAGACCTCGCATCTCTATCGGAGTTCGCCAATCTTTTCGTGGCTTGGTATCGATGCGATCACCATCAGTTCCTCTCACGAAGAGAGGTACATCGGATGGTAAGCCTTCGATCACCCGTTTCCTTCTGGCAGGACCAGCGCGGCGTGACGCTCACCGAAGGGTTGATAACGCTGCCGCTCGTCCTTTTGGTGTTCGCGGCCTTCGTCGAGTTTGGCTACGCCATGTCGCAATGGAACCAGACGGTCAAGGCGCTGCAACTTGGCGCCCGACTGGCCGCAGTCTCCGATCCTCTGACCAGTGACTTCGCCGATGTTTTCCCGACCGACGCAGTCAATCCGCTGGACAACGGTGACGCGACCCCGAACGACGCGACGATATCATCCACTTGCGGCCCGAACCTTGCCAATTGCAGCGACACGTTGACCCGGATTGTCATGGGAAGCGATGGCGTCTGCGGGGTGGCGGGAGACCCGAATCCGGGCATCTGCGATCTCAACTGGCGCATCCAGCCGGCAAACCTCGTGGTGACCTATCAGCGTTCGGGGCTCGGTTACTGGGGGCGGCCGAACGGGCCGGTGCTGACCATGCGCCTGGAAGTGCGCGATGTCACGTTCGACCTGCCGCTTCTTGGCGCTCTGCTGGGATTGGATCAGATCGAAGTACCCGCTCATCCGGTGACACTGACGACGGAAGACCTCGAGACATGTTCAAGCTGCTGAGCCCTTCAATATTGCGTGGGGGTGCGAGATGACCGCACATATGAACTTTGCAACGACTACCAAGATCCTCGTTCTTTCCGACGATGCGGCCGCGGCGAGTCTCATGCTCGATACGTTCGGGTCGTTGTCGCGTTACGAAGCGCGCCACATGGCGCTGAGCGCGCTTGGCGAGGCAGGAAGAATAGATCCGACGCAGTTCAACCTGATCGTGCTCGACGTCGACAATGGCGACATGCTCTGCCGCCCGGAGATTTTTGCCTTTCGTGCCAGCCATCGCAACATTCCGATGGTGATCGTTTCCGAGCTTCTGTCGGATGAATTGATGCGGCCGCTGTTTCGGCTGAACGGCGACGACTGGCTGAAGAAGCCGCTCGAGCGCCGTGCTCTGATCGAGATGATCTCGACTCATGCGCCAGGCGTCGGCGGAAATGAGAGCCGCGTTCATGCCGTCGTTGCTGCGGTGGGCGGTGCCGGGGCGAGCGTCATCTCCTCGTCGCTTGCCCATCTGTTGGCGCAGCCAACGAAAGGCGTCACGCCGCGTGTCGGTCTGTTCGATCTGGATTTCTCGTCCGGATCGCTCGGCTACTACCTCAACCTTCTCAACGACTACGATTTGAAGGCCGTCATCGCCAATCCGGCGCGTGTCGATCTCGAATTCATCGATCTCGTGCGCAAGCGCCACGCCGGCGGGTTCACACTGCTGTCGTTCAAGCAGCCATCGGTGCTGTTGGAGGCGAAAGGGACCGAGCTGGTGCTGCGCATGCTGGATGTTGCAGCCTTCGAGAGCGATCATCTGGTGATCGATGTGCCCTACTACGAAACGCCCTGGAAGAGCGATGTGCTGGCCTCGGTCAACAGCGTTTCCATTGTCACCGAAATGACGATCCCGGCGCTTCATCAGGCCAAGGATCTGTTCGTCGACCTCGTGCGGCAGCGCAGCAGTGCCGACTCGATCCAGGTGGTCATCAACAAGTATCATACCAGGCTCTTCAGCCTCGGGGTGCGTCGCGAGCAGGTGGACAAGGTGTTCAAGGACACGCATGCGCAGATCATCCCCTATGACTGGGACACGCTGAGCGAGGCAGTGAACCGCGGCGTTCTTCCCAACGAGGTCAATTCGCGCTCGCCCTTCTGCGGTGCCGTCGGCAAGCTCGGAGCTCTCGTCAGATGAGGGAACTCCTCCACGACAGCAGCGGATCGGTGGATCCAAGCAGCGCCGGCTTCGGTCGCGACCGGTCGACGCGGGCGGTATTGCTCATGAGTGCGCTGGCGCTTGCGGCGGCTGCGACCGGAGCATCGGCAGGCGGGACGGTGCCGCGCAGTCTCGGGCCGAAAACGAGCACGATCGTAACGATCGAGAACAAATATCCTACTGGCACGATCGTGGTCGGCAGTCAGGAGCGGACGCTCGATCTGGTCATTTCAGGCAATCGCGCGATCCGCTATCGGATCGGCGTCGGCCGCGACGGCTTCCGTTGGCGCGGCGTGGTGAAGGTGGGGCGAAAAGCCGAATGGCCCGATTGGCGGCCGCCGGCCGAGATGAAGGCGCGCGCACCGGAACTGCCGGCGCTCGTGCCTCCTGGTCCGTTCAACCCATTGGGCGCCCGCGGCATCTATCTCTACCGGGGGAGCGCCGACACGCTTTATCGCATTCACGGAACGAACGAGCAGTCCACCGTCGGGCAGTTCGCGTCCTCAGGCTGTTTCCGCATGAGCAATGCCGACATCATCGATCTCTACGAGCGGGTGACGGTCGGAGCAACGGTGATCGTCAAATAGTTGAAGAAGGTAGGAAACAATGGCAACCGGGTTCATTGGACGTTTCTACAAGCAGCGGGATGGGGAGCTGAAGGAAGCCGCTGAACCCTCTGAGATGCCGGTTGCCAAAGCTGCCGTCGTGCCCGATCCCGCGGCTGCCGGCGCCGCGGCAAGCGCCAGCCTGGAGGAATCGCTCGGGCTCGACATGGTTGCGGAGCGGGTCAATCTGCACCGGCATCTTCTCGATCGTATCAACCTCGGCATTCTCGACACGATGGACGATGAGGAAATCGCCACCGAGATCAGGCCGCTCGTCAAGGACTACATCCGGCGCAACAATTTCCCGCTTAATGCCAAGGAAATCAACGACCTGATCCGCGATATCACCGACGAGATGCTAGGGCTGGGACCGATCGAGCCGCTGCTTGCCGATGACTCGATCGCCGATATCCTGATCAACGGTTACAACAGCGTTTATGTCGAAAGGCGTGGCAAGCTCGAAAGCACGGCGGTGCGTTTCAAGGACGAAGATCACCTGCTGCGGGTGATCAACAAGATCGTCTCCGCGGTTGGGCGACGTGTCGATGAATCGACGCCGCTGGTCGATGCGCGGTTGAAGGACGGATCACGCGTCAACGTCGCCATCAGGCCGATCTCGGTCGACGGGCCGCTCGTCTCGATCCGCAAGTTCACGCGCAAGCCGCTGACGCTGGAGCGCCTGGTCGAGAATGGCGCCATGGCGAACGCGATGCGCATTCTGTTGAGCGCTGCCGTCAAGGGCCGGGTGTCGATGGTCGTCTCCGGCGGCACCGGCTCGGGCAAGACGACTCTGCTCAACGCCTTGTCGTCACAGATCTCGGCCAAGGAGCGCCTGATCACCATCGAAGACGCGGCCGAACTGCAGCTGCAGCAACCGCATGTCGGACGGCTGGAGACGAGACCGCCGACGCTCGATGGCCGTAACGAAGTGCGTCAGCGTGAGCTCCTCAAGAATGCCCTGCGCATGCGGCCCGATCGCATCATCGTCGGCGAAGTGCGCGGCGAAGAGGCCTTCGACATGCTGCAGGCGATGAACACGGGCCACGAAGGCTCGATGACGACCATTCACGCCAACACACCGCGCGACGCAGTCGGCCGACTGGAGCAGATGGTCGGCATGGCGGGCATGCCCATGTCACAGCTCAGCATCCGCTCGCAGATCGCCTCGGCGATCACCATCATTGTTCAGGTCCAGCGCCTGAGCGACGGCAGCCGCAAAGTGGTGTCGATTTCCGAGATCACCGGCATGGAGGGCGAAGTCGTGCAGATGCAGGAAATCATGCGGTTCAGGCGAACGGCTACCGACGATAACGGCCGCATCCACGGCGAATTTCGGGCGACCGGTCTTCGACCCCGCTTCGTCGAGGAGTTCGCGGAGCTTGGGATCGTGATCCCCGCGGCGATCTTCGATCCGGGGAAACCATTGCAAACGGGGGCGATTGAACCATGACCTTGCTGCTCCTCTACGCTGCGGTCTTCGTCGCTGCACTGGTTTCCGTCGAGGCGCTGATGCGCAGCTACTTCCGGAAGTCCGAGCGGCAACGCGCCGTCAATCATCGGCTAAGCCTGCTCGATGCGAGCGAGGACCGCCTCAAAACCTACCGCGCGATGCTGAAGGAGCGCGGCGCCGACGAAGATTGGCGATCCACGCCGCTGATTCAGCGTGCCCGGCAATTCTATGCTCAGTCTGGTATCAAGTTCGACGCGCGGCGTTTTGCGCTCTACGGAATCGTCGGCGCGGTATTGGTCTGGTTGGCCGCTCAATTCCTCATTCCGAGCATCCTGGTCCGGATTCCCGTCTTCGTGCTCACCTGCCTGCTCGTCCCCATCATCGCCGTCTGGCGCATTCGGGCCAACCGGATTCGCAAGTTTATCCTCAAGCTTCCGGAGGCGCTCGACGTTGCCAATCGCAGCCTTTCTGCAGGACATCCGCTACCGGCCGCAATTTCTCTTGTCGCGCGTGAAATGCCCGATCCGGTCGGAACGGAATTTGGTCTTCTCTCGGATGAGTTGACTTATGGCACCACCTTGGACGATGCCCTCGTCAATCTCAGTCACCGTGTCGGGGCGGAAGACCTGAACCTGCTGGCAATTGCGTTGAGCGTGCAGGCGGGCACGGGGGGGAACCTGGTCGAAATCCTTCAAAATCTCTCGAAGACCCTGCGTGATCGCGCGATGCTGAAAGCCAAGGTCAAAGCGATTTCGTCGGAAGGGCGTATCACCGCGATTTTCATGTCGGTTTATCCGTTTCTTCTCTACGCGATGATCAAAGCGCTTTCGCCGACTTACTTCGACACGGTCTGGGCGAGCGGTCACGGCACGACCATTGTCATCGTGCTCATCTCGGTCATGGCAGTCGGCAATATCATTCTCTACAAGATGGTCAATTTCGAATACTGAGGTCGCCATGGGCGAGTACGGAATCTATATCGTCGTCTTTTTCGCGGTTCTGATTTTTTCCGCCGTTACGTCGGAGCTGATGTTTCGCAGACGCGAGGTTGGTGTCCGGTTGTCGGAGACGACCGCAAAGCCAAGCGCCGACGATCTTCAACTCGGCGATGGTACGCTTGTTGATCTCGGCGAGGCGGAGAACCGACTGATCCGCCGCTACTTCGAAATCACGCGGCGGGATCAGAATGCCAACTCCACCCAGAACCGGCTGATCCGAGCCGGATATTTCGGCGCAAACGCCGTCACCGTGTTTCAGGTCGTGCGCGCGGTTGTTTGCGGCGCGGTCATGGTCGCTGCGGCCTGGTCCCTAGACCGCTTCCTCCCACAGATGTCCAGGCCGGCAATTCTGCTGATCGCGATGATCGCGACCGGCGCCGCCTTCGTGCTGGTGAACATCTACATCGACCGGCGCGGTGACGCCAAGGAGCGGGAATACCGGCGGATGTTCCCCGACTTCATGGACATGTTGATCGTCTGTCTGGACGCAGGCATGAGCCTGGAGGCGGCAGCGAACCGCGTCGCGCGGGAGTTCGTCCAGAAGCGGCAGGATTTTGGTCTGCACCTTTCAATCATGATGCTGGAGGTCCGCGGCGGCCGACGCTTGCGCGAAGCTCTGGCGAATCTCGCGACGCGTTTGCGGATTGACGAGGCGCGCGCGCTCGCCGTGCTCTTCCGCCAATCGGAGGAGCTTGGAACGAGCGTTACCCAGGCGTTGCGTGTCTACAGCAAGGAAATGCGTGACCTCAGGATCGTGCGGGCAGAAGAGAAGGCCAATGCCCTGCCGATCAAGATGCTGTTACCGCTCGGCGCCTTCCTCTTTCCCGTCAGTCTCATCATCGTACTCGTCCCCATCGTCATTCGCGTCATCAACCTTCTCTCCGGGCTCCGCGCCGGTGGATAGGTAGGAGTGAGACTCCATGCAATATTCGCCCATCCAGGATCGTGACGACTTTGCACTCGCGCTCGATCCACGAATGCCGGTGGTGCCGTTGAGCATCGAAGAGACCGGACTGGAACTGTCCTTCCTGTTGCGGCTTGCCGCGAAATGCGCAACCGAGCAGGACACGGTTACCGCTTCGCATCTTTCCGACCGAATGAAGCTTTCGAAGGTGCTGACGAACCTTCTCATCAAGGAATTGGTGAAGCTGTCCTATCTCGAAGCGCGGGGATTGGCAGGGGACGACGTCAAGTCCGACATCCGCTATGCCCTTTCGGCAAAGGGCTTGGAATATGCGCAGGCGGCCCAGCGGCAGTCGGAGTATGTCGGTCCGGCTCCCGTGTCCCTCGACGCCTTCTGCCGCCAGATCGGCGTACAGTCGATCCATCACGAACGTGTCACTTCCGAGCGGCTTGTCCGAAGCCTGGACGGGTTGGTGTTGTCGCCGACATTGGTCGAGAAGCTGGGACCGGCGGTCAATTCGGGCCGTTCCATCCTTTTCTACGGTCCGCCGGGCAACGGCAAGACTAGCATTGCGGAGCGGACCTCCGAGCTTTTCATCCAGACGATCTGGGTGCCCTACGCTATCGAGGTCGGTGGCTACGTCATCAGTTTCTATGACGAGGCGACGCATCAGGCCGTGCGGGAGCCGACGGCCAGACCGCATCCGAAGGCCGATCAGCGGTGGGTGGAATGCCGGCGGCCGGTCATCAAGACCGGTGGCGAACTCACGCTCGAGTTGCTTGACCTGACCCACAACCCGGGATCCAACGTCTACGAAGCGCCGGTGCACCTGAAGGCCTCGGGTGGGGTCTTCATCATCGATGATTTCGGGCGCCAGCAGGACCGGCCGCAAGCG
The DNA here is from genome assembly GCF_055710065.1 of Ensifer sp. VA4. Classification (NCBI taxonomy): domain Bacteria; kingdom Pseudomonadati; phylum Pseudomonadota; class Alphaproteobacteria; order Hyphomicrobiales; family Rhizobiaceae; genus Ensifer; species Ensifer sp. VA4. The sequence goes on along the minus strand of NZ_JBVQPO010000003.1, from coordinate 58,900 downwards.
CTCATCAACCGCTGGATCGTGCCGCTCGAACGTGGCTACGACTTTCTGACATTGCATACCGGCAAGAAGTTCAAGGTGCCCTTCGACGAGCTCGTCGTCTTTTCGACCAACATTCCACCCCGGGAGCTTTCCGACGAAGCCGGTCTGCGACGCCTCAAATATAAGATATATGTGAATAACCCATCGCGGGATGAATATGTTCGCATCTTCGAGTCCTATGCCCGCGCGGTCGCGGTAGATTTGGCGCGCGATGATTTGCACGTTTTCTATGAACGGAATTACCGAGGGGATACGCTGGCGTCCTGTTACCATCCTAAATACCTCCTGGATTTTATCTCCTCCTATTGCGAGTTTAACGACCTGCCCAAGGTCGCGTCGCTGGAGATGCTTGAACGGGCTTGGGGAGGGGTGTTCACTTTGGATTGAGGCGGGAGACTGAGTCGCTATCGGCAGGGCGCCGCCTTTTTAAGGAATGTGTGAAATATTCGTGCAGGCCGGCCATCGGCGCAAAGCGCGGACCATCTAAAGCGAGTGCGGTCCAGCGCGACCACGTGGGGTCTAGGGGATAGGTAAGTCAGGGCCGCGGCCCAGATTGCTGACGGAGGAAAACGATGACGCATATTTCGAATGTCGATATCGAAATCGAGCCTGACGCCGAGTTGCGGCGCAGGGAGCACGGTGCGAAGGAGCCAAGCCGTTCGAGAAGCATGCCGATCATCGCGCTGGGCCTGATGTTGCTGCCGCTCAACGCCGGCATCTTGCTTTACACCGCAAAGAATGCCGCGGATGTGCGCGAAAGCCGAGAAACGCTTTCTGCTCTCAAGCGCTCGGTCGACGGCCTGAAGCAGCAGATCAGCAGACAGGCCGTGAACATCGCCAGTGGGGCCAAGGCCGATGATATGGCGGCCGTTCGCAAATCCGTCGAGGAGTTGCAGAAGGATCTCGCCGACCTCGATGGCCGTGTGACCCCGAGCATGTTCGCATCCGGCGGCAGCATGATCATCAGCGCGCCCGGGAAAGAAGTGCCCCAGCGCCTGTCACCGTCATCCTATTCGGTTTCCGCTCCGCAATCCGCTGTTGACGATGTCCTGGCCGCAGCCGATCCCCAGGGCGGCTCCATCGCCAACTTGCCGCGCTACGAGCGAACTGTCTCGGCGGATGGCAAGCTCGTTCTAAGAAAGGTGCGCTAGCTCGCTCCCCTTAATGCGGGGTCTCACTTGTAACTAATTCGGTGAGCCATCGAGAAGTAATGGTTGTCTCGACGCTCGACAACCTTCACACGCAGAAGAATTGCCAGCACGTTCTCAGTAGAATCTCAGTAAGTGCGCTCGCTCCCAGGCGGGCACCGACGGGTCTGAGCAAGTGGCGACAGCCAGTTACCGCTGTGCGTATTTGACGCTGTTCTTCATCAATTCGAGATTCCTCGCCGTCGTCTCATTCGAGGGGTCGATCTCATATGCTTTCAGGAAGTAGGTTCGAGCCCCGGGCAGGTCACCGCGCAGCAGGTGGGAATAGCCGATATTGTTGTAGTAGACGGCTGTGCCGCCGATCATCTTGGACAGCTGCGCATAGGCGCGATCGGAAGTATCAAACCGGCCGATCATGTCGGACGAGGCCGCAAAGCCCAGCCATGCCGCAGGGTCTCGCGGAAAGACCTCGACCGCCCGTTTGTAGATCGCGTAGGACTTTCCGTAGTTCTTCTCCTGGAACTGGAGCTTGCCCGTGGTCACCAGTTCGTCGTCCTTGTAGAAGGCAACCGCCGAATCATCGTTGAGAGTTTTCGCGCTATCGCCGTAGGCGGCAACATCGTCGAGTGCATCCGTTTGGCATCCTGCCAGCAACAGCACTCCTGCGAGCAGCGTAACGCGGCCTATTTGGCTCCGAGACATTTCCATTACATTCCCCCAATTGCGGGCATCCTAACCTCGCCTAGAAATGAGCTCACCGGAAATCTTCCAGAAAAATAACTAATAAAGATAGAATTGAATTTGGGAGTCGCAATAAAGAGACACATGCCGGCCGGCTGGCGGCATCGGCCCCCCGAAAATCCGCCTTGCCGCCAAGATATTCAAGCGGTGGAACTGAGAGACACCGGCGAGGAAGGGCCCGTCGAGCAGCACGATGTTCCGATTCGGTCGGCGAATCGCGTAAGCCTCGATTAAGCATCATCTTATATTGTCGTCTGCAGATGGGGCCGGGGCTGAAGGAATAGATCATGCGCGCCTTAGTTTTGACCGTCATTCGCCTTGGGCCCTGCGGAGCCTACATGGCGGCCGCCGTCTCCCTTCTCAGTGTCGCGCTACTATGCAGCACTCCGTCCAGCCCATTCGCGTGGGCTGTGTACACAGCTATGCTGCCAATGACGCGCATGCTCATACTCACGCTCGTGACCGCTTCCGATATAGTCTTCTGGGGCGCGACCGTGGTGCTGTTTGTCGCCGCCGCGGCTGGCGGTTATCTGGCGGTTCGGCCAGAACGATACCTGCGGCTGCGCTTCATTCATGCGCACGTTGCGCTCATAACCTCGGGATTCGCGCTGCACCAGATCTCACAAAACAGCGCGGGCCTCGCCAGTATTTCGTTTGCTCAACTTCCGCCGGTGGTTTGGTCGCTTGTCGATGGTCCATCTGCGGCGCTCGCCCTATTCGTCCTGATATTGCTGGCATGCGTCAGTACTCATGTGGCGATCATCAAGAGCATTCGCTTCGCTCGTCATTACGCCAAGTGAAGTGGCGAACCATCGAGGATGGTCCTTCTTTAAAGAGAGCTCGCGGGCTTCCCATTCTGCATTGAGGATCTCGCTTGGTCCAATCAAGCAGGCGGTTCTCGGCAAGGGGCCTCGGTGCGTCATCTGATCTGCCGGCCGGAAAATTGTCTATTTTTACAGCTGCTGTAGGTTGATTAAATCTCGCCTGACTTCAGCCGGCATATTTGCGCAAGACCTATTAAGAGCACGCATGGACTCACCATCAATCATCAACGACTTTGCCTCGATCATCCAGACGTCTCTGGCGCCGGTTTTTCTTCTTGCCGGCACGGCCGGATTTGTCAGTGTCTATGCGACTCGCCTCGGCAGGGTCTCGGATCGGGTTAACGAGGTGGGGGAGAAAGACGGGGAGGGTGAAGCACGGCGCATACAACTAGACTACCTGCGCCGGCGAACGCTTGCTCTTGAGATTGCGGTCGCCTTGGGAACGTTGGCCGCGATCTGCACCGGCTGTGCAATCCTGAACCTGCTTGCAGGTGCCCTAGAATTCGGGTTCCGCGAAGAAAATCTGTTCTGGTTCTTCGGCGGTGCGATCGTCTCGCTCATTGGTTCGCTTGTGGCATTCCTGTTTGAAATGCTCATCGCCGGGCGAAACATGCTGCGGCAAATGCGGATGGATCAGTCGAGTCTCGAGTGCGACTGAAGTTCGCAAGATCGTCTAGACATGGAGAGCGCTCTGCGGCGCCTTGGAGGGGCGCCCGTTTTTGAACGTTGCATACCCCAGTCGTATCAGCGCTCGGATTATACGCGCGGCAACCGGTCTACGTGAGGGGCGTCGTTGGAAGGTTCTGAGCCTCTACTACAGCAATCGGCGATTGACTAAATTAGAAACTGCGATTGAATGGTGGTAGGGGAAATCCGTAACGGTTGTGCTCAATGACGATGCTTCTTTCCTCGTTCAGCAGGACTGCCGCTGACTATCGGCTGGCCTATCTAATCCTATTGGCACACACTGCGGCTATGGCGAGCCTGGTTTGGTATCTTGGTGTGGATCCGCACTATCAAACAGCATCGCTCTATGTGGACTGGTCCTTTTCGGCGGTAACGACCATGGCGTCGGTCTACATGCTGTGGACGGTGCTCAAGATGCTCGCAAGAAGAGAAGAGCACCCAATGGCGGCGCTGAAGGCGCACATGGAAAAAGTTCTGCTCGGGAATGACAGGCTGGCACACGCGACGCATTCGACCGCAATCTTTGTCGCGATGATCTTTGTGTTCAGTACCGTCAAGTCGACGATTCCGGCGATCGTTCCATTCTCGTGGGACGAGAGCTTGATCCGGCTGGATCGGGCGTTGTTCGGTGGCGTTGATCCGTATGTCCTGACCAGCAAGGTGTTCGGGAATGCATATGCGCTTGTCGCCTTGAATTTCGTCTATAATCTTTGGATGGTAATTTTTACCATATCGATGATCGTGGTTCCGTGGATCGGTAATCATGAGCTACGGTTGCGGTACATCTTGACGACCCTACTGACCTGGTTCGTAGGCGGTAATATCTTGGCACTCCTGTTATCGTCATCCGGGCCTTGCTTTGTGGAACTTCTTTACGGTGACGACACATACGCGCCTTTGATGGCGCTGCTCAAAAACGTCGATGCGGACACCGGGATGGTGTGGGCGCTGATCGCGCAAGATATTCTTTGGGAGGCCTACACGCGCGATATCGGAGCGATCTCCGGTATATCAGCAATGCCCAGCCTTCACGTCGCGGTTGCTGTGATCATCGCATGTGTGGCCTGGCAGCGAGGTGGCGTGAGTCGCGAGATTGGCTTGGCCTATGCCGTCACGATCTATATAGGCTCGATCCAGCTCGGCTGGCACTATGCAACCGACGGAATCGTTGGGGGTGGCATAGCGCTCCTGTTTTGGAAAGCGTCTGCGTATCTGACGGAGTGGTCTCTGTCTCGACGCCTCGAGCCCGCCGAAGCGGTCTGAGGGGTTTCAGCCTCAAGAGGATCAACCGCGCCTGCCGCGAACGGGACACGGCAATGAAATGCTACCAAAACTAAGACAGCAACGGCGCGCAAGCGATCAAGAGCAGGTTATTCTGGTCGATGCTGCCCAGCTCAATGGATCGTGACGCTCACTAGGGCATTAACACACAGACCAGCTAATAGGCTGCTCTTAACATTAGAATTTTCTTGCTTAAGTTGCGCTAATTATGCGAATCCACTATAGGAGTGGGAGTGATTGTTTGAATAGAGTGGGATTTACTTAAACGACGATGTTTAATCCTCGGGCATTTGTGAGCGCGTTGATTGCTGGCGCACGCCGAGATGCTGCGGTCGTATTTTTGTCGATTGCTTATTTACTTCTAGCATTCGTCATTCTTGAAATGGCGCCTAGCACCTGGATTGGGTATTTCTTCGCTTCCTTGATGGGCCTGGTCTCGATAACTGCCTTATTCGCTGCAGGCGTGAGGGGGGCCTACCATGTTCTGGTCAATCGCGTGGACCGGCCGATTACCGCGATCATCCGCGACATCCGCGGCGTATCATTCGCAACGGCTACGTCCTATGTTCCTGTTGCCGTTGCTCAAGTGATCCTTACAAGCGTATTCTGGCAGTGGAAAACTCGTTTGCCTGCGTTCTCCTGGGACGTGACGCTGAGCGATCTTGATCGAACACTTCACTTTGGTTGGCTCCCGTGGCAGTGGCTTCACCCGGTCTTGGGCTATTGGCCGGTGACATTCCTGCTCAGCATGAATTACAGTATTTGGTTCATGGTGATGTGGACCTTTTGGATGACCCTTGCATTCAGCGAGCGGCCCCAACGCACTCAGTTTCTCATCACTTTTGCGTTGCTGTGGATACTTCTCGGTAGCGTTCTGGCGACCGCGTTCGCATCAGCCGGTCCCTGTTTTTTCGGCAACCTCGGGCTTGGGGACAACCCGTATGCTGATCTGATGTCCTATCTCAAGGCCGCTGACCAGAGGGCGCCGATCCTTGCTCTTGACGTCCAAGATCTGCTTTGGAAGGGGTACGCAGGTTCAGGCACCGAGATGGGCATTTCTGCCATGCCTAGCCTTCACAACGCCACGGCGCTCTTGATGGTCCTGGCCTCAAGAGGCTTTCACCCCGCCTTACAATGGCTGCTGAGGATCCATTTTGTTCTGATATTTTTGGGGTCGATACACCTGGGCTGGCACTATGCTGTCGATGCTTACGTCTCCTATGCGGCAACACTAATGATCTGGTTCGGGATTGCATCGGGGCTCCAATCCCGTACGCGGAGGCCGCACGTCGTTCTGGGTGCGCCCGAACCGCTATCCCAGGCAGTGGGACCTCCAGATTCATCATCAGTTGTCTTCGCGAGAGGGATGAACTTAGGTATGGATGAGCCTAAGGGCGGCGCGCCGGGGACTGCCAGCTAGCCCTGGTTCAGCGGCGCTTTGGGCGAACGCAGACTGCTCGGGGATCCTTCCGGGCAGGATGGGCTTGTTGCGGTCAAGTCGGGGCAGGTTCGCCTCTCAAGAGAAGACATAATTGGTTTTCAATCAAGACAATACCGGAAGTGTGTTGGCGTTTTGTGCTGGGCAATGAGCCCAGCCGACCGCGGTATATCGCACGATCGGGCGGAACAGTTGGGATCGAGGGTCTGATCCCCATTTCGGCCCTTGATTGGAAGCGAGCGCCTTTCTTGACGACATGTCCTCCTTCTTCCGATACCGTCACTCGACGAGCACGGCGAGGTGGCGAAACATGGCAATGCTTCTGGTTCCGGGTTTCATGCTCGATGCCGATCTCTGGCGCGACGTGGTGCCTGAGTTGGCCGAATACGGCCCGGCGACATATGCCGATCTTTCGCAGGACAGCTCGATAGCGGCGATGGCCCGCCGGGCGCTCTCGGAAGCACCGCCGGAGTTCGTGCTCGTGGGCTTTTCTATGGGAGGATACGTCGCTCGCGAAATCGTCCGGCAGGCTGGCGATCGGGTCACCGCCCTCGTCCTTATCGCCACCTCCGCACGCGGCGATAGCAACGTTGAGCTTCAGCGGAAGGCCGCAATCGCTGGACACACAGGCGGTGCCGTCTTCAGGGGGCTGAGCAGGGCGGCCGTGGCGTCGTCACTGCATCCCGCAATGCAGAACGGACCGACATCATCGCGCGCATCCTAGCCGCAGGGCAGCGATTGGGCGGCGACGTCTTCCACAGACAATCGCTGATCGATCGACGAGACGAACGGGATAATCTGAAGGCGGTCCGGTGTCCAAGTCTCGTCATCGCGGGAGAGCAGGACCGATTGAGGTCACGAACCGAGGCGCTCGAGCTTCACCAGGGCATCGTCGGTTCAAGTTTCGAAATTATCGAGAATACAGGGCACATGGTCCCCATGGAGGCGCCGCAGCGGCTCGGCACCGCCATCCGCGAATGGCTCAACGGCGCTACGGATGATGATCGGCGGCGACGCGGTATCGCGTCGCGTAATGCTCGGAGAGGTTGGGCGGTGTTGGCCGCCCATTTGTTTGACCGCCTCTCTTGCTCGAGGCGCTTAAAGCGCAATGACCGCCTCGATCTCGACCTTTGCACCCTTAGGAAGCGCGCTGACTTCGTAGCAGGCCCGTGCGGGGAACGGCTTGGAGAAGAAGCCGGTGTAGACCTTGTTGATTTCGGCGAAATGGCCGAGATCGGTCAAAAGGACTGTCGTCTTGACGGTGTTGGCGAGGCTCGTGCCAGCGGCGGCCGCAATTGCTGCAAGGTTCTTGAGGCATTGTTCGGCCTGCGCGATCGCGTCGTCGGAGTTGAATTCTCCGGTCGCCGGATCGATCGGCAGCTGGCCGGAAACGAACAGCAGGTCGCCGACCTTGATCGCCTGCGAGAAGGGGCCGACGGCGCCCGGCGCGTCGTTCGTGTGGATTTCCTGGATCATGATCTGGTTCCTCGAAAGTGGTTGAACGGCGCCGCTTAAGCGTAGCGGGCGATTGCGAGATCGGTTGCGTCGATCTCGGGCTTGCGGCCACTGACGAGATCGGCGATTACCCGGGCCGAACCGGAGCTCATCGTCCAGCCGAGCGTACCGTGACCGGTGTTGAGATAGAGACCCGCGACCTTCGTCGCACCGATGACGGGCGTGCCATCCGGCGTCATCGGGCGAAGACCCGACCAGAAGCTGGCCTTCGACACGTCGCCGCCCGGGAAGAGGTCGGTGACGGAATGTTGGAGCGTGAGGCGGCGAGGCTCGCCGAGATCGTTGGTGTAGCCGGAGATTTCGGCCATGCCGCCGACGCGGATGCGATCTCCGAGCCGGGTAATGGCGATCTTGAAGGTCTCGTCCATGACGGTTGATTCCGGCGCGCGCGAGGCGTCGGTGATCGGGATCGTCAGCGAATAGCCTTTGACTGGATAGACCGGCAGACGGATACCGTGCGGTCTGACGAGGAGCGGCGAGAAGCTGCCAAGTGCCACGACAACGGCCTCGGCCTGCAGCGTGCCGTGCGCGGTGACGACGCCACATACGTGGCCACCCTCGACGTCGAGGCCGCGGATGATGCTGCCATAGTTGAAGCGAACGCCGAGCTCCTCCGCCTTCTTCGCGAGCGCGTTTGTGAACTTGAAGCAGTCGCCAGTCTCGTCCTTCGGCGTCAGCAGGCCGCCGACGATTTTGTCGCGCACATGCTTCAACGCCGGCTCGACGCGGATGCAGCCGTCGCGGTCGAGAACTTCGTAGGGAATGCCATCGGCGGCGAGCGCCGTGACGTCCTTGCCGGAAGCATCGAGCTGCTGCTGCGTGCGGAACAATTGCAGCGTTCCCTGCATACGCTCGTCGTAGGCGATGCCGGTTTCAGCGCGCAGTGTGGCGAGCGAGGTGCGGCTGTAATCCGCCAGGCGCAACATGCGGCTCTTGTTGATCGCATAGCGCTTGGAGGTGCAGTTGGAGAGCATCTTCACCATCCAGCACAACATCGCGGCATCGACCTTCGGGCGTAGGATCAGTGGCGCATGCTCCATGAACAGCCACTTCATAGCCTTCACCGGAATCCCGGGCGCAGCCCAGGGCGAGCAGTAGCCGAAAGAGACTTCGCCGGCGTTGGCGAAGCTCGTCTCCAGGGCGGGGCCAGCCTGACGGTCGATGACCGTCACCTCATGTCCTGCCTTGGCAAGCTGGTAGGCCGACGTCACGCCGATGATGCCGGAGCCGAGAACGATAACTTTCATGATGTCCTCATGGGAGAAGAGAAGGGGTCAGCGGTATTGCCGCTCGTAACGTTGGCTGAGGCCGGTCAGGATTTCATAGGCGATGGTGCCCGCGTCGCGGGCAATGTCTTCAAGCGTCTGGCTGGGGCCGAGCACTTCCACGAGGCCGCTGAGGTGCAGGCGATCTTGCGGCAGGGCGGAGATGTCGATGGTGATGCTGTCCATCGAAACGCGGCCGACGATCGGCAGGCGAATGCCGTCGCAATAGACCGCGCCCCGGTCGCTCAGGCTTCGCGGCAGGCCGTCGGCGTAGCCGGCAGCAATGGTGGCCAGGCGGGTTTCTGCCGCGGCAATATGGGTGCCGCTGTAGCCGACGCGCGCGCCGGCAGGCACGGTGCGCGTCTGTACCACCGCAACGTCGAGGCGCACGACCGCTTCCATCGGGTTCGGTCTGGCGGCCGCCGGTGCGCCCCCGTAAAGAGCAATGCCGGGGCGGGCAAGCACCCCGTGATAGGGCTTGCCGAGGAAGATGCCGCCCGAATTGGCAAAGCAGAGGTCATACTCGGGGAATTCAGCCGTGATGCGGTTCATCTCGGCAAGCTGGCTTCCATTCTGATCGCTCTCCGGCTCGTCGGCGGAGGCGAGGTGGCTCATGATGAACTGGACATCGATGTTAGCGTCCGCCTTCAGCGTGCTGGCAATGGCTGCGCGCTCTGCCGGAGGAACACCGAGACGCGACATGCCGGTATCGAATTGCAGTGCCGCCGTCAGCTTGCGCCCGAGCGCCTTCGCAGCCTCGCTCCAGCGCCGCAACTGCTCCAGCGAATTGATCACCGGCACGATGCCGTGCTCAGCACAGGCAGGCTCATTGCCGGGCTGGAGGCCATTCAACACATAGACCTTGGCATCGGTGGCGAGCATTGGCTGCAGACGCAGGGCTTCGACGAATTGTGCGACGAAGAAGTGGCGGCAACCATGCTCGTAGAGCCTGGCGGCGACGCGGTCGGCGCCGAGGCCGTAAGCATCCGCCTTGACGACCGCCGCTACGCGCGCAGGCGCTACCTCGGCCGCCAACCGTTCATAGTTGCGAGCAAGGGCCGCAAGATCGATTGTCAAGTAGCCCGACGCGCCGCCCGTGGCGGTTGTCCCAACCTGTCTTTTTGCCTGTATCGTCCCGTCCATCCCAGCCTCCCCACGTTGGCGGGAGACTAGTGAAACGATCGTGAAATTTCCGAGGAAACAGTGATTGATCGTTGCGTGAAACCATGATCAGTGAAAGAAACGAAGGCGAATTGGAATGATCTGCTATGGCTGCGCTTGACGCGATAGACCGGAATATCCTTCGGCTGCTTCGACTCGATGCGCGACGGAGCAATGCGAGCCTAGCCGCCGAAGTTGGCTTGTCGCCATCGGCCTGTCTCAGGCGCATAAAGCTGATGGAGCAGGCCGGCGTCATCCGGGGCTACACCGCGCTGGTAGATACATCCAACGTCGAAGCCACCATTGCGGTGATCATCAACATCACGCTCGATCGTCAGACTGAAGACTATCTCGACCGTTTCGAGGCCGCGATACGCAAGCACCCCGAAATAAAGGAGTGCTTCCTGATGACCGGCGGATCGGACTATCTTTTGCGCGTCGAAGTCGCCAATGCCGGCGAGTTCGAACGTATTCACAAGGAAATCCTTTCGGCTCTTCCTGGAGTCTCACGGATACATTCAAGCTTTGCGATCCGTAATGTGCTCGCAACCCGGACCGGGACGAAGCGTTCGATGCGACAGTAGAGCCAACAGCCCGCAAGATGTAGGGCTCGGCAAGCATCTGCGTGTCCGGGTTTCCATCCCGTCGCGATCTCTTATCGGATCGCGCCTGGACGTTGGATGCTGCTTCGATGATCCGAGAGGAGCGGCGATGGTCGAACTTTTGAAATTCAGGTTGACCGCGCAGTTGACGATGGTGGTGATGCCGTTGCTGTGCGGGAGATCGAAATCGCTTGCCCTTCCTGGCCTGCGATGAAGATATCGACAAGCTGTCCGCCAGTTCGCAGGGTTTGCTGCCATAGCGCGTATCCTCCGCGTCAAGAATGTCGGATCAGTGGGCCACCAGCCACCATGCCGGCAGTGGATATTTCTGCACTGGCATCCACTGGCGGTCTTCGAGCTCCACTTCCGGAACATGTGGCGCCGCCAAGCTAGCCGACAAAAATGCCGAGGTGGCAAGCGATTCAATAAGTTTAGAGATCGGCGCGCTGCTTGTATCGTAGCCCGCTGTGATGCGCGCTGCACGCACTGCAAAGAGGGTGGAATGGCCTGTTAAAAGGTCTTCATCAGTGAATGCGCCAACTGCGTCGGATGTTGCGTCGACGTCAGTAATGCGGGAGCCGTGATCGCCATGAATGACAACGATGGCATCCTTGTCCGCCAAAGACTGAAGGACCGATCCGATTTGGGTCATGGCGCAGTGGACTTGCGCGAAATAGGCGCGGTAGCGCTCCTCCTTCGAACTGTAGTCGAGCTGCCGATTTCGCCACTCAGTTATTCCCTTGGGGCGACAGTCATCATCCAAAAGGTACGGGTAATGAGGAAGGAGTTCATGTACGAAGTAGGCTTCACCGGCGCTGGCCTTGGTCAACTCTTTCGAAAGGCGGTCGAAAGTATCTATGGCGCCCATCGCGACAGGAGCAAAACTGGTTTCCAGATTGATCAACGGTACTGGAACTCCGTATCTTCTAGCTTGACGTGCGCCGCGATCGTAAACAGCGGCGCCGACACGTGGAACATGCGCGAGCTTCGCAAACTCCTTGACCAAAAGGCGAACCCTATCCTCGAATGGTAAGGCCCTTGCGACGATGCCCAGCTTCGAAGCAGGCCTGGTCCGGCAGGACGTCACAGTGTCATACGCACAATAATCAAGGTAATCGGTCTGGAAGACGTGAATGCTGTAGCCCAAAGCTCTGAGCGTCTGGAAGTAGGCATTCCTCTTCACGGAAGATCCCTTGCGCTCGTGGGGCGCTCGCACTTGCTTTTCACCGAAATTCAGAACTTGCGGGATGGCATTGACCGTGTGCAGGTACTGACTGTACGCCCGGCCATAGAGGCGGAATCCATTGCCGAGATAGAAAGCCTTTAGATCGCTTCTCATCGTGGCCGCAGCAGGCGCGTCGCCCAGAATGCCCTCTATTCCAATATGCTCGTCCAGAATGATATGGACGAGAATGGGCGGCGCTAGACCCGCCTGAGCCACAGGCTTGCTCTCCTTATTTATGGTTCTTTGCGACGGAATGGCTGCACCCACTAGCCCGGTCAACAGTGCTACTAATGAGGCTACGCCGACGAACTGCACCATCTTTCGATTGAAAACAATGGCGATTGCCGCAGTCGCGACCGGCACGACGAAGCCATCAAAATTGAGGTCGATGGCCAGCCAAACCAAGAGAACCTGGAGTATCCCCCGGGAAACCTTCTCCGCACCGGCGTACAACAGCCCCATCAAGGCAGCGACGCCAATGATTGTGACCGCAATGAGACCTGCTTCGAGTGTGAGTGACGAATAGTTATTGTGACTGAGGAAATTGCTGAATGAGGCAAACAGCACGGACAATCCGGCCAAAGTCGGAGTTGCGGCTTCGGCGAGTCTCTTCCTTATTGCCATTTTGCCCCCTACTGCTTCTTGAAAAGCATATTTGCAAAATTCCTTAAACAACCTATAGTTCGTAAATTGCTTTTGTAAGGGGGAAACGTGCGGATGGCTAATATAGTGCGCTTCGCGGCGCTAATACCTTTCATCATGTTCACAATGACCGCACCTGCTTATGCTTATCTCGACCCGGGGACAGGAAGTATCATCCTACAGGCGATCGTAGGCGGCGCCGCAGCAGCGCTATTTGTTGGCCGAGGCTATGTCCAACGTGTCAAGGTCTGGCTGGGCCTGGGGCAAAGGTCGGAAAATAACGAGCCACCGTCCAAATGACTGCTACTCCTGATCCTGGATCGTTCCGCGATCCCGGCGCCCGCGTCTATATGCGCGACGGGGCGATTTACCGGGCAATCACGAAACAAGGTGCGTCTGCCTATCTCGCCGCCAAGGACGCGGGGCTGTATGAAAGCTTGGCTGAGAAGGGCTTACTGTTGCCCGCACGCGAAGTCGCAGCGAATATCGATGGGGCTGTATTCACACTTGAACACCCAGCCATCCCTTTCGTTTCTTACCCGTATGAGTGGAGTTTTGCGACGCACAGAGCTGCAGCGCTGCTTCACCTGGACCTACACATAGAGGCCCTGAAGAAGGGGTTTACGCTCGCAGACGCAACTGCCTACAACGTTCAGTTTCGAGGCACCAGACCTGTTTTCATTGATCACATGTCGCTGCGATGGTATCGCGAGGGCGAGATTTGGGCGGGCCACCGTCAGTTCTGCTCGCAGTTTCTCAATCCACTCCTGTTCTGGAGTCGACTGCGGTTGACACCGAACCATTGGTTCCGCGGCAGCCTGGAGGGGATAGCCCCGGAGGAACTTGCCCCGCTGCTTTCGTTCCGTGACAAGCTGTCGTGGACAGTCATAGCTCACGTAATCGCACAGGCAAATTTACAGCGGCGTCATGTCGGAAAGGACGGCTACGCGAACGCTCGCCTGAAGGCAGTCCGGCTTCCGAAACACGCGCTCGTTGGCATGTTGTTGGGGCTACGCAGGTTCATCGCAGCCATGCGTCCGGCTAGCCAGGAGACCGTATGGGCAGAGTACGCAGGGGCAACAAGCTACAGTGAGTCTGAGAGGGCGACAAAGCGCGGATTCGTGGAAGACATGGTCCGATCGACGAAGCCGAGCGTGCTGTTCGACCTCGGATGCAACACGGGGGATTATTCAGAAGCTGCCCTCGATGCGGGGGCCGCCTATGTTGTCGGATTCGATTTCGACCACGCAACGCTGGATCGTGCTTATGATCGCTTCAACCGCGGCGACCGTCCATTTCTGCCGCTCTGGATGGACGCTGCCAATCCGAGCCCTTCACAAGGATGGGCGCAAGCAGAACGAAAGGGTTTCGGCGAGCGCGCTCGTGCCGATGCTCTGGTTGCGCTGGCTTTTGTCCACCATCTCGCAGTCGGCCGCAATGTACCATTGGCGCACGTAGCTGATTGGTTGATCGGCCTGGCTCCGGTTGGCGTCATTGAATTCCCGTCGAAGAGTGACGCGATGGTCCAGCGGATGCTTGCGCTCCGCGAGGACATTTTTCTCGACTACACCGAGGCGGAGTTCCTCACAGCGGTGAAAGCAAGAGCGCGCGTAGTGAAGTCTCTGCACCTACCGCAGAATGGCAGGCTGCTTGTGTGGTTTGACCGAAGGCCCTGATGGTCAATCGGTAAAAACGCGCGGTCGGTTCGGAAGATGGGCCATAAGCGGCAATGAGCGCTGAAAAGCTACAATGCTGATTGCGGGTGTCGCGCAACGTCTCGTTCGTCTAGGAAATTCACAGAGCTTCTGCGGTCGGGCCAACACGCAGCTTGCACGCGAACTGACCATCGCGCTGCCAGAAGAACAGAAGAACGGACCCGGGCGGAGAACATTTCGATCATCTCGTTGGTGCGCGAATTTGTCCGCGACAAACGACAAACTTACGTCGAAGGGCATGGTCGCGGACTGGGTCTATCACGATGCGAGCCTCGCTGCCGAAGTTGGCTTGTCGCCATCGGCCTGTCTCAGGCGCATAAAGCTGATGGAGCAGGCCGGCGTCATCCGGGGCTACACCGCGCTGGTAGATACATCCAACGTCGAAGCCACCATTGCGGTGATCATCAACATCACCCTCGATCGTCAGACTGAGGACTATCTCGACCGTTTCGAGCTCGAAGCGGCCCTGATCCTCCCGCGCCATCCAATGTCATTGTGTCCACAGTCTCCGTTGTGGACACAGACTCCCTCACTGCCACGTCTATGAACAGGTGCGGGGAATTCCGCGCTTACGTTTCGAGGCCGCGATACGTAAGCACCAGCACCCCGAAATAAAGGAGTGCTTCCTGATGACCGGCGGATCGGACTATCTTTTGCGCGTCGAGGTCGCCAATGCCAGCGAGTTCGAACGTATTCACAAGGAAATCCTTTCGGCTCTTCCTGGAGTCTCACGAATACATTCAAGCTTTGCGATCCGTAATGTGCTCGCAACCCGGACCGCGTTCGCTGTGACAGTAGAGAGGCAAGCCGACGCGTTCTCGCTCGGTGCCCTGAATGACCGGATGTATCAATGGGAACCCGTGTTCACGTCTTCTTTGAAGTGATTAGGTGCAAGGCCGAATTGCCACCATTGACCGCCGCAGTTGATAGCTTGCGATCGAATGTTGCCAATTGGCCCCCCTGCGCTTTGGCCAGCGTAGGGAGGTAGGTATCAGTGATTTGGCCAGCAGTCAGAGTTTTTCTGGGGTTGATATCACCCGCCACAACAAGGCTTACGACGTCGGGCCAAAAATTATGGCGGGGGAGTGACCGCAGTTTTCCCACAATCTCCATTACGAGGGACGGAGAACCGGGAGAATTGGGATATTTGGAGTTGCCGACAATCCGGATGACACCATTTTCAGTAATGGGGCAGGTCGCCCAGGCGAATTGACCAATCGTCGCAAACCATTCGCATCGCCATGGGCTACATGGCCCGGATCAAGGCGATCAAAACATTGACGTCGGGCAGGAAAGTCACGGCAGTTCGTCACGCAATGCATTAACGATTTCGAGCGTCATTGGCGGTGCGTCCGGCTGGGGTGGCAGGAGAGGGATACCGTTGCGTTCACCGCCACTGCGCGGCCGGCGCAGAGACCGTCTCGCCAGTTCAGAAATCACCTCGCCGATGCTTCGGTGCTGTTGAGCCGCTACAGCCTTCGCGGCGATCAGCACATCGTCGTCGATTGCCAACGTCGTTCTCATATCTATCTCATTCTGCATCAATCATCACGCATCATATAAGTGGGAGACCGGCCTTCTCAAGGTATCGAGGCAATAGCTGGTTCCATTGTTCACCAACGAAACCGCTGAACACGAAACCCTGGTTCGAATCTGCTCAAGAGGTTGAGGAGTCGACTTTCGCTGCGTTGCAGCGACAAGGGTCGATTGCCTCGAATGTGAAGAGCGAAATCCGATGCGCAGATCCGGAGCGCAGCGCCGCATGCCACTTGCGGACATTGGCATTGCGCATTCTGATTCCGGTGCCGGGTTGCTGCATGGAAGCATCGATCTGCCGCCCCCTGAAGCGCGCCCGGTCTCGCCTTGCGCTCAGGGCTTGCTGGCATAAAGGCTCGAGGCAACTCCGTTCAACAACGGATACTCTACTGTTTCGTTCGATGAATGAGCACTGCGGCTTACTCCCGGCTTTGGAGCGGGAGATTTGCCCCTTCAGATCGGGACCTGAGACGAAGGCCGGATGCTCAGAGGTATGGACGTCGTGTAAAAGTTGCATGACGACGATTTAACAGCATGCTAATTTATTGGCCGGATTGGCATTGGCGGCGGTAATCATTTCTATGCGTTCGCGAACCGCAAGGACGCGGTTCCTTGGTCATGCGTCGTAACGCGAGAGGCACCATGCGCAAGGTCCTGACCGCTGTTGTTCTGACAATGGCATCCGCTGCGATATTGTCCTGTCTTATCGGAACAGGCTTTGCCGCAGACGTTCCGATCATCATGCTTGAGCCGACCTCGGATGCCGTTCTCGACAGTACCTTGCGTGCGGCCCTGAATGCGACAGAGCTGAAACGTTCGCACGCTGGCGCCGAAACTGGAGTATCAGCAAAGTCTGTTGTCGAAGCTCAGCGGCGTCGTCTGGAAGAAATGATGCGCGGGATGGGGTATCTCGACGCGCATATCGACGTTCCGGACTATGCCGAAATTGCCACGCCGGCGGAAATCGTGTTTACGCCCCGACCTGAAGCGCTTTATCGCGTGGGTCTGGTTGAAGTTGACGGCCTTGGCGGTCTCCCTCAAGCGTCTCGCGACGACATCACGCGGCAGATGGCCGTCGCCGCCGGCAAACCTGTCAGCGGCGAAGCTCTGGCGAGCTTGGAAGACGAGGTGCTCTGGCGCGTTCGGAGCGCCTCGTATCCACAGGCGACCGTGACCGGGCGTGATCTGTCGCGAATGCCGGGCACGGCGCTTGCAAAGGTTCGCGTGGTCATCAATCCCGGCGTTACGGCGAATTTCGGTACGGTTACCTACAATGGGCTCGTCCGCCTGAAGGCGGAGGAATTGGCGCGACTGCAGCCGTTCAAGCAGGGCGATGCCTATGATCCGTCGGATCTCGATCGTTTTCGCCAGGTACTGGCTACTCACCCTTTGGTACGAAACGTTCGCGTCGTCGTCTCCGATCAGGTCGACAGCAAAGGCGAGGTCCAGCTCAAGGCGGAGGTCGAGGAGAAACAGCTCGGCATCGTCGATACCGGCAATGGCTATCGATATGGCCTGATTGCCATGTTGTCCGCCATCGCGGTGCTCGCGATCCGCCAGATGTCGCTTGCCACCATGCCACCATTGCGGTCGCGTTGGCCCTGGTGGCTCGATGCCATGACGATGGTTGTGCTCGGCACCTCGCTCTTATTCGGCGCCCAGCGATTGTTGCTCATGGCTGCCTCCGTCTGACGGCTTTCGTCGCGCTCGGCGTGACCATCCCATTCACGCAAAACATCAGCGAAGAATTCGACGTTGGGCGCCGCGCTTCGCGAAAAGCCGTGCCATCACGTGCGAATGGTTACCGGCGGGGTCATGCTTTGAACCTTGCGGATGATCCCGTTGCCTTTCTGCGAGACGTGCAATCGACTTATGGGAATTCGCAATGCAAGTTCTCTTAACGCTTTTGGCCTATCCGGCCGGTAATTCGTAGCTACATATCGTTATCTTCTACTGCAAAAAGTAATATGCTATCTATATTTGAGATGGTGCTGAAGTGTCAAATATATTTCAAGAACATAGAATAATGTTCTAGTTCAAACTGAAATGATTGCTTTCTTTCCCGGAGAATTCTTTTTCGAAACAGTAGGCTGCTGTACCCGGGCAGGAAATCGTCCTTGACGACGCGAAGCTCGATCATGACGTCGAATTATTCGTAAGCGACAGGCCGCCGGATATCAGGGCAGATGCGCGAAACCGCCTTTTGCCAAAGCTCGCAGGTAACTGCAGGCTGGTACGTCTTGCGGCAGGCCAATGTGGTTGAACCGGACGGGTTGTTGCATGGTTATGGGGTATTGGATAGCGGCGCTGTCGGGACTGGCCTGCGCATTGTGGGTCGCAAACTCCAGCGCTCTGGCTCGAGACTTCGGACCGCCGGGAAACGGGCAGTGGGAACGTATATTCACCGAGGAATTCAACGGGAGCCGGCTTGACCGCGGAAAGTGGACCCGATGCTACTGGTGGGACAAGAACGGCTGCACGAACCTCGCAAACAATGAACTGCAGTGGTACGTGCCCGACAATGTCAGTGTCGCCAACGGTCATCTGCACCTGACCGCGAAGCCTGAACAGGTCGTCGGCCATGAGGGCCGTACCTTCAATTATACGTCCGGCATGGTGACGACCGGCCGCAACTATGCGGAGCGGGCGAAGCCCGATCGGTTTGCCACCAAGTACGGCTACTTCGAGATCCGGGCGAGGGTACCGCGCGGCAAAGGGTTGTGGCCGGCCATCTGGCTATTGCCGTCGACGCAGGAGCCGCGTCCGGAGATCGACATCCTCGAGGTGCTCGGTCACGCAACCGACACCTATGAGATGCATTTGCATTACCTCGACCAGCAGAAGAGCTGGCAGAGCGATGGGAAGAGCGCAAAGACGGCCGATCTCGCCGACGGCTGGCGTGTCTATGGCCTAGAATGGCGCAAGGATGTCGTCGTCTGGTATCTCGATGGCAAGGAGATGTGGCGCTACGCAAAGGTTGAAGGCATTTCCCAGGAGCCCATGTATCTGCTGATCAATCTTGCGGTGGGTGGCAACTGGCCAGGCTCGCCGAATGCCAAGACCAAGTTCCCAGCCGATTTCCTGGTTGACTATGTGCGTGTCTGGCGGCGCGTGGGCTCATGAACGCGAACCCACCAATCCTGCAGCATTCGGGGTCGGTAGAGATGCAGGCCCGCGGGCGTGGGAGAGGGTGGAAACTGCTGCTGCCATCGGGCCTGATGGCTTCGTCACTCTTGCGCAACGGCTACGCCCTTATCGCCAACAGTGGGCTCACCGCCATGCTTGGCCTGGCGTTCTGGTTTCTGGCAGCTCGTTACAGCACCCCGGAGGCGATCGGGCTCGGCGGCGCGATCACTGCGACCATCGTCAACCTCTCCAATGCCGCCCAGCTCAATTTCGGCAATTTCCTCGTTCGTTTTGTTCCGACCATCGGCAAGCGTGCCGGTCGCCTGATCCTGTTTGCCTACTCGGTTTCCGTGGCTGCCTCCATCCTGGTGGCCGGCATCTTCCTTCTTGTGGTCGGCGCATTCATGCCGAAACTCGACGTTTTGACCGAGAGCGCCGGCGTCATGGCATGGTTCGTCGTGACCGTCGCCATATGGTCGGTGTTCGCGCTTCAGGACAGCGCCCTATCGGGGCTGCGTCAGTCCATTTGGGTTCCGCTCTCCAAGACCACTTACCAGTTCGTCAAGATCTTGCTGCTCGTTCCGCTCACGCTTTTCGGCCTCGGCTGGGAGGCGATCGCGCTGTCCTGGACGGCGCCGGTCGCTCTCTTCGTGCTTGCCGTCAATCTGTTGATCTTCAAGCGTCTTGTGCCGGCAACAGAGGATACGCCGGGTTATGAGCAACGGATCCATTGGCAGAGCATGGCCCGGTATTTCGGTTGGGACTATATCGGAGCCGTGTCGATGATGGCGGCGTGGACCGCGGCGCCTTTGGTGGTGCTCAATCTGGTCGGTGCCGCCGAGAGCGCCAGTTTCTTCGTTGCCTGGACGATCTTCACGTCACTCTATTACGTCGGCAGTTCGATGGGGCTTTCGCTGCTTGCCGAGGGGGCGAGCAACGGCGGCCGCCTCCGTTCGCTCGCTGCAGATGCGGCGGTATTGTCGGTGGTTCCGCTGCTCGGTCTCGTTACGCTCATGGTCATGTTCGCGCACCCGATCATGTCCGTCTTCGGTGCGGCCTACGCGGATGCAGGCGCGTCCATTCTGCGGATACTCGCGCTCGCCAGCCTCGTTTCCGCAGTGCTGTCGATATATCTGTCGATTGCCCGCACCAAGGGGTGGATTCGGTCGGTCGCTGCGGCCGAGTTTTCGGTGATGGCCCTGGCCCTCGTCTTAGGCGCCTTCCTGGTGCGCCGTGAGGGGCCGATCGGCATGGCCGAGGCCTGGCTTCTGGCGATGCTGACCGTGACCTTCGGCGTCGGTGTGTTGGCTCTTGCCACCGGCCGTCGCGGCAGTGCTTACGACTGGGCTCTGGCTCTGGCGGCCGCATCGAAGAGGCTCTCGTCACAGCTTTTTCCTTGGGGGCCGCGTGCTCGAACGCAACTACCTGCCGAAGCCGATCTGGCGCCGTTGCTGCTTTTGATCGCCAGGCCCGATGCGCTCGGCTGGCGACCGTTCGAGGCGGAGCCAGGCCCTGATGGAACCGTCACTGTGCAGCTCGGAGAGCACGTAGCCGATGTCTGCGGACATCGGGGCGAAGCTCGCGCCATTCTTCGCCGTGCGCGCGATCTGAATGCCATTACCTATATCGAGCGGCAGATCGACAAACTCGATCTGATGCAGGCGGAGCCGCGGCTGATGGCATTCCTGCCGCTGCTGCCGTCCCGGTTGGCGGTTCGGCGCACGAAGGGTACCCTCGATTGCATCGAGACGGCAATTGTGGGCGAGGGCTGGGACGACTTTACGCGACATCCCGCGCAATTGCAGTCGGGCCTGGCGGCGACTGCCGGCGCGATTGCGCTGCTGCACGGCCGAACATCGTTGCCGCACAAGATCGATGAGGATTGGTTGCGGGAGTGGGTCGAATGGCCGGCCGCTCAGTTGCGGAACCTGGACGGTTCATTGATGTCGCGGGCCCGGCGGGAGCAGGTGCTCGATCTGTTCGTCGAGAGGCAGCGCGGCTATTGGTCCGGCCGCGAACTTGGCTTGGGCTGGTGCCACGGCGACCTCCAGCCTCGCAACCTCCGTTTTGCCGGAACCGGGAGTGATCCGGTCAAGCTTGCCGGCATCCTGGAATGGGGCAGGGCACGGTCAAATGCGCCTGACGGTTATGACGCCTGCGGGCTGGCGATCGCTCTGCGCGCAATTTCATCGGGGGAGCCTCTCGGCGCTGTGGTTGCCGATCTGTTTTGGTTGCCGGAGTGGAGGCCCGATGAAAAGGCCTGGCTCGCCGCCAGCACGAGCGACGGCCGAGGCTGGAGCGACGACGCCGGCGCGACACGGGCATTGGTCGGCCTGGTGTGGCTGCACCAAGTCAGCGAGCAGATACGGCGCCCAGAGGGGGTCGGTCGGCTGTGGATCGCGGCCAATGTCGATCGCGTGCTGCGCGCCGTGCCTTGGGAAGGAGGTGCGCTGTGAATGTGGCAGCGACCGACGCCCTTACCATTGTGCCGACCGCTGAACAGCCGGCGCCGAAGAAGGTCGCCGATGCGTCGACTCGTTCGGCCACGTTGTCACTTGGCTGCCTGGGGCTTGCGTTCGCGCTCTGGATCGTGAGCCTCTACCGCATCGATCCGGCGAAGGTGGACGACTACGGCCTGTTCTCCGTCCTGCCTCCCACGATTTGGATGGCCTATGCGGTGGTGGGGCTTGGTTTTGCGTTCAGCCTGAAGCTCGACGTGCGCGAGACCCGCATTCCGATGTTGCAAATTGTCATGCTGGTGTTGCTGCTGCATGGCACGCCCGCGATCGTTTACGATGAACTGCGCTATGCCTGGGCCTGGAAACACGTCGGCATCGTAGACTATGTGCAGCGGCACGGTCAGATAGACGCGACCGCGCCGTTCCTGGCGGCTTACAGAAACTGGCCTGGCTTCTTTGTCGCCAGCGCCGAGCTCGCCGCGTTGTTCGACATCAAGCCGATCGAGCTTGCCAACATCGTTCGGTTTTCGCCACCGGCTCTCAACCTGTTTTACGTGCTGGTGCTCCCCCTCATCTTTCGCCGCTTCACCACGGATCTGAGACTGATATGGGGGGGCGTCTGGTTCTTCGCGGTCGGAAACTGGATCGGCCAGGACTATTACTCGCCGCAGGGAATAGCCTTGCTCTTCTACCTGATGCTCATCGCGCTTTGCGTAGGACCACTTCGGGTCGAGCATATCTGGGCCGATCCCGGCCGTCGCGGTTGGGCAGGCGTCCTCGGTCGTTACCTTGCCTTCGCCTCGCGCGGGCAGCCGCCGTCGATGCCGGGGCTCACGCCGCGTGCAAGGCTGGCAGCATCAATCCTGGCCATGGTGCTGATCGTCGCCATCGTGACCACGCACCCGCTCACGCCGATGATCATGCTTGCCGCCCTCTGCGGCCTGTGGCTTCTGGGGCAGATCAGCCTCGGTTACTTCGCCTTCGCATTGCTGGTCGAGGCCGGTTGGCTCCTGTATTACGCGGACGGCTATCTGGCGTCGGTCCTGCCGGAACTGGTTCACC
Source organism: Ensifer sp. VA4 (assembly GCF_055710065.1). Classification (NCBI taxonomy): domain Bacteria; kingdom Pseudomonadati; phylum Pseudomonadota; class Alphaproteobacteria; order Hyphomicrobiales; family Rhizobiaceae; genus Ensifer; species Ensifer sp. VA4. The sequence goes on along the minus strand of NZ_JBVQPO010000003.1, from coordinate 36,434 downwards.
GATTTGGTGACACTTCGGCCGAGATCGGCGACCGCTTGGTCGATACGTCGATCGTCAGTCCTGGGCAGGTGGTCGTGTCCTGGGCATCGCGTGCGCTCACGGGCGTCATCGCGTTGGCGGCGCTGCTTGGTGGCTTGCGGCGGCTTGCGGCAGGTTACCGTGACGGTCCCGCGGTGATGTTGACGCTCGCCCCGGCGTTCCTCCTGATTGCGACCTCTTATGGGGGCGAGATCGCCTTCCGCGTCTATCTCTTCGCCCTCCCATTTCTGGCCTTCTTCGCCGCCGCCCTGTTCTTTCCTTCGCCAAGCACGGAGCGGGACGCTGTTGCCCGCTATCTTTTGGGCACGCTGGGCACGCTGCTTTCGGTGGCGTTCGTGCTCGCCAACAACGGCAAGGACCGGCAGTACACCTTCACGCATGATGAAGTAGAGGTTTCGCAATGGCTCTACGCAAATGCGCCGGCGGGGTCGATGCTGATCGAAGGGGCTCCCAACTACCCCGAGCAGTTCATGAACTATGAGCACTTCGCCTATGTGCCTATTTCGATGGAGAGCAAGCAGTCCATTGCCGCCGTGCTTGCTGATCCGGCCGGAGAACTGTCACGCTGGTTGCAAGGCCGACCGCCGGGGACGGCGTTCATTTACATCACGCGAAGCCAGAAGGCCTACGTCGACGATCTTCGTGTCATGCCGAAAGGTTCGCTCGATTCGATCGAGAGTGCGTTGCTCACTTCGGCGCGGTTCCGGCTGGTGAAGGCGACGTCGGACGCCAAGGTCTTCGCGCCGGATGGCGCGGGGATCAAAATGGGAGAATGGGTCAAATAGATCGGCAGTTCAGAGGCCCGGCGACAGGCTAAAGCGGCTGAAGTGCGGAGCACATCAAGTTGTTCCTGCCGGGAAATGCAGTGCTTGTTTTTTATGTTGCCGTTTTTGGCTGTGCTGCGTTTTTGATGCAGCGCGCGTGTCGGGAGCTTGGGCGCATGCGTATCGGATGGTTTTGGTTGGCCAGCGCCGTGTTGTCGGCAATGTCGGCGCAAGCCAGCATCGGGGAGAACCTCCCGACGGTACCGCCACTGGTCTTTGAGAGCGAGAATACCGGGCAACCGAAACAGCCGGATGGCTTCGTCAGGGCCTTGGCCGGATCCTACGTGGCGCTCGGCGATCTCTACCGTGACGGCAAGACAACCGCTGCAGCAGCGGATGCGGCCCTCGCCTTTTATCGCAGGCTCGGCAACCCGGATCGGCCGGGTGCTCTCTACGCAATCATTCCACCCTCTGATCTGGTCGGCCCTGTCAAAGACGCCACGGCCGACCCCTTCGCCGCCACCAAACTCTACATGGAAGCGGCGGTGATGGGGAGCGCTGATGCGCTGTTGCGGCTGGGGGATCTCTACAGCCAGGGCAGGGTGGTTGCAGCCGATCCGCGCCGGGCGTTTCGCTTCTATGATCAGGCGGCCAAGGCCGGAAGTGACGATGGCAAGCTGCGCGTGGGCGAAATGCTGGTGCGCGGTCAAGGTGTTGCCCGTGACGTCGGCAGGGGGCTCGCAATGATTGAGGCACTTGCCAACGCCGGCAATCCCGAAGCGCTGGTGCTGTTGGGCGACCTTTATCGTCCGGCCGGCCAAGGTATGGTGGCCCTGGATCCGGCGCGTGCGATGGCCCTTTACCGAAAGGCCGCGAGCTTGGACTATGAGCCGGCGAAACTGCGCATTGGCGAAATGACCGCCTTGGGCCAAGGCGTCACACAGGATGTCGATGGCGGGCTGGCGATGATCGAAGACGTGGTTTCGCGCACGCGAAATCCCGCTGGGCTCGTCTTGCTCGGCTCTCTCTACAGTCGCTCGGACGGTGGCGTTATCTCGGTCGATTTTGCCAGAGCCTACGGCTATTTCCGCCGAGCAGCCGACAGCGGGGATGAGACCGGCATCTTGCGCGCCGGCGAGATGCTGGCGCGCGGCCGCGGTGTGGACCAATCCTATGAGGCCGGGCGCGCAATGCTGGCGGGTCTCGCCGATCATGGCGACGCCTTCGCGCTGATTGCGCTGGGTGACCTCTTGAGCGATGCGACCGTGGCTTCGGTGGACGTGCCGGGCGCAGTCGCCGCATACGAAAAGGCCGCGACCTTCGGCCATTCCGATGCGCTGATCCGGCTCGGTGATCTCTACAGCCGCAGCGGTGCGGTGAAGCAGGATCTGCCCAAGGCGTTCGCCTACTACGGCAGGGCTTCGACGGCGGGAAATTCGGCAGGCAAACTCCGTGTCGGTGAAATGACCTTGCTCGGGCAGGGTACCGATCGCGATGTCGCCAGGGGTCTCGCACAGATGAACGCGCTTGCCGATCTCGGGGACACCAATGCGCTCAACCTGCTGGGCGCGACCTATCAGCGTGGCATCGACGGGATATTGCTGGCCGATCCCACCCGGGCCTACGGCTATTTTAGGAAGGCGGCTGACGCCGGAAGCCTGGATGGCAAGGTGATGGCTGGCATGATGATGGTGCGTGGCCAGGGCACCGCCAGGGATGTCGCCGCCGGCTTGGCGCTGGTGCGTGCGGCGGCCGATGCCAGCGACAGCAATGCACTCGTCTCGCTGGGAGATCTGATGGCCGATGGTTCCGTGGGGGCCGCCAATGTGCCGGAAGCCGTGCGTGCCTATGAGAAAGCGGCCGAGCATGGGCGTTACGACGCCTTGGTGCGTATTGGCGACATCTATCGCCAGGGTGGACCGGTTCCTGCCGATCCCGGCAAGGCATTCGATTATTACCGCAGGGCCGGGCTTGCCGGTGACGCGACCGGCAGGTTGCGGCAGGGCGAGATGACCGCCCGCGGCGAAGGCACGGCACAAGACATTGCGGCAGGCCTTGCCATGCTCACGCAAGTTGGCGTTGGGGGGGACCCCTATGCCTATGTGGTGCTCGGCGATCTTCATCTGTCGGGCGCCGTTGGGCCGGTTGATGGTCGGGCCGCGGTTGCGGCTTATGAGAGTGCGGCCAAGCTGGGAAGGGTCGACGCCTTGCTCCGGCTTGGAGATCTCTATCGCGACGGCAGGGGCGTTCCCGCGGACGGTAAGAAGGCGGCTGAATATTATCTGAGGGCGGTTGAGGCTGGGGGCCTTTCAGCTGTGGCGCTGGATGACGGCGCTCAGCATTGAGTAACTCGTAAGGGAGTTTGGCGTTGTGGCGGATATCTCATCTCGTGTTGTCGGTGGTCGTTCTGAACCTGGCGGGTGCTGCCTGGTCGGCGGAAACGGCCGCTGATGGGGATAGTACTCCAGCGTCCGGTAATCCCGGCATCGCCGAACGCGCCGGCAATGCCGAAGCGCTGTTGAGGCTAGGCGATCTTTACAGCGATGAGGACAATGCCGACCGCGACCCTGCCAAGGCTTTGGAATATTACCAGCGGGCGGCCAATGCCGGCAGCGTGGCGGCCAAGCTCCGTGTGGGCGAGATGCGCATTCTTGGTCAAGGTACGCAGCCCGATGTCACGGAGGGGCTCTCGCTCATCGAGGAAGTTGCTGCCGGAGGCGACGGCACGGCGCTTGCTCTGCTGGGAGGGTTCTACAGCCATGCGAACGCAACGGCCGTGCCGATCGATCTGCCGCGCGCCTACGCATATTACCGGCGCGCCGCGGCGGTGGGCAACGCAACCGGCATCTTGCGCAGTGGCGAAATGCTGGCGCGTGGCGAAGGAACTGCGAAGGACGTGGCGGCTGGACGCGCACTGGTGCGCTCCCTCGCCGACAAGGGCAATGTTTATGCGCTCGCTTCGCTTGGCGATCTGCTGAGCGGGGATGATGCGGGGCCTGTCGATATCGAGGGTGCCAAGGCGGCCTATGCCAGGGCGGCGGCGCTTGGACGCTCGGACGCGCTGCTGAGCCTGGGAGATCTGGTCGGGGGCGGTCGTGGCGGCAAACCTGACTTCGACAAGGCTTTCGAGTTCTACGAAAGGGCCGCCGAGGTGGGGCTTCCGCTCGGACAGCTGCGTGTCGCCGAATTGACCTTACGCGGGCTTGGGACTGAGCAGGATGTCGAACATGCACTGACCACGATCAGGTCGATGGCCGACACGGGAGATGTAGAGGCGCTCACTTTGCTCGGTGACATCTACAGCGGAACGAACCCGGCCCCCCCCTTTCCGCCCGATGTGGGGTTGGCATTCGGTTACTACAAGCGCGCCGCAGACGCCGGCAATACCCACGCGCTGCTGCGGCTGGGCGAGATGACGGCGCACGGTTCTGGCACGCCCCGCGACGTCGAAACGGGGCGCAATATGGTTCGACGGATCGCGGACGCCGGCAACGCAGCGGCGCTGATCAGCCTCGGCGATCTCCTGCGCGAACCGGAATCCGGTGATGTCGATGGGGCTGGCGCGGTGGCAGCATACGAGCGCGCTGCCGATCTCGACGAAGCGGACGCGCTGGTGCGTCTCGGCGATTTCTACAGTGACGGAAAAACGGTCGCCGTGAACCTGCCGAAGGCGCTCGACTATTATCGCCAGGCGGCCGCGCGCGGCAGCATTATCGGTGCGGTCCGAGCGGGAGCCATGATCGCGCGTGGGCAGGGCACCGCGCAGGATGTCGTTGCTGGTCGCGCGATCGTCAAGGAGGCCACGGAGAGCGGCGAAGGCGAAGCCCATGTCGTGATGGGGGACCTGTTGGCGCGAGGCGATGCCGGATCACCCGATTTGCACGCGGCGATGCAGGAATATGCCGAGGCCGCGTCGCTCGGCTGGACGCAAGGCCTGATAAGGCTCGGCGATCTCTACCGCGAAGAGAAGCTGCAGCCCAGCAATGGTCGGCGTGCGGCGGACTATTATCGGCAGGCGGCAAGGGCCGGTGATCCCTACGGGCTTCTCATATTGGGGACCGCGCTGTCGCAAAGTCTTTTGCGCAATGCCGGCAGAGCGCCCGAAGGCATTGTCGCCCTACGCGAGGCCGAAACCATGGGCCTGAAGGACGCGGTCATTCCTCTCGCTGACGCCATGATCTACGGCATGGGCACGAAGCGCGACGCCAAGGGTGCGGCGGCACTCCTCGAGCGCGCCGCCAGCGACGGCAACATTGCCGCCGCACGCCACCTAATCAGCTACTACCGCGATGGCCGCCGCTATGGACGCGCAACCTTCTTCAAGGCCGATATGGAACGAGCCCGGCAATTGTTCGCCGAGGTTTCCTCGCGGCTGTCGCGAGGCGACCGGATTGTGGAGGAAATGCTGTTTTCGGCAGCGACTTCGCAGCGTGACCTTAAGTCGGTCGCGGTCCGTATGCAGGAACTGTCGGCGGAGCAGCGACAATCTCTCATTCGCATGATGCGGACCACGCATCCGAACGCTTACATCTATCTCGCACAATACCGGCTCAAGGAGGTCGGCTTCTACAGCGGCCCGCTGAACGGAACGCTCACGGGCCGCACGACGCGCGCCGTCAACCGCTATTGCGCGTCGAAATCAATGCGAAACGCCTGTCGTTTCGGACCGATGAGCAGCCAGGTTGGGGATATGCTCGCCTATGCGTTCTAAATCCCGCCACTACCGCGCTGACGGGGCGAATGTGATCTGGCTATGCGGAGTGCGCAGCGTTTGGTGTCGCTCGTCGTTGCCTTGAGCCGCTAATCGAACCGGTCGCCGAATATGCGGCTCCAATGCTCGCCGACGAGCCCGTTGAAGAAACCATTGCCGGCCTGAAACTGCCGGACGAGTTCCGGATCTCGGGCGTGCACCACCGTCGAATTGACGTTGAAGAAGAATATCCGCCGGCCAAGCATCGCCTCCAGCAGCGCAGGTTGAGTTCGCCCCCTGATGCCGGCGAGGCCGGCTGCGGCCGCATGCGCGATCAGGCAGTCGATCACGGCTCCCGCTTCGCCGGGCAGGGCCAGCACTTGGAGGACGTGACCAATGTCGCCAGCGCCCCCGAAATACATGAAGGCTCCGATAATCGTGCCCGTCCGGGCGGATACAGTGCATCGTACCGTTCCGCCGAAATCCTGCTTGGTCGATGCATCCGACATGATGCGCCGAAGCAAGGCATCGTCCCATGCCGGATGCACCGGGAACTTCGACGTAAACTGGCCGATGAGGCTCGAGAAACCCTCCTCATCAATGTCTGCCAGCGTGTAGCGACCCGTTTGCGACGTAGCCGCATTGGCGCCGAACCAGCGCGAGAAATCTCCGTTGCGATAGAGCCCGAGGCCCGCATCGGCGAGGCGCGCAAGTGGAGTTGCCAGGCCAGCGAGCGGAACTTTCGCTTTGGCCGCCGCAACGACAAAGCTCGCTGGCCGGATGATCTTAACCCAGTCGAGGCTGTATTTCATCAGGATCGAGCCGCGCAACGTCATCCACATGTGTGCCGTGACATCGCTTGCCGTCTCGCTGAACGAGATGTCCTGGGGGCCGGCCAGGAAGGCCTTGAGAAGCCTTGCGCCGGCGAGATCGTTGCGCTGATCGGCGTTGACCATCAGTGACCCGCAGATCGAGGCGCTTAGCCTGATGTCCGCGAAGCGCATAGGCATGGATGTCACGCCGACAAAGCCAGAGACATTGCCGTTGTCTCCGATGTGTACGAGCGATGGTGACCCAACGTCACTATTGGTGGCGTCCAAATAGAGGCGTTTGAGGTAGCCGGCAAGAGATGGCGGCGCCGGGGTGCGTTGCCTGCGCAGTTCGCGCTGGAACATGTCGGCGACAACTGGGAGATCATGGGCCTGCAAGGGGCGAATCTCAGGCATCAGGAGAAGCCTCGGCAATTTCGCAATAACAATGACTTGGCGCGGAAATATCTAGTAAACGTGATGGATGTCAGCTGGCTGTCGAACCAGTCCGAACCCTTGCAATCTTCATTCGGTCAGCTTCTTAAAACGCTGCATTTGTATCATGAGGAGCTTTGCAAGCAATCAATAATATTAACCGAGCGCTCCACGCCGAATGGGCTGGTTCTAGAGCCTTGACGGCGCCTTAGTGACAATGGAGGATTGATATTGCGAGAAAAGCGAGCGTCAGTTGCGGGGCAAGGTCATCGCGCCGGATGGTCTGGATGATCGGTGCCTGCGCCGGCCAGGCAATGGGTTCGAATATCCGGGACGGGCTACAGCGCAGCGCACCTCATGAGACGCGCAAAGATCGCTTTAGCACTTTGATTTTCTGCATGTCTTTTTCCTTAAGTCGAGGTCGGTTTAAGGAGGCATAGAGCAGCGCGAGGGCAGCGACTTGAAAACGATCCTGGTGACTGGTGGAGCCGGCTTCATAGGCGCAAATCTCGCGCGGCGCTTGCTGCAAACCGGCCACGATATCGTGGTTCTTGACGACTTGAGTTCGGGGAAACCTGAGAACATCCCGAGCGGGGTCACTTTCGTCGAGGGCTCTATTCTGGACCGGGAAGCCGTTCACCGCGCACTTGCCGGCGTCGACGCCTGCGTCCATCTGGCGGCAGTCGCTTCGGTCGAGCGCTGCAATCGGCAACTAACCTCGTCGCACGCCATCAACATTACCGGCTTGCTGACAATCGTGGAGGAACTCGCCCGCGCGGGCACCAAGCTTCCGCTGGTTTACGCGTCTTCCGCCGCCGTTTATGGAGCAAGCCAGGACCTGCCGCTTTCCGAAAACGGCAAATGCGTCCCTCTCTCGCCCTATGGAGCGGATAAGCTCTCCTGCGAACTGCACGCTCGCGCCGCATACGAAGTCTATGGTCTTTCCACGACCGGCTTGCGATTCTTCAACGTGTTTGGTCCGGGCCAGGATCCATCGTCACCCTATTCCGGAGTGATCACCAAGTTCGCACAGCGACTGAAGAACAACGAAAACATCATTATCTACGGCGACGGCATGCAGACCCGCGATTTCGTGTATGTCGACGACGTGGTGGAGGCATTGATCCGCGCGATCGGCAGCGACAGGCCGGGGGCGACGGTCATCAATGTTTGCAGCGGTGTCGAGACGGCGATCAATGATCTGGCGCGGATCATGATCGAGGAAACGAACTCTCGGTGCCGGATCGAGCATGTTGACGGCCTACTCGGGGAAGTCCGGCGCTCCAAAGGATGCGTACAATCGCTTCAGGCGATCCTCGGCTATCAATGCGGGACGGATCTGCGCACCGGGCTGGCGCAGCTGCTGCGGTAGCCCCGCCGGCGTACCCGCCACTTCGTCGCGTCAGCAACGCGAAGCCGGTATCCGGAATGCAGGCTGCTCTTGGCTGGAACGATCCAGCGCCGGCCGAGTCACTTGCCTTTGTTCGGTGTAATCAGCGTGCCGACCACGAGCGGGCCGTTTATCGGTTGTCGCCGACTGGCCGCCTCGGCCAGAACCTGATCGATCTGTTCCTTGAGCGCAGCGGCTTTGGCGAGCAACGCCGCCTCGGCTTCTACCAATGCGGCGTTCTCTGCGGCAGGTGATTGTTCAACGGCACGTCGAGCGTCGCTAAGTTCGGCCGAGAGAACCTCCCACTCAGCCATCAACTCCATCCACCGCTTCACCGGGTCTGCGGACGGCGCCTTCGCGATCTGTTCTTTCGGCTGCATCGGTCTCGCTAACGTTTGAACTACAATATAATCCGTTCGGATAATGTATGATACGCGATTCCGGACCTTCATGCCATCGCATCTCGTCTCGTCTGCGAATAATATAAACTGCCATTCATTTCGAAATCGAGAAATTCAGCCAGTTAAGTCCGCTTATTTACTTGTTTAACTCTTGCTGTGATCTGCTCTTTCGGTGAGGAAGTCATGGCGTAAGCACGACTTGAGCGCGGTTCTTCGGGTTCGTTGACCGATGAGATGCTGGTCGTCTGTGCCGACTGGGCTTGGGTCGAAGTGCAGATTCTTGGCTCGACTGGAGCGAGAGTGGCACTTCTCGTCCTCTGCCTCGGCAAGCAGTAAGGCGATGCTTATGTGCAGAGTCTTTAGCTCGCGTCTCAAAGATTGGATACTGTCTCGATATCCAGAGTTCCGCCATAAAATCGCACATATCCAAGAAGCTATTTCGACAAATCCCTTAGGGTCGTCCAAATATCACGGTCTATACATTGTCATTTTTCTGTCATAAAGTCACGCGCGATCCTATCCATTGAATTAATTCAAAACAACTGGAGTCCTATTCTCTAATATGTTGATCTATGAGGGGAGTGTTGGTATTTTACAAAGTTAGAATATTGTAATAAAAGCGAATGCGCACAAGTAATACAGGCTTCCGTTCATCCATGGTCAAAAATTTGGCCAGGGGGAAAGGGTTTATTGCTTTCAATATTTTGGGTTGAGGAATTTGAGCATTAGGTCGAGGAATTTGAACAAATGGGTGAGCCATTTCAGAAACCATTAAGAGCGGCGCTTCGCTCGGCGGCTATAGGCCGCGCCATTTCCGTTCCGCGTGTCAGTGTTATCGTGCCGACGGTGAACGAGGCGAAGAACCTCCCGCATGTCCTGCCGCGCATCCCCGCATGGATCGACGAGGTGATCCTCGTTGATGGAAATTCCTCCGACGGCACCGTGGCCACGGCGCGAGACCTGATGCCGGACATTGTCGTCATCGAGCAGCCCCGCCTCGGAAAAGGGGCTGCTCTTGCCGTCGGCTTTGCCGCAGCACGCGGCGACATTCTCGTCACGCTCGACGCTGACGGCTCCGCCGATCCGGCGGAGATGGCCGGTTTCGTGGGCGCGCTGCTTGCCGGTGCGGATTTCGTCAAGGGGTCGCGCTTCCTGCAGGGTGGCGATACGCATGACATGGAGTGGTATCGGCGGCTCGGAAACTGGGGATTGCTTCAGTTGGTCCGTCTGCGTTTCGGCGGACGCTACAGCGACCTTTGCTACGGCTACAATGCCTTCTGGCGTGATGTGTTGCCGCATCTGCGCGTCGAGTCCGCCACTGGATTCGAAATCGAGACACAGATGAACATCCGCGCCCTCCAGGCCGGCCTCACCATCGCCGAACTGCCGAGCCGAGAATATGCCCGCATTCATGGTGTCAGCAATCTTCGGACGATTCCCGATGGCTGGCGCGTGCTCAAGACAATCACGCGGCTTGGTGTCAGCTTGCGGGGCGGCCACCGCTGTCAGGAACCGCACCCAGCGAACCGGTTGAGGCCCACCATGTGCCCCATTGAGGTTGTCATCTGCGCTTATTCCGACGAGCGCCGCGAGCAGCTTGGTGCTGCCATCGGTTCCGTCCTGAACCAGAGGCTGCGGCCCGAACGGGTGGTCGTCGTTATCGATCACAACGAACGGCTGCTGCGCGCGATCCGAGCCTCCTTTCCAGAAGTCGAGGCGGTGGCGAACGAAGGGACGCAAGGCTTATCCGGGGCGCGCAATACCGGCGTGCGGGCGTGCGCCTCCACGGATGTCGTTGCCTTTCTCGACGACGATGCGGTTGCCGAACCTGATTGGCTCGAGCGGCTGGCAAGTCACTACGCCGACCCGGCGGTGGTCGGCGTTGGCGGTGGGGTCCTGCCGATCTGGCAAAGCGACCGACCGTCGTGGTTTCCCGAAGAATTCCAATGGGTCGTCGGTTGCAGTTACCGGGGTCTCCCCGTGGGATTGCGGCCCGTTCGCAATCCCATCGGTTGCAACATGTCTTTCCGTCGATCGGTATTCGAAGTCGTCGGTGGCTTTCGCGAAGGTATGGGCCGAAGTGGCCAGGACGCGGCTGGGTGCGAGGAAACGGAGCTATGTATTCGCGTGCATAGGCAATATCCCAATTCGGTGATCCTCTACGACCCGGGTGCCGTGGTTCATCATCACGTTACGGCAGAACGATCACGTTGGGCTTACTTCCGCAGGCGCTGCCTGGCTGAGGGACGATCGAAGAGCGCTGTGGTCAGGGCCGTCGGAGCTGGTGAAACCCTTGGCGCTGAACGTGCCTATGTGACCCGAACGCTACCGGCAGGCGTCGTTCGCGGCGTGGCCGACGCGGTGACGCGGCTGGATGCCGGAGGGCTGATGCGCGCCGGTGCCATTGTCGCGGGCCTTGCCTTAACAACGGCGGGTTATCTCATGGCAAAGTCCTCTAGGGCTGCAACCACCTTCCGCCCGATCAAGGTCGTCTGCATCGACCAGGAAAAACCGCTTCCTGCGATCGATCTCTCGCGGCCGGACGGCGTTCCCTATGGCGGCATATTCTGTCTTGTCCGTTCCGGACCCCAGCCGCTCGCGATCGTTGAACTCGAACATGAAGGTCTGCTCGTGCAGCCGGCCGATCTGGTCGCAAAAATCGGGTCTCTGAGGTCGGTGGCATCAACCGCGGCGCACCGGATGCGTCCGAAAGAGCGGGTCGCGGTCGTGATTGCGACGCGCGATCGGGCAGACAGCCTTGACCGCTGCCTCACTTCGCTCTTCGACCAGACGCGTGCGCCGGACGAGGTGGTCGTCGTCGACAATGCGCCGGCCTCGACTGCAACCGCGGATCTGCTTTCTGCCCGTTATCGCGGTCGCGTGCACTATGTGCTCGAGCCAACGCCTGGACTCGGACGGGCCCACAACGCGGGCTTGCGCCATGTATCGAGCGATATTGTCCTCTTCACGGATGACGACGTTGTGCTCGACCGGCACTGGGTGGAGGCGATGGCGGCGCCGATGGAGGAGGATGGGACGGTTGGCTGCGTAACCGGCCTGATCCTCCCTGCCGAACTGGAAACGCGGGCCCAGGTTTGGACGGAACGGCACGGCGGTTTCGGCAAGGGCCTGCAGCGCCGGGCCTACGATCTCAAGGCGAACCGGCCGAAAGGCGTGCTCTTTCCGTTCACCGCCGGCCAGTTCGGGTCCGGGGCAAACATGGCCTTTCGCGCCAGCGCCTTGCGCCGGGTGGGCGGTTTCGATGCCGCGCTTGGGGCAGGAACGCTGGCGCGCGGGGGTGACGACCTTGCTGCATTCTTCGCCATCGTCAACGCCGGTTTCCAGCTCGTCTATCAGCCGCAGGGTATCATCTGGCACTACCATCGCCGGAGCGAGGAGGGGATGCGTCGGCAGGCCTATTGTTACGGGATGGGCCTTGGCGCCTACCTGACGAAGCTCGTGATCGACGATCCGCGCCGGGCTCTGCGCCTTGCGGTGGCATTTCCCGCGGGCATTCTGCATATGGCCGGACCAACTTCGGAGAAGACCGCGCGGCTGCCGTCCGACTATCTGCGCCGACTCGTATGGATGGAGCGTCTCGGTATCCTTGCAGGCGTGCCGGGCTACCTACGCAGCCTGGCGAAGCGCCGACACGATGATCGCCCGCATGACGGCCTTGCCGCGAGGCAGCCGGCAAAAGGGGAGGTCTGAGCATGCAATCCATCCCCATTCTGGTCTACCATAGCGTTGGTTCGAGTTGCGCCTCGGCCTATCGGCGCTGGTTGGTGACGCAACGGGAGCTCGACTCCCACCTCCACGCTTTGTCGGACCGGGGCTACCGCGCGATCACGGTGGGCGATCTCGCCCTCCTGCGGCGTAGCGCTCAGCCGGTGCCACCTCTGACCTGCCTGATCACCTTCGACGATGGGCTGAGCGACTTCGCCGAGGGGGCGATGCCGGTCTTGATGGCCCGCCGCTTTTCCGCAACGCTCTATGTCGTCTCCGGCCTGGTCGGCGCCACGGCTCGATGGCTTGCCGATCTTGGCGAAGGCAGCCGACCAATGCTCGACTGGGCTGCCTTGCACAATCTACAGAAGGCGGGCGTGGAGATCGGCGCGCATTCGGTCAGCCATCCGGAGCTCGACACGCTGTCATGGGCGAAGGCGACGCGTGAGCTTCGTGACAGCAAGAAGGCGCTGGAAGACGGCCTGGGGCGCGCCGTGACGACTTTTGCCTATCCCCACGGCTACGCTTCGCGCGCCACCCGCCGCATCGCAGAGGAGGCCGGGTATCTCGCCGCCTGCCGGGTGCGTCACGCGCTGAGCGACGAGACGGAAAACCTCTTCGCGCTTTCGCGCATCGTCGTCACCAGCGATATGACGGCCGAGGCGCTCGTGGATCTCATCGAGAAACAGCAGGTGCCGGTTGCTCCGCCCGTAGACCGGCTCATCGCCACCGGGTGGCGGGCAGCGCGGCGGGTGCGCGCCTTGCATAGGTCCGTCTTTCCAAGGCGCTGATCCGTGTGGCCCCCCCCCGTGGACCGTCTATCGCTGCCCACTATTCGACTGTCATCTCAACCGCTTTGCAGCTGAAGGTTCTCCTTGAGCAGGATCTCGATGCGGATCCTCTCCTGCGAGGCCAGGGGTTCGCGATGGTCGGCGCGGGCGCGCAATATGCGTAGTGCGCTTCGAACCGCATGGCCCGGGTCCTGGGCGATCAGGGCATCGATGCGTTCCTCCATCAGCGCCCGCTCGCTGAAGGGCGTGCGCTCGTGGGCGATAACCGTGAGCTGGCGCGAGCCCTGCGCATTCCAGACCGCCGTCAACGGCGCTCGCGCCTCGGAACTCAACACGTAGACGGCCAGCGTGTCCGGGTTGTGTTGCAGCGTCCGGTGAATGATCAGTTCGGCGCGTTTCTCGTCGGCATAGGTCTCGAGCGACGGCAGACATTGGAGTTGTGGAAACTGCGCGTTGATGATGCCGTCGAAGCCGAGGCGGCGCTCGATGCTGTCGAGTGCCATCATGGTTTCTGCCACGACCATGATTTTGCCGGCCCGGTTGCCGATGAAACGGCCTGCGATCTTGCCGGCCGTGGCGCCGGCCGCGACGTTGTCGATACCGACATAGTCAGCGCTTTCCAGTCGTTCCTGGCCCGACAGGAACTGCACCACTCTTACCCCCCGTTCCACGAGCCGTACCAGCGCATCGCGCACCTGTGGGGACTCCGGTGCCATCACCGCGACGCCATCGACGGTCTCGTGATCGATGAGGCTCAGATATTTGGCGACGTGGTGCGGATCTGCCATCGGGATTTGCACGGCCTCCACCTCGGTGGAATCGGCGCGCAGCGCGTTCCGGGCTTCGGTGACGCACCCGATCAGCTCGCTCAGATACTGGTCGCCCGAGAGGGGAAGGACGAAGCGAAACCGGTAGGTCTTGTTGCGCGCGAGCGCGACCGCCGCCGGGTTCCGGACGAAACCGATACGCTCGATGGCGTCGTTGACCTTGCGGAAAGCCTTCTTGCTGACATTCGGCCGGTCGTTCAGTACGCGGTCGACGGTAGCCAGGCTTACGCCGGCCGCTTCTGCCAGGTCTTTCGCGGTAGGACGCATTCTATCGCTTCTCTTTGCTCTCGATCCTTCAGGGTGATTCCTCCAACAAAAGCAATCGAAAAGCAAGAATTGATGTGCGCACCTCAAAATTTGCTTGCATTGAGGTGCGCACCTCAATATCATTCTATCTGTGGCCGTTCAGAGGAGTGCGTGGGGTCACGAAGCGATGCGAAGAAGTCGGGCCTACGCAGGGACGTCGCTTTGCGTCCAAAATTCGCCGTAGGCGTTTTCAGCTTCCGATGGAGGTCGGAAGGAGAGGGGAGGAGGCCCCCAGCTATGGAACTTCGTCATTTCAAATCATTGGCCGCATCGGGTGCCCTGCTGGCGGCCGGCGTCGCAAATACCGGTCAAGCAAGCGCGACCGAGCTGACACTTTGCTGGGCGGCCTGGGATCCGGCGAACGCTCTTGTCGAGCTCAGTAAGGATTTCGAAGCCAAGAGCGGCATCAAGATGAAGTATGAGTTCGTGCCGTGGCCGAATTTCGCCGACCGCATGCTGAACGAGCTGAACTCCGGCGGCAAGCTGTGCGACCTGATGATCGGCGACAGCCAATGGATCGGCGGCGCCGCTGAAAACGGCCAGTACGTCAAGCTCAATGATTTCTTCGACAAGGAAGGCATCAAGATGAGCGATTTCATCCCGGCGACCGTCGTCGGGTATGCCGAATGGCCGAAGAACTCGCCGAACTACTGGGCTCTGCCGGCATTCGGCGACGTCGTCGGCTGGAGCTACCGCAAGGACTGGTTCGCCCGCCCGGAACTGCAGGCCGAATTCAAGAGCAAGTACGGTCGTGACCTCGCCGTGCCGAAGACCTTTGCCGAATTGAAGGACATCGCCGAATTCTTCCAGAAGCGGGAGATCGATGGAAAGACCGTCTACGGTGCTGCGATCTACACTGAGCGCGGATCCGAAGGCATCACCATGGGTGCGATGGACGTGCTCTACAGCTTTGGCTTCGAATATCAAAACCCGGACAAGCCATACGAGCTCGAAGGATACGTGAACTCCGCCAAAGCCGTGCAGGGGCTGGAATTCTACAAGGCGCTCTACGACTGCTGCACGCCGCCCGGCCATTCCGACGCCTACATGTCCGAGGATATCGACGCTTACAAATCGGGTCAGGTCGCGCTGCACATGAACTTCGCCTTCACCTGGCCTGGTATCAATGCCGATGCCAATGTGGGCGGCGAAAAATCGGGCTATTTCCCAAATCCGGCCGGACCTGATGGCGTCGCATTCGCACAACTTGGCGGCCAGGGGATCTCGGTCGTCGCGGCGTCCGAGAAGCAGGACGATGCGCTCGCCTATATCAAGTGGTTCGCCCAGCCCGATATCCAGCAGAAATGGTGGCAGATGGGCGGCTATTCGGCGCTGCGCAAAGTGGTCGAAGATCCCGGCTTTGCGACCAGTCAGCCCTATGCCCAGACCTTCCTCGATTCCATGGCTATCGTGAAGGACTTCTGGGCCGAGCCCTCCTATGCCTCCCTGCTCCAGGCCGCACAGAAGCGCTTCCACGACTATGTGGTCGCCGGCCAGGGCTCTGCCCAGGATGCGTTCGATGGTCTCGTCAAGGACTGGACGCAGATCTTCGACGACGAAGGCAAATACTGATCGCCATCATGACCGTGGCGGCGCACCTCCCAGCGCGCCATGGCGCGACATGGAGCCGGAGGCATTCCCCGGCTCTGTCGCCGCCTAATCACATGAGGGACTACCCATGCTGAAATCAACAGTGGACCGGGTCGCCGGAGCGACGCCGCATGCCATTGCCAAGCGGGTTCGAAGATTGTCGGATCGCGCGCTTGCCTGGTTGTTCGTCGCCCCGTCGATCGTCCTGCTGCTTGCCGTCAATATCTTTCCGCTGATCTGGACGGTCCGGCTGAGCTTTACGAACTTTCGTGTCAACCGCCCCAATGCCGAGGTCCAGTTCATCGGGCTCAAGAACTACCTGAGCATTCTGTCCGACAAGGACATCTGGTTGACGATGCAAGCGACGGCGCATTTTCTGATCTGGACGATCGTCCTTCAAGTGCTGATCGGCTTCTCGCTTGCCTACCTGATCAACAAGAAGTTCCGCGGCAATGATTTGTGGACGACGATCATCGTGCTGCCGATGATGCTGAGCCCGGCGGTGGTCGGCAATTTTTGGACCTTCCTCTACCAGCCGCAGATCGGTCTCTTCAACTACGCGGTCGGGTTTCTGACCGGGGCTGATCCGTCGAGTTTCTCGATGATCGGCGATGTGTCGCTGGCACCCTGGGCAATTATCATCGTCGACACCTGGATGTGGACGCCCTTTGTGATGCTGATCTGCCTTGCCGGCCTGCGCTCCATTCCCAGCAGCATCTACGAGGCGGCCGAATGCGATCGCGCCAGCAAATGGCGGCAGTTCTGGACGATTACCATCCCGCTGGTGCTGCCCTTCCTGATGCTCGCCGTGCTCTTTCGCGGCATCGAGAATTTCAAGATGTTCGACCTGGTTGTGCAGTTGACCGGCGGCGGACCGGGATCGATCACCGAACTCACCTCGATCAACCTGAAGCGCGAGGCTTTTGAGAAGTGGCGCACGGGCTACGCCTCTGCCTATGCCGTCATTCTCTTCGTCACCGTCTTCGGCCTTGCGTCGATCTACGTCAAAGCCCTGAACAAGGTCAAACAGCGATGAGCAGCTATTCCGTAACCGAGCCGTCCCAACGGCAAAAGTGGTTCGCCGGGATCCTGGTCGTTGGCTACGCGCTGATCACGATCCTTCCGCTTGTCTGGATCATCGCGACGAGCTTCAAGTCGCCATCCGACGCGATCGCCTATCCGCCGAAGACCTTCTTCGAACCGACTGTGGAAGGCTATGTCAACGTCTTCACGACGCGTACCCGGCTTTCCGAGGAGCAGTTGCAGGCGGTCGGCGAGCCGCAGACCTGGTATGACAAGCTGGTTCGCAAGGATGGTCTCGTCATCTCCGGCCCGTCGCGTTTTGCCGAACGCTTCACCAATTCGGTGATCATCGGCTTCGGTTCGACGGTGCTCTGCATCGTGCTCGGCACGGCCGCCGCCTACGCCTTCTCGCGCTTCAAGGTTCCGCTGAGGGACGATCTGCTGTTCTTCATTCTTTCGACGCGGATGATGCCGCCGATCGCCGTCGCCATCCCGATCTTTCTGATGTTCCGCTCGTTGGGCCTGAACGACACCCATGCGGGCATGATCCTGCTCTATACGGCCGTCAACCTGTCGCTGTCGGTCTGGCTGCTCAAGGGTTTCATCGACGAAATTCCGGTCGAGTATGAGGAAGCGGCTCTCATCGACGGCTACACCCGGTTCCAGGCCTTCTATAAGGTGGTGCTGCCGCAGGCGGCGACGGGCATCGCCTCCACCGCCATCTTCTGCCTGATCTTTGCCTGGAACGAATACGCGTTCGCCGTGCTTCTGACCTCGGGCAACGCTCAGACGGCGCCACCCTTCATTCCAACCATCATCGGCGTCAGCGGCCAGGACTGGCCGGCGGTTGCTGCGGGCGCGACCCTGTTCCTCGTGCCGGTTATGGTCTTCACCATTCTCCTGCGCAAACACCTGCTGCGCGGCATCACCTTCGGAGCCGTACGCAAATGACAAGATTTTTCAACGGATTGCTGCATTTGCGTCGCGGTGCCTGGGAAATGCTGGCATCGGCGCTGATCGCGGCGGGCGTCTTCATGCTGATGCAGCCCTTCGTTCTCGTGCTCTATTCCTGGTCCTTCGTCATAACCTTGCTGGGCACGGTGATGTTCATCATCGTCAGCCATTTTCCGGAGTAAGCCGATGGCGCAGATCAGAATCCAGAATGTGCGCAAGGAGTTCGGCGCCTTTACCGCGGTGCGCTCTTCGAGCTTCACGATCGAGGATGGCGAGTTCTTCATGCTGCTCGGCCCGTCCGGCTGCGGCAAGACGACGACATTGCGCATGATGGCGGGCCTCGAACTGCCGACGAGTGGCGAGATCTTCATCGACGGCGAAGAAGTCGGGATGAAGCCCGCGAGCAAGCGCGACATCGCCTTCGTCTTCCAGATGTTCGCGCTCTATCCGCATATGAACGTGCGCAAGAACATCTCCTATCCGCTGCTCAGCCAGGGCCTGCGCGGCGAGGAGGTGAAATCACGCGTCGCGGAAGTCGCCCGTATTCTCAAGATCGAGAACATTCTCGACAAGCCCGTCGGCGGCCTTTCGGGCGGAGACCGCCAGCGCGTCGCGCTCGGCCGTGCGATCGTGCGTCGCCCCAAGGCCTTCCTCATGGATGAGCCGCTCGGCGCACTCGATGCCGAGTTTCGTGAGCACATGGCCGAGGAATTGCGGGCGCTGCACGACCGGATGGGCGCAACCACCGTCTATGTGACCCATGACCAGCTCGAAGCGATGCAGATGGGCGACAAGATCGTGGTGATGAATCATGGGGTGGTCGAACAGTTCGGCAAGCCGCAGCAGATCTACGACTGGCCCGCGACGAAGTTCGTGGCTCAGTTTATCGGTTCACCGCCAATGAACTTCCTGGAGTTTGAGGGCATGATCGGCGTCGGCGGCGGCTTGATCGATCTCGGCGGCATAATGGTCAAGGTGCCGACGTCGCGGGAAGGTCGTGCCGGTAGGCTGACGCTCGGCGTCCGGCCGGAACACGTGACGTTCGTGAGTGACGGCGCCTACCGGGGGCGCGTAAGCGCCGTCGAATATCTCGGGACCACCCAGATCGTGACGCTCGTAACAGGCCACGGCGAACTGAAGGCGCGCATCCCGTCTAGCCACCGGGTTCATGAGGGCGAGCAGGTCGGCCTCGAATTCGACGCGAGGACGCTTTCGATTTTCGACGCCGAAACCGGCAAGGTGCTGTTATCCGAGGGCAATGAAGGAGTGCTGGGACATGGCTGAAGTCGTCTTGGAAAACGTTTCGAAGACATTTGCCGGCACCATCGCTCTCGATAATGTCTCGTTGACGGTTCCGGATGGTTCTTTCGTTGTGCTGCTCGGGCCGACTGGTGCTGGAAAGACGACGACGCTCAGAATGGTTTCCGGCCTCGACACGCCCGATCGCGGCGAGGTCTTTATCGATGGACGACCGATGAGAGGGTTGGCGCCTGCCGAACGCAACGTTGCCATGGTCTTCCAGCAATATTCGCTCTATCCGCATCTCACCGTTCGTCAGAATCTTGAGTTTCCGCTGAAATCACCCTTGTTGAAGACCCCGAGGGAGGAGATCGACCGGAAAGTGAGCGAGGTTGCCGAGGTTCTGCAGATCGCGCACAAGCTCGACAACAAGGCGACGGCGCTGTCGGGTGGGGAGATGCAGCGCGTTTCCATCGGTCGCGCCCTTGTCCGAGACCCGCAGATTTTCCTCATGGACGAGCCGTTGAGCTCGCTCGACGCCAAGCTGAGGGCCGATCTTCGTATCGAGCTCAAGCGCATTCAGGCAAGGTCCGGCGCAACCCTGCTCTACGTTACCCACGACCAGATCGAGGCGATGACGATGGCCACCCATGTCGGCGTGCTGAACGAGGGCAAGCTCGTTCAGTTCGGCTCGCCGCGCGAGGTGTATGAGCAGCCGGTCAGTGTCTACGCGGCGACGCGCCTGGGACAACCACGGATCAATGTGCTTCCGGCCAATATTTTTGCCGGCGCTCCCTTGGGCGCTGCAAGCATTGGCCTCAGGCCGGAGCATATCCAACAGGGTGAGGGGGAGGACGCGCTGGTCAAGCGCGTCGAGCACCTCGGCGACCAGACGCGTCTGCACCTGACCTTCAGGAAACACGACCTCATTACCGTCACGGACGCCCATACGCCGCTCCGGGGCGGTGAAACAATCAAGATTCAACCTTCGAAGCCGCTCTACTTCGATGCGGCAGGCATGCGTTTGGCTTAAGGAGCTCGAAATGGCGCAATTCATCAACAAGCGGGAAGATGTCGTCACCGAAGCGATCGACGGCGTTCTGGCCCTGTCCGGCGGCGCGCTTGCCCGTCTTGACGGCTATCCGCATATCCGGGTCGTGTTGCGCAGCGACTGGGATAAATCGAAGGTCGCGATCGTCTCAGGCGGCGGTTCCGGTCATGAACCCGCCCATGTGGGTTTCGTCGGTCGCGGCATGCTGACGGCCGCCGTCTGCGGCGATGTCTTCGCCTCGCCGAGCGTGGACGCCGTGCTCGCCGGCATTCTCGCCGTGACCGGTCCGGCCGGATGCCTGCTCGTGGTCAAGAACTATACCGGCGACCGGCTCAATTTCGGCCTCGCCGCCGAGCGTGCCCGCGCCTTCGGGCTGAAGGTGAGCATGGTGATCGTTGGCGACGACATAGCGCTGCCCGACCTGCCGCAGGCGCGCGGCGTTGCCGGTACGCTGTTCGTGCACAAGATCGCCGGCGCACTCGCCGAACGCGGCGCGGATCTCGACACGGTAACCGCCGCCGCCAAGAAGGTCATTGCCGGCACGCGCAGCATCGGCATGTCGCTGGACACCTGCAGGGTTCCGGGTTCCCCAAAGGAAGAGCGGATACCGGAGGGCAAGGCGGAGCTCGGTCTCGGCATTCATGGCGAAGCCGGTGTCGAGCAGATCGACTTTGCAGGCGCCCGCTCGTCGGTGGCGACCATGGCGGAACGGCTGGCGTCCGTCATGGGTGAAGGTCCCCACGTCGCGCTGATCAACAATTTGGGCGGCACCTCTGTGCTCGAAATGTCGGTGCTCGCTCACGACCTCGTCCATTTGCCCGTCGGCAGAAGGATCACCCACACGATCGGTCCGGCGCCGCTGATGACATCGCTCGATATGCAAGGCTTCTCGGTCTCGGTCTTTGCCGCCGACCAGGCCGAACTTGAACTCTTGAAGACGCCGGTATCGATCGCCGCCTGGCCGGGCGTATCCGAGGTCCGGCCGATCGCCGTCAAAGCCTTGCCAGATGGGCTGACGCCGATCACGCCGATGGCATCCGACCATCGGGCGACGCGCGCGTTCCTGATCGATTGCTGCAAGGTTTTGATCGCTGCCGAGCAGGATCTCAATGCACTTGATGCAAAATCCGGCGATGGTGACACGGGCTCGACACTGGCAAGTGCTGCCCGGGCGCTGATCAATGCCATCGATCGACTGCCACTTTCCGATCACACCCAGCTTTTGCGGGCGATCGGCCAGGAACTGAGTCAGACCATGGGCGGTTCCTCCGGCGTGCTGCTTGCCATCTTCTTTGCAGCCGCCGGCGATGGGGCATCGAGCGGGCTGCCGATGCGCGAGGCGCTTCGAGCCGGGCTTGCACGCATGCAGGAGATCGGCGGCGCGAAGATCGGCGACAGAACGATGATCGATGCTCTGGCTCCGGCGCTCGATGCCCTAGAGGACAGCGTCGTTGCGGCGGCGGCTGCCGCACGAACGGGGGCGAACTTCACCTCCACCCTGACGCGCGCCAAGGCCGGACGCGCGGCCTATATCAATGCGAAGCAGCTTGAGGGTCATGTCGACCCCGGCGCCGAGGCTGTCGCCCGACTGTTCGAGCATCTGGCCGCGTAGATTGCCGCTACCACTATTTTGCCGCCGAGCCTGGCGTTCGGCGGCAAAGGGCGCTTGCCGCCCGTATATGCCTGGTGGAAAAGCCGCCGCGTCGTCGGCGGGCTGGCAGCAAAGTTCAGGATATTTTCTCCTGCATATTGCCAAAGTATTTTTCGTCGTGGTAACGTTCCCATGAAGTTCGTGGCGGTGCATGGAGAGGCATTGCCGGAACTTTGGGAGGAAGCCTTATGAACAACCCGACGGGCCGAAGGGCGACCATTATCGACGTTGCCAAACGCGCAGGCGTTTCGAAGAGCACCGTCGCGCGTGTTCTCGGCGGCTCCGCCAATATTTCCGAGGAAGCGCGCGATCGCGTGCTGAAGGCTGTCGCCGCCACGGGCTATGAGCCCAATCAGCTTGCTGTCGGTATGCGCTCCGGCCGAAGCGGCCTGCTCGGCATCGTCATTCCTGATATCACCAACCCGTTCTGGGCCGAGGTTGCCCGTGGCGCACAGGATCGTGCGGCGAAGGATGACATTTCGCTTCTGATTTTCTCGTCCGATTGGGATGCGCACAAGGAGGCGACCCACCTGCGTGCGCTTCGCCGGGCCCGTGTCGACGGCGCGATCATCAATCCGGTTGCCGACAATTTCGACGACCTCGACCGTTTCGGCATGCCCTTCGTTTTCATCGGTTCCAGCGCCGAGCGTTTCCCCGATACGTTGAGCGTCGGTTCCGATATTGCGCAGGCGGTTCGGCTCGGCATGGACATTCTCGTCGAGCGCGGACACCCGGCGCCGGCGCTGATGCTCGGGCCGCGGTCGCGTCTCGCGCGCGCCCGGTTCTTGCGCGCCGTCCATGAGCACTGCATCGCCCGCGATGTCGATCCCGAAGTCCTGCTCGTCGAAGAGTCCGATTACACCGTCGAGGGCGGCCGCAGTGCGATGGCCCGGTTGCTTACGAGGCAATGGAGGGGCAGTCGCGCCGTGTTCGTGGCGAACGACCTCATGGCGCTTGGGGCCATGATGGCCGTTCGTGAAGCTGGGTTGAGATGCCCGGAGGATATCTCGATCCTGGGCTTCGACGGCATCCCGGCAGGGGCCTTTTCCTGGCCGGGGCTTACGACCATCGAAAAACCCGGCCGGCAGATCGGCGTTCGCGCGGTCGAATGTCTGCTCGACCAGATCGCCGGCCGTCACCAGCGCGAACGGATATATCTGCCGTGCCGGCTGGTGGAACGCGGCTCGCTTGCCGATGTTTCGGAGGCGGCCACCGTGCGCGTGGCGGCAGGGAGGTAGGGAATGGCGGTCAGCAACGAGTTTGTGGCGAACGCAACTTTGTCAGAAAATGGGAACGTTCCCAGAGTTCGACGCCAAAGCTTCTCGAAAAGCGTGCGGCAATGGTGGCCCTATTACCTAATGATGGCGCCAGGGCTGATCTTCTTCGTGATCTTTCACTATTTTCCGATCTGGGAAGCCAAGATCGCCTTCGAGCAGCTGCGCATCATCCCGCCGAACATCTGGGTCGGCGTCAAGCATTTCCAGACGCTGTTCTCGTCGCCGATCTTCTGGCAGGTGCTGGCGAACACGCTGATCATCTCGACGATGAAGATCGTCTTCTTCTTCCCGGTCCCGATCATCGTCGCGCTCCTGCTCAACGAAATCCGGGGAGGGGCATTCCGCAAATTCATCCAGTCGGCGATCTATCTGCCCCACTTCCTTTCCTGGGTGGTCATCGCCGGCGTCTTCATCGCGGTGCTTTCGCCGAGCGACGGCGCAGTCAACGATGTGCTTGGTTTCTTCGGCGTGCAGCCGGTGTCCTTCATGACCGACAACGGCTCGATCCGCTGGGTGCTGGTTTTCTCGGAGATCTGGCGCTCCGCCGGCTGGGACAGCCTGCTTTATCTCGCCGCCATCATCGCCATCGACCAGGAACTCTATGACGCGGCCGAGATAGATGGCGCGAACCGCTGGCAGAAGATCCGCTATGTCACCATCCCCGGCATCGTGCCGACGATCGCGACGCTCTTCATCCTGAACGCCGGCATGTTCCTGAATGCCGACCTCAATCAGGTGATCAACTTCTCCAACGACGTCGTGCGCAGCAAGATCGATATTATCGACACCTATGTCTACCGCATCGGCCTGCAGACCGGCGAATACTCGCTGGCAACGGCTGCCGGCCTGTTCAAGGCTGTGCTCGGCATGCTGATGATCGTCGCCGCGCACCTTCTCTCCAAACGTCTTACCGGCAAGGGGGTATGGTGATGGCCGCCCACAACGTCCGCAGAACACCGCTCGAGCGGCTCGAATATGCGATCATCGTCTCGACGCTGCTCTTCCTCGTCGTGCTGACGGTCCAGCCGCTCCTCAACCTGCTCGCAATATCGTTCTCCGACCCGGGCAAGGTCGCGGGCATGAGCGGCCTGACGGTCATCCCCAACGGGTTTTCGACCGAGGTCTGGAACCTGCTGGTCAACAATTCCGCCGTTCAGCGTGGTCTCTTCAACTCGATCTTCATTACGCTGGTCAGCACCGCTCTTGGCGTGGTTCTCACGGCGCTGATGGCCTGGGCGCTTTCGCGTCCCGGTCTGCCCGGCCGACGCATCATCTTCGTCTTCGTACTGGTCACCATCGTCTTCGAACCCGGCATCATCCCGGACTATTTCATCAACAAGCGCCTCGGCCTGCTCGACAGCTATTGGTCGCTGATCCTCTTCAAGGTCGTCAACGCCTGGTACCTGATCATCCTGGTGCGCTTCTTCGAGGAAGTGCCGAAGGAACTGATCGAGGCTTCCGAACTCGATGGGGCCAATCCTTTCCAGATCTTCTGGTACGTGGCGCTGCCGCTCGCCAAATCGGCGCTCGCAACCATCGCGCTCTTCTATTTCGTCTTCCACTGGAACGAGTTTTTCCGGGCGATGATCTACCTCAACGACCAGTCGAAATGGCCGCTGCAGGTCGTGCTGCGCCAGTTCGTGGTCGAGGGCGACAAACTCGCCATGGTCGGTGTGGTCGATAGCAACAACTACACGGGCGCGAGCCAGATCAATATTCGAGCGCTGAAGGCCGGCATGATCCTGCTCACCATCGCGCCGATCCTCGCGATCTATCCGCTGATCCTGAAGTTCTTCACCAAGGGCACCATGAGCGGTGCGCTGAAGGGCTGACGATGCAGAACCGAAACATGAAAGCCAAAGCATATTGGGAGGAACAAACATGCTTGGAAAACTGATCCTGGGCGCAACGACCGCCGTGGCGCTGATGGCGAGCGTGGCGATGCCTGCTTTCGCCGACCCGGTGACGATCCGTGTCGTCTCGAAAGACCTGGTGACCAGCAATCCTGACGATGTGAAGCTGATGAAGGCCTATGAGGAGGCGCTGAAGGCCAAGGGAACCGACATCCACATTCAGATCATCGACCTACCGTCTTCGGGCTATGCCGACAAGCTCAGCGCCATGCTGCTCTCCGGCGACATCCCGGATCTCATCTATTTCCAGGGCGGCGACGCCAAGATGGCCGAACAGGGTGTTCTCGAAGACTGGAACAACTGGCTGCCAAAGACGACCTATCTCAAGGAAGCGCTCTTCCCGCACAATGTCGAGCGGCTGAAGAACTATCCCTATCTGCTCTATGTCTACCCGCCGCGCATGCCACAGCCGGTCATCCGCACGGATTGGCTCGAGAAATCGGGCGTTGCGGCGCCCAAGACGACCGACGACTACGTCGCCCTCTTCAAGGCGATCAAGGATGGTGACCTCGACGGCAACGGCAAGGCCGACACCTACGGCGTCACCACCGCCGACAACACCCAGGAGCTCGACGCGATCTTCAACCAGGCCTTCGGCGTGACCGGCACCTGGATGAAGAACGAGGCCGGCGAATGGATCCACGCGCGCGTTTCGGCAGCGGAAAAGGCGAAGATCGCCTTCTATGCCTTGCTTCGGGAGCAGGGGCTCTATGATCCGGAGTTCATCACCACCAAGTGGGACGTGAAGGAAGACAAGTTCTATTCCGGCCGCGCCGGCGTGATCTTCGGTTCCTCCGCAGAGGTTATCGACATCTATGGCGGCAAGATGCGCCAGGCTCATCCCGACGTGACGCTGAGCCTGCTTTCGCCGCCCACGGGGCCGGCCGGCCAGGGCCTGATGGCGCTCGACGTCTCCAAGGAATCCCGCGGCCTCGCGATCGCGACAACCTCGGAACACAAGGAAGAGGTGGTCAAGCTGCTCGATTTCATCGCCAGCCCCGAGGGCCAGGCGATCGAACGGCTCGGCTTCGAGGGCGAGCAGTACACCAAGGACGGCGAGACCATCAAGCCGACCGACAAGCTCGCCACCTGGTATGCCCGCTTCCTCGTGGCCGCAAACTGGCAGCCGCCGGTGCAATGGCTGAGCGAGGCCGCGCAGCAATCGCTGAAGACGATCTCAGCCGACTTCAAGCCGGACAACGCCTTCGTCTGGCCTGCCGAATACGCCACCGACATCGATGCCACGGAAAATGTCTACCGGGCCTGGGTGTACAAGTTCGTCTCCGGCGAAGCCAAGATGGACCAGTGGGACCAGTTCGTTTCCGAATGGAACGCTGCCGGCGGCGAGAAAATGACCGAATATGCAAGGACGGTTCTCAATGACAAATGATGCTGCTGGGCTCTCCTTCAAGGGACGAGTTCGGGCGCTTCTCTTTGGCGTCGCCTACGGCGACGCCATCGGGGCGCCGGTCGAAAAACTCTCCGCCGCGGAAATTCGCGAGCGCTATGGCCGGGTGACGTCACTCGATACCGAGTGGCACCGCATGAAGCAGAGCGAAGCAGCCCGCAACGGCCGCGTGCGCGGTGGCGGCATCGTCACCGACGATAC
This sequence comes from Ensifer sp. VA4, assembly GCF_055710065.1. Lineage (NCBI taxonomy): Bacteria > Pseudomonadati > Pseudomonadota > Alphaproteobacteria > Hyphomicrobiales > Rhizobiaceae > Ensifer > Ensifer sp. VA4. The sequence continues at coordinate 9,949 of NZ_JBVQPO010000003.1, read as the reverse complement.
GCTGATGACACTCTGCGTCATGTCGATCTACAACGACGTCAAGCGTCACCTCGATGCCTGGGACATGGCCTCCGGCATGGTGCGCGAGATCGCCTGGACGCCGCGCTGGGTGCCGGAATTGCAGCGCGAAACGATGCTGATCGAGCGCCTGTTCTATCCGGAAAAGTGGATCTTCCAGCGCCACCAGCTCTCCGGCTGCGACCCGCGTCAGGGCGGCGTCGGCAACATGGTGAATTGCGGCGCAGCCATGTACATCGCGCCTGTCGGCGTCGCCAATGCCTGCGATCCGAAGGCAGCCTATGACGAGGCGATCGCCTTTGCCTGCGGCCATCAGCAGAGTTTCGGCCTCGAGGCCGCCGGCGTGCTTGCCGCAGCCGTTGCGGCCGCCTTCGTGCCGGGGACCACGCTCGACACCGTCATCGACGAAGCGCTTGCCGTTGCCAAGGACGGTACGCACGATGCGATCGCCGATATTGTGGGTGCCGCACGCTCGTTGATGGGCGAGGACCATCAGACGGTCGTCACCGAGTTTCACCGCATCATCGCCCGCTATTCGCCGATGGGCGACAACGTCCAGCACACGCCGCAGAAGGCGGGCCTTGCCACGGACGCCTACCAGCCGTCGCGCCTCCACGCGATCGAGGAGTTGCCGCTGGCGCTCGGCTTCGCCGTCGTCAATGACGGGGACTTCTACAGGACGATCGTCGACGGCATCAATTCAGGCCGCGACACGGATTCGATCGGCGTCATGGCCGGGGCGATCCTCGGCGCCATGCATGGCGAAAGCATCATTGACCGGGCGATGGCCTCCCAGCTCGACCGCGTCAACAAGCTCGATCTCTTCCGATCCGCCGATGCTTTCGCCGAAACGGTGACCGTCATCCAGATGGCGGACCGCAAGCGAGAAACGGCGCGCATGCAGGCGCGCGCGGGGCTCTTTGCCGCCCTCGAACTCACCCAGGTTTTCAGTCTCTAGACCTTGAAAGTATCCGATGCTCAGCACCACAGAAATCTTCGAGCGTATCTATTCCGGCTTCATCGGCAAGGCGATCGGCGTCCGTCTTGGCGCGCCCGTCGAACCGACGATCTGGAGCTACGAACGCATCCGGGACACCTATGGCGAGGTGACGGAATATCTGCGCGATTTCAAGAATTTCGCGGCGGATGACGACACCAACGGTCCGGTCTATTTCATCCGGGCGCTGCGCGATTACGGTCTCGGTGCGACCGCCGAGGAGGTCGGCAAGACCTGGCTGAACTATGCGGCCGAGGAACACGGCATGTATTGGTGGGGCGGCTTCGGCAATTCGACCGAGCATACCGCCTATCAGAACCTTCGCGCCGGCATCCCGGCGCCGCAATCCGGCTCGATCGCCCAGAACGGCACCACAGTTGCCGAACAGATCGGCGGCCAGATCTTCATCGACAGTTGGGGCTGGGTGCATCCGGCCGATCCCAAGAAGGCGGCCGAAGCGTCGGCGCGCGCGGCAAGCGTCGCGCATGACGGCGAGGGGCTGAACGGTGCGCGCTTCTGCGCGGCGGCGATCGCCCAGGCCTTTGTTGCCAAGAATGTCGAGGAGGTCATTGAGACGGGGCTTGCAACCATCCCGGCCGACTCCCTCTACGCCAAGGTCTCTCGCGCGGTGCTCCATTTCCACGATGGAAACCGGAACGACTGGCGCGCCTGCCGCGACATGCTGGCCGCGGAATGGGGTTACGACCGCTATCCGGGCGTCTGCCACATCATTCCAAATGCCGGCGTGCTCGTCATGGCGCTGATTTATGGCCAGGGCGACCTGCCACGTACGGTCGAAATCGCGACGATGGCTGGCTGGGACACGGACTGCAACGCTGGCAATGCCGGTGCGATCGTCGGCACCTTGCAGCAGGTGCAGCCGGGCTGGGATAAATACCGCAAGCCGATCAACGATTTCGTCGTCGCTTCGGGCGTTACCGGAACGATCAACGTCGTCGACCTTCCCTCCTTCGCCCGCGAGCTGACCGTGCTGGCGCTCCGGCTTGAGGGGCGGGAAGCACCGGCGCTCTGGGTCGAGGACTTCGAGCGTCGCGGCGTGCGCTTCGATTTCGATGCTCCCGGCGCGACCCATGGCTTCCGCACCGAGCCGTTCAACCAGATTGCCGTCAAGGCATCGGCGGAACGTCACACCGAGAATGCCAAGGGATCGCTGGAAATTCTCCTCGACCGGCTGGAGCGCGGGCAGGGCGGTCGCGTCTTCTGGAAGCCCTTCTACCGCCGCTCCGATTTCGACGACGAGCGCTACCGCCCGATGTTCACGCCGCTTGCCGATGACGGCCAGCGGGTGAAGTTCAAACTCTGGCTCGACCCGTGGAACGGCGACGGCAACCTGCGCGTGGCGTCCTACGTTCGTCGCGCCATGAGCGGTACCATTCAGGAAACGAGCGCCTGGCACGTACCCTCGGCGAGCGGCTGGCAGGACTACGAGTTCACCATCCCCGATGGCAATGGCGAGGCGATCGACGAGATCGGCATTCTGGTCGAATATTTCGGCCGCCTGAAGTTCCTCGGCCGATTGTTCCTTGCGGACTTCTCCGTGTCCGGCAAGGGCCGCGTCGTGATCGACCCGGCAAAGGAGGCGCAGGAATGGGGCGGCATCACCCGGTTTACCTGGAACCGCGGCCACTGGAGCCTGCAGCAGGGCCGCATCCATGCCCATACGGCCACCGATGCGGATGCCTGGACCGGTAACGCGTATCTGCGCGACGTCAGCGTCACTGCAGAGCTTCAGCCGCTCTCCGGCGCTTCGCATCTGGTGATGGCGCGTGCTCAAGGGACCAGCCGCTTCTATGCGGCGGGCTTCGAGAATGGCGAGGCCGTGATTCTGCTGGAAAACCACGGCACCACGATCCTTGCCCGTAAGCCCTTCCGGATCGAACACGGCCGAAGCTACGCGGTCGACCTCACGGTCGAAGGCGGCAAGCTGACGCTTTCCGTTGATGGCGAGCGGGTGCTTCAGGCGGACGATACGACGCTCCGCTACGGCATGGCAGGCCTGCGCATGGCGTCGGCCGGACGCATGTCGATCGGCCGGCTCGAGGTTGCCGATCGCTGATTGCGCGTAGAGGAAAAGAAGGGAGGAAACATGTCCGAGATAGAGTTCAGAAGCGTCGGCAAGAGCTACGGCAGCGTCGCCGTGCTCAACAACATCTCGCTGGAAATGGCCGATGGCGAATTCGTCGTGCTCGTCGGCCCTTCCGGCTGCGGCAAGTCCACATTGTTGCGCATGATCGCCGGGCTGGAGGATATTTCAGCGGGCGAAATCACCATCGGCGGCAAGGTCGTCAACGACATGCCGGCGAAGGAGCGCGACATCGCCATGGTCTTCCAGTCCTACGCGCTCTATCCACACATGAAGGTCGCGGAGAACATGAGCTTCGCGCTGAAGCTTGCCGGCGCGCCGAAGGCTGAGATCCAGAAGCGCGTCACGGAGGCAGCCGAAATCCTCGGCCTGGAAAAGTTGCTCGACCGCCTGCCGCGAGAACTCTCTGGCGGCCAGCGCCAGCGTGTCGCCATGGGGCGCGCGATCGTGCGCGACCCGCGCGCCTTCCTCTTCGACGAGCCGCTGTCGAATCTCGACGCCAAGCTGCGCGTGAAGATGCGCAGCGAGATCAAGAAGCTGCACCAGCGATTGCGCCGGACGATGGTCTATGTCACGCATGACCAGACAGAGGCCATGACCATGGCCGACAAGATCGTGGTCATGAACGGCGGGAAGATCGAGCAGGCGGGCGCGCCGCTCGAACTCTACAACGATCCCGCCAATCTCTTCGTTGCCGGCTTCATAGGTTCACCGGAGATCAACCTCATCGAGGCGATCGCAGACGGCGAGACGGCATCGACCCGCGACGGCGTTTCGCTGCCCCTCGGAGGGAAGGTGCAACCCGGCACGCGTATCGTTTGCGGTATTCGCCCGCAGCACATCACGCTTGGAACGATGGGCGTGCCGGGCCGCATCAGCCTGGTCGAGCCGACCGGGGAGGATCAGGAGATCGTCGTCGATATGGGCGGCCAGGATATCTCGGTGGTCGTCCACGGCGGTCGGCCACTTTCGGCGGGCCAGGACGTGAGGCTCACGATCGATGCCGACAAGGTGCTGCTCTTCGACAAGGAAACCGGGGAGCGAATTCGATGAGCGGATTTGCCAAGCGCCAGTTCGATCCAACTGCCAAGGGACCGCTTGCCGGCACCCGGGTCCTTGATCTCTCACGTCTCGTCGCCGGCAACATGTTGTCGCTGCAGCTTGCCGATGCCGGCGCAGACGTGATCAAGATAGAGCCGCCGGCCGGCGATCCGCTTCGGGACTGGAAGGACGACGGCCACTCGCTCTACTGGAAGACCTATAGTCGCAACAAGCGCTCCGTCGTGTTAAATCTCAGGCAGGAGGCGGCCAAGGCGGCGCTCTGGGCGCTGATCGATACGGCCGACGTCTTCATCGAGAATTTTCGGCCGGGAACGCTGGAGCGCATGGGGCTTTCGCCGGAAGCGCTGCACGCGCGCAATCCCAACCTGATCATCGTGCGCATCTCAGGGTTCGGCCAGACCGGCCCCTATGCCCAATTTCCCGGCTTCGGCACGATCGTCGAAGGCATGAGCGGCTTTGCCTACCGAACGGGCTTTTCGGACCGTGAACCGGTGCTGCCGCCGCTGGCGCTCGCCGATATGATCGCGGGTGTCTATGGCAGTTCGGCTACCGTGACGGCGCTGCTTGCGCGCGATCGCGGTTACGCGAAAGGACAGGTGATCGACCTGTCGCTGCTCGAGCCGATGTTTTCCGTGCTCGGACCGGAAGCCGCGATCTACCAGACGACCGGCAAGATCAAGGAGCGTGTGGGCAGCGCTTCCAACACGGCCGCGCCGCGCAACGTCTACAGATGTCGTGACGGCAAATACGTGGCGCTTTCCGGTTCCACGCCGCAGGTCGCAAGGCGAATTTTCGAGATCATCGGTCGCGCCGACATGAACGAGGATCCGCGCTTTGCCACCAATTCAGAGCGCGTCAAGAATCGTGACCTAGTCGACGAAGCGGTTGGCGGCTGGTTCGCCCGGCACGACCACGACGAAGCGCTGAAGATCATGCGCGACGCCGGCGCGACGGTCGGACCGATCTATAACATCGCCGATGCCATCGCCGACCCGCATTTCGCCGAACGCGAAATTATCGTCGACGTGGAGGATGCGGAGTTCGGCAGCCTGCCGATGCACAACATCGTGCCGCGGCTTTCAAAAACGCCGGGTGTGTGGCGCAGACCTGCGCCAGCGCTTGGAGAGCACACGGCTGAAGTCCTGACCGAGGTCGGGTTGGATATGGAAGCCATCAACCTCATTTTGGAGGGCGATGCACCATGAGGCTGCGGTCCCTTCTCTATGTCCCCGCCTCGTCCGAGCGCTTTATCGCCAAGGCGCACGAGCGAGGCGCCGATGCAATCATCCTCGATCTCGAGGATTCCGTTGCCTACGGTGAAAAGCAAGCGGCACGCGCCGGACTTGTGCAAGCAGTCCCCATGGCGGGCCGAAGTGGCGCAAAGGTCTTCGTGCGCGTCAATGCCGAGCCGGAGATGCAGCAGGCGGATGCGGAGGCTGCTTGCCGCGCCGGGGCCTTCGGTCTCTTCATCGCAAAGGCAAACTCGCCGGAGCAGTTGCGCAGCCTTGCCGAACGCCTGGCAGTGACGGAGCGAGAACTCGGGCGTGAACCGCTCTGCTTCGTCGCGCTGTTGGAAGACGCCAGCGCCGTGCTGGACGCAAGGCCGATTGCGGCCTGTCAGCGCGTGTTGGGCCTCGTAGCCGGCGGGGAAGATATCGCCACCAGCATAGGGGCCGAACCGGTTCCTGAGGTGTTACGTCTGCCCAAGTTGCTCGTGCATCTCGCCGCCAAGGCGGAGGGCAAGTTGTCGTTCGGAACTCTGGCGACCGTTGCAGACTATCAGCAGCGCGATGCCCTTGTGGCCGCTGCCCGAGAAGCAAGCCGCCATGGCTTCGATGGCGCGACCTGTGTTCATCCCTCGGTAGTGCCGATCATGAATACCGCATTCTCGCCCAGCGAAGAAAAAATCGCCTGGGCGCGCTCCGTGCTGGACGCTGCGACAGGTGCCGCGGCGGAAGGCAGAGGCGCCTTTTTGGTCGGCGACAGGATGGTGGACGCGCCGATCATCGAGCGTGCCCGCCGCATCTTACAGAAGATCGATTAGCCGAAATCTCTGAGGCGCGCCCGTCGACTGTCGCCCCAAAGTTCCGCCGATGCGGTGCTACCGGCGAACCCGGGAATGGGGCATCAAGGTGGATGCCACAATGCCACAGGAAAAGACAGGCCGCCGGCCTGGCTGCATTCGACGCGGGAAGCGGCAAGGCACCCTGGCCGGCAGTATTCGCGAAATCACATGGCATCCTTGCCCTTCATGGCATTCTCCATGTGCGTCTTGCATTTCGCCGTATCTTTCGCCGCCATCGCTTCCTTGGCCATGGCCAGTTCCTTGGTCGCCGCCTCCTTCTTGGTTGCGTCCGTGATGGAGTTCACGTCCGTTTCCAGTTTTGTCATGCCCGCCTCATCGCACGTCATATCGGCCTGGGCCATGGCGCCGCCGGTGAAAGAGACGGCCATGATGGCCGCAATCAGAAGTCTATTGGACATTGCATCGTCTCCTGGTTTCAGTGGCATTTCGCGCTCCAAACCCGCAGACGGAAGCTACGTTCCATTGAGGAACAATTGTCGCCGGTGCTTTTTGATTTCAGGACCCTCACGGAACCAAACCAGCCTCCCAGCGTTATGCGCTCGCAAGGGGAGGCACAGAATGAAACACACGGATGTTCGAACAGTCGACAATTCCCAGGCCAAACATATCTGGGATGTAGCGGATTATTGCCGGCGCACCGGTATCCACAAGGCCGAGGAGCGGCGTTTGATCAAGGTGCTCGGCAGATACGCAACCAGCCACGAACTTCAGATGAATATCGTGCGCGCCCATACGCGCATCCGCTGAACACCCGACATCGAGGTATTACGGTCCATCGCGACGGGACCGACCCATTCGCGCGGCAGGCGGCGCGTTTTGACTTCAGTCGCCCTTTTCGCGTTTCTTAGCGTCAAAGAGGTTTAGTCGACGAACTCGACGATCACGCCAGGTTCAATCATCGCCGCCAGTTCCTCCGCATCCCAATTGGTCAAACGAACGCAGCCGTGTGATCCGACCTTGTCAATCAGTGATGGTTCCGGCGTGCCGTGGATTCCGTAGGTGGGCTTCGAGAGGTCGATCCAGACGCTACCGGCCGGGCTGTTCGGACCGCCAGGCAAGGTCAACACCTCTCTGTTGTCGCCCTGCTGGAAGTTGATCTTGGGATTGTAGATATAGGGCGGCATTCGCGCCACTCCTTTTACTTTATGGGTCCCCGAAGGGGACGGCGTCTCCTGGCTCCCGATCGTGGCTGGGTAGGCGGCGATCAGCGTTCCGTCGGCGCCGAAGGCCATCAGTTGGCCGGTGCGTCGGTGCGCTTCGATGCGTTTGACCATCCCCTGCCTTGGCGCGCCAGGGATCACAACGGAAACGGTCTCGCCGACGGAGAACGTCGAAGTCGCATTGAGCGCCTTGAGAAGATCGATATCCATGTGAAAGCGCTCGGCCAGCCTCTCCTCGACGCTTGTGTATCCGAGATGATCCATTTTCGCCTGTTCGGAATAGTCGTTGGGTATCTTGGCGACCAGCCCTTTGGAGTCGTCCTCGGATACGACATAGGGGTGCACCACCAGCGTCTGCTTTGAAAGCCGTTCGAGGAGGTCGGGATCCAATCTGCCCTCTGCGGGCAGATCCTGCATGGTCTGGAAGGCAGCGACCGCTTTGGCAACGTTCTCGCCGCCGTAGCCATCGATCACCCCGGGCGATGCGCCCGCGCGGTCGAGAAGAACTTGAAGCCGAACGATAGCCGGGTCCGGCCTGTCCGAGATGGCGGCTATCCGCTTCAATAAACTGGGCGTGATCGACGCGCTGTTGATCAAATCTGGCTGAAGCGTCTGGGCCGTGGCCAAACCGGCGGGCAAGAGCAACAACAGCACAGTGGACAGTGTCACGGTCTTCATGACCGCGAAATCGTCTGCGCGCTTGATTTGTTCCCGCCTCGCATCGGCGTGTTGCGACGACGGCGGGCTCAGACCCCGGAGAGCCGACGCGGCATTGATCGAGGCAACAGTCATCTTACGCACCGACCTGGTGGCCAGGGCGCGGACCGCTTTGCCCTCGTCTGGGATGATCCCTGCCGGCTAGGCGCACCTATCCATCAACGCAGACTAGTTGAGCACCCGCATCGGAGAGCCGCGTCGCGGAAAGGACGTCGCGTCCGAACGCGAGCGTTCCAGCAACATGGCGTTTTCAAACAAGGTACCCTCGTCGCTAATGCCGCCGCGAAGCTGATCTGTCAGGTAGCGAACCAGGCGCCCGGCACGCAGACTGTTCGGCGGGATGTTCTGCCACAGGCAGACCCGGTCGAATGTCCGCTGGAGCATTTCAAGCTCGGCTGCATTCCATTGGCCATTGAGATCATTGACTGCCCACTGCATTGAAACCTCCCTGGCGGCCGCGATTCCGACCCATCCTCCAGTTGACGCTCTCAGTCTCGCGCGGAGTGTCGCTGAATTGGCTTCGACCCGCGGCCTTCCTGATCGAGACCGGCACTCGCCGCTCGATCTCCCATGCAGTCATTCGCGGCCGTCAGCTCTGGGTCGACGACCGGCCGGACAATCTATACCTCTTCATGGAATTAAGCCAGTGACGACGGGTGGACGTGTTCGGTAGGGCCTGGCAGCCATACCAATCAGCGACCTTGCGCGGGGCGCGGGCCTTGGTCGATCCCGTAAAGCTCCCGAATTCGGCCTTCGAGCTTTTCGCGGTCGCCGGTGATCCGGTCGGGATCGTCGTTGGGACGGCTCTCCACTACGTTTTGACGTCGCCGACTGTGCCTACGCCTCGACCAGGATCACGATTGACTCCGGCACCACGCCATCAAAGGCCATGGCATCGGCCGCGGCTTGGCTTTGCATGGCTTTCGACAGGGCGTCCAGATCAGGGACGTCCATGAGAATTGCCACTTGGGTCTGGTCCCGGGGATCGACGAAGGTTCGAATGCTCGTCACCCCCAGCGGGCCGAAGAACTCTTTACGCTTCGGCGATTTCAGCCAATGTTCCGCACTTTTCGTGATCTTGTGGTGGGCGATGATGGTCGGCATTGCATCCTCCCTGTGGTGGCACGGGCGTTGGTTTCGTCGCAACTTTCCCTGTGCATCCGCGTTGCCTTACGGGAGGCCTCGTCGGCCAGACTGTCAATTAGCCCGTCGGAAGTAGAGTGCCAGGAGGATGAGGTTCATGCCGAAATTCGTCACGATTGGATATGGAGACCGTGCAGGCTACGACCGCACGGCGGCGGCGGTCCGCGACGCGGCGCACGTGCATGATGCGGAACTTCGCGCAAGAGGGGTATTGATGGGGATCGCCGGAGCGCCTGTCCAGGTGCGCAACGCCAATGCTGCACATCTCGAGAAGCGAGACGGTCCGTTCATGTCGTCGTCGCTTCCTGTGGCCGGCTTTGCGGTGATCGAGGCGGCTGACTTGGCAGAAGCGGTCGAAATCGTATCGCTCACGCCCTGTGCCGTTGCACATGGCGTGGTCGAGGTCTGGCCATTGGAGATTCCTTGAGCCCGACGGCCAAGTGTCGTTCTTCAGGAAGCCTGGGCAACCAATGTTGGCTCCTGCATCTCGATAGGGCTGCTTTCGCTTTTCGCCGCCGCGGCTACAGCCTGTCGCTCTCCGTCCCTGAAGAGTTTCCATTTGGTCGGGCGGAAGGCGATGCGGCTGTGGTCGCCGGCGGCGGCGCGTTCGGGCGAGAGTTCGATCTCGACCGGCGGGTGATTGCGGCCGAGGTCGAGTTCGA